>NZ_JAULLJ010000007.1:0-165075 GCF_030518095.1 Bacteroides sp. ET489
TTACACAAGTTTCACACATATCCAAATTCTCAGCCAACTTATTGGATGGATTATGAATTATTGCGAAGCCGTATTCTGCCATAAATATCTAACTTAAGATGCATTGCGATAGGCCAAAGATAAAGAAAATTCTGAATAAAAGAAAGGATTAAGTCAAAAAGTCACACACACCGCAAAATAAAAAAACAATGAAGCCGGACTGATCCATAAAGGGAATCCCGATATTTACCGTTTTGTAATCCCGCCTACACACGTTTGAAACAAAGTTAGGGCATCTTTGCAATGTCAAAAAAAGGAGGACTAATTATGAAACTGAACAGAAACGAATACGCTATCGAGGCCGCAGCAGGCGGTGGCTTTTATGCTTACATCGTAAACAATACACTATGCAGCGCCTACGGAGAAACTCCGGACGAAGCTTACCTGAACCTGGAACAGACTGTAGACGACTTTGTCAGCGACATGTATATGGTTGAAGAATTTGTTTGATATTGAACTGCCTGCACAACGGCAGCAGTAACTTTTCACACACGAAAGTAAATCCATAAATTCTCTTAGGGTCATGTCGGCGTGATGCCGGCATGACTTATTTTATAACCCAATTGTCACACCTTCTACATCCTGACGTAACATGAAAACATGACCTTTGTAAAGATGAAAAAAGAGAAGATGTTTTTTGTAAACCATTAAATCAGCAAACAGATGAAAGTTATCTTTATCGTTCAAGGAGAAGGACGCGGACACCTGACACAAGCCATCACCATGGAAGAACTGTTGCGCCGCAACGGACACGAAGTAGTAGAAGTGCTGGTAGGAAAAAGCAATTCGCGAAGGCTTCCCGGATTTTTCAACCGCACCATACAGGCACCGGTAAAACGGTTCATCAGTCCCAACTTTCTCCCGACTCCGGCCAACAAACGAATCAACCTGCCCCGCAGCATCGCATACAACCTGCTGAAAATACCGGCATACATCAAAAGCATGCACTACATCCGCCAGCGCATTGAGGAGAGCGGGGCCGACCTTGTCATCAACTTCTACGAACTACTGACCGGGCTGACCTACTGCTTTATGCGTCCCTCCGTCCCACAGATCAGCATCGGACACCAGTACCTCTTTCTGCATCCCGACTTCGAATTTCCTCCCCGGCAGTCCGTCAGCCTGACGCTGCTACGGCTCTTTACCCGACTGACCTGCATAGGAGCCAAAGAAATATTGGCACTATCGTTCCGCGACATGGCCTACAACCCTTCGACCCGCATAAAAGTAGTGCCGCCCTTGTTGCGAAAAGAAGTATTGGCATGCGAAAGCAGCCAGGGAAACTACATACACGGCTACATGGTGAACGCCGGTTTCGGAGAAAGCATCATGAACTGGCACGCGCGGCATAAAGAAGTACCCCTGCACTTCTTCTGGGACAAACAGGATGAAGAAGAAATATGCCAGATAGACGAAACGCTGAGTTTCCACCAGATAAACGACGTAGAGTTTCTGCGCTACATGGCCGGATGCAAGGCATACGCCACCACGGCAGGCTTCGAGTCGGTGTGCGAGGCCATGTATCTGGGCAAACCTTTATTGATGGTTCCCGCTCACATCGAACAAGACTGCAATGCTTACGACGCTGTCCGCAATGGAGCAGGAATCACCTCCACCGAATTCAACCTGGAAGAATTGTTGGAATTTTCAAAAGGCTACCGGCCCAATCAAGCGTTCATCGACTGGGTGCACACTTGCGACTGGCGCATCTTACGCTGCATCGAGAATTCGCTTTCACCGACTCGTCTGCCCGTCACCATCCGTCCTTATCCTTATTGTAACATTTCTGACACACATTTGTAACATCAGTGGGATACTTTTGCAAGTCAGAAAATAATCTATTCATCGTAACAAAATATGATCAGTAAAAAAGAGTTGTCTGACGCATACGTCGACCGAGACTTAAGCTGGATGTATTTTAACCGACGCATCCTGCAAGAAGCAATGAAACCCCATATCCCATTGCTGGAGAGACTAAGCTTCCTTGGAATCTATTCGAACAACCTTGATGAATTCTTCCGTGTACGTATGGCCACCCTTAGCCGTATAGCCGAATGCGATGACAAAGGAGTGCGCTCGGAACGTGAACATGCGCAACGACTCATCAAACAGATCAACAAGCTGAACAACAAATATGTCAAAGAGTACGAGTCGGCCATTCGGGACGTTACCGGCCAATTGCGACACGAAAACATATTCATCGTCAAAGAAGACGAACTGGACGAAGAACAGCAAAACTATGTCCGCCAGTTCTATCGGCAAAAGTTAAGCGGTTTTGTAAGTGCCATCTGGCTTTCGGCCGTAAAACAGCTGACCGACGAAACCGACGAAAACATTTACCTGGCTGTGAAGATGCAGGCCAATGGCAAGAAAACATTCGACTACGCGCTCATAGCCCTTCCCGTAGCCGAATGTGGACGTTTTGTCCGTCTGCCGGACAAAGATGGAAAAAGCTATCTGATGTATCTGGATGATGTAATCCGCTATTGCCTGCCGATGATTTTCGCCGGACTGGGATATAGCTCGTTCAACGCATACGCCTTTAAATTCACCAAGGATGCCGAAATGGAGATTGACAACGACCTTCGCAACGGCATGCTGCAAAAGATATCCAAAGGAGTAAAAAGCCGCAAGAAAGGTGATGCGCTACGAGTGATATACGACAGCCAGATGCCCAAGGACATGCTGAAACGGGTAATGAACAAACTGAATCTGGACAAGCTGGACACCGTATTGAGTGGAGGACGCTACCACAACCATAAAGACCTGATGTCTTTCCCCGACTGCGGACGCAAGGACCTGAAATACCCGGTATGGGCTCCTGTCATCAAGCCCGAACTGGACAGCGGAAAAAGCCTGCTTAAGCTGATACAGGAAAAAGACCGGTTTATCCACGTTCCCTACCACAGTTTTGACTATTACATCCGTGTGTTGCAGGAAGCTGCAGTCAGCAAAGAGGTGAAAAGCATCAAAACCACCCTTTACCGACTGGCCAAAGATTCCAAAGTAGTAAAGGCCCTGATTTGCGCAGCACGCAACGGCAAGAAAGTAACGGTTGTCATCGAACTGCTGGCACGCTTCGACGAAGCTTCCAACATTGGCTGGTCAAAGAAGATGCAGGATGCGGGTATACACGTGATATTCGGCGTAGAAGGCCTGAAAGTTCATTCCAAGATCACTCACATTACCATGAAGACAGGTAATAACATAGCCTGCATCAGTACGGGAAATTTCCATGAAGGAAACGCACGAATGTATACGGACTACATGGTGATGACTGCTGCACGCAACATCGTCAACGACGTAAATTCGGTCTTCACGTTCATTGAGAAGCCTTATTCGCCTGTACACTTCAAAGAGTTACTGGTATCGCCCAATGAAATGAAAAACAAGTTTATCAAACTGATCAACGACGAAATCAAGAACAAGCAGGCTGGCAAACCGGCTTACATACTGATCAAAATAAACCACATAACCGACACTACAATGGTGCGGAAACTGTACGAAGCATCGTCCAACGGTGTTCCCATCCGTTTATTGGTAAGAGGTAACTGTTCGCTGATAACCGGCATTCCGGGACTGAGCGATACGATACACATCAATGGTATAATCGACCGCTATCTGGAACACTCGCGCATCTTCATCTTCGCTGCCGGCGGAGAAGACAAGACATTCATCGGTTCGGCCGACTGGATGCCACGCAATCTGGACAATCGGGTAGAGGTAGTTACGCCTGTGTATGACCCGCAAATCAAAGCAGACTTACGAAAAGTAATAGAGTATGGGCTGCGTGATACCTGCCAGGGACGCGTAGTAGATGGGAAAGGGGACAACCAGCCATGGACTTCTGAAGAAGGAACTCCATTCCGCTCGCAAGAAGAATTATATTACAGCTATTGCAATACCACACCAGACAATCAAAAACAAGAATAACAATGAGTAATAAATGCTATGCCGCCATCGACATCGGTTCGAATGCAGTGCGGTTGCTAATCAAAAAAGAAAAAGAAGACGAAAACCTAATCAGCAAGCGACTGTCAAAAGTCATGTTGCTACGAGTTCCCCTGCGGTTGGGATTCGATGTCTTTTCTTTAGGAGAAGTTTCTGAAATAAAACTCGTCAAGCTGAGAAGACTGATGAAAGCTTTCCGCCAACTGATGAAGATATACGAAGTGACCGACTACCGTGCATGTGCTACCTCTGCCATGCGCGATGCCAAAAACGGGAAAAGTGTCATCAAGAAGATTCTGAAAGACACAGGCATCAACATCGAAGTAATTGATGGCCAGGAAGAAGCACATATGATCTACAACAATCATATAGAATGTATGGAAGACCGTACCGGAAACTATATTTATGTAGATGTCGGCGGTGGAAGTACAGAAATCAACCTGCTGACCAATGGTGAATTGGTTCAGTCGCTTTCGTACAATATAGGAACCGTACGCATCCTGAGCGGAGCCGTAAAAGATGAAACCTGGGCACAGATGAAAGACGACCTGACACGGCTTACGGCCGACTTCCAAGGTATCAACATCATCGGATCGGGAGGAAACATCAATAAACTGTATCGTCTGGCCGAGAAAAAGGATAAAAAGAAGATGAGGATGCCTATCGCTTCTTTGCAAGGATTATACGATGAACTCAAACCGCTGACACCCGAACAGCGCATGAATGAATTCAGTCTGAAAGCCGACCGCGCAGATGTCATTGTACCGGCCGCCGAAATATTCCTGACCATAGCCAATATCGTAAAGGCCGAATACATCCATGTACCTGTAATAGGACTGGCAGACGGAATTATCGACAGTCTGTATTCCAAGCAGCTAAGTAAAGAATAAACCTGCACCCATACCCCAAAGCAATATACAAGAATAAGGAAAGTGTGTCATGCCTCTCTCCGGATAAGCTTGTCGGATTTTATCCGCAATAATCCATATCCTGCGAGAAAGCATAACGCACTTTCCTTGTTTTTTCCCATTCTTTTTAGTCCTAATTTATTCCCCAATACTCTGCTCTATTTCTAAAAAAAACAAAAATCAGAGTTGCGTACATGCTTTTTTCGTATATTTGCAGACAATTTTTTCCATTTATATGAAGATAAAGGAAGTAGTATGCGCCCTTGAACGGTTCGCGCCTCTGCCATTGCAAGACGGATTTGACAATGCCGGTTTGCAAATAGGATTGACAGATGCGGAAGCAACAGGGGCTTTGTTGTGTCTTGACGTTACCGAATCCGTTCTGGATGAAGCAATTGCTTTAGGATATAACCTGATCATTGCGCATCATCCGCTTATTTTTAAAGGATACAAATCCATTACAGGAAAGGATTATGTAGAACGTTGCATTCTGAAGGCTATCAAAAACGACCTTGTCATCTATGCAGCCCATACCAATCTGGATAATCTGCAGCAAGGAGTCAATTTTAAAATAGCAGAGAAAATCGGATTAAAAAACACCCGTATTCTGCTGCCGAAAGAAAACTCTCTGTTGAAGCTGGTAACATTCGTACCGCTGATGCAAGCAGAATCGGTCCGAAAGGCTTTATTCGATGCAGGTTGCGGCTGCATAGGCAACTATGATTCATGCAGTTACAATGTAGTAGGAGAGGGCACCTTCCGTGCATCGGAGGGTACACATCCCTTTTGTGGAAACATTGGAGAGTTGCATACCGAAAAGGAAGTGCGGATAGAAACTGTGCTGCCTGCATACAAAAAGGCAGAAGCAATCAAAGCGCTGCTTCACGCACACCCTTACGAAGAGCCTGCTTACGACCTGTACCCGCTGCAAAACTCATGGGGACAGGCTGGCTCAGGTCTGATTGGAGAACTGGAACATCCTGAAACAGAGCTGGAATTCCTGAAAAGGATAAAGAAAACGTTCGAAGTGGGATGTCTGAAACACAATAAACTGACAGGAAGGGAAATACAGACTGTAGCTTTATGTGGTGGTGCGGGATCCTTTTTAATCCCTCATGCCATACGCAATCAGGCAGATGTCTTCATTACCGGTGAAATAAAATACCATGACTATTTTGGCCTTGACACAGAAATACTGCTGGCCGAAATAGGGCATTATGAGAGCGAACAATATACGAAAGAAATATTTTATACAATAATCAGGGATTTGTTTCCCACTTTGGACATACAAATGACTAAAGTAAATACAAATCCCATAAAATACATGTAAAGCAATGGCTAAAGAAGCAAAAAAAGATCCACAAGAACTGACCGTGGAACAAAAGTTGAAAACGTTGTACCAACTACAGACAACCTTGTCCAAAATCGACGAAATTAAAACATTAAGAGGCGAACTGCCGTTAGAAGTGCAGGATCTGGAGGATGAAATAGCAGGTTTAAGTACTCGTATCGAAAGAATTAAATCTGAAATTGCAGAACTGAAGACTTCTATAGCAGGCAAAAAAGTTGAGATAGAGGCAGCTAAAGCTTCTGTTGCAAAATACAAAGAACAACAGGATAATGTCCGCAATAACCGGGAATATGATTTCCTGACCAAAGAAATTGAATTCCAGACACTGGAAATCGAACTCTGCGAAAAAAGAATCAAAGAGTTTACTGCACAGGAACAGGCAAAGACTGCTGAAGAGGCAGAAAGCTCAAACACCCTGGAAGAAAGAAAGAAAGACTTGGAAGTAAAGAAGAACGAGCTGGACGAAATTATTTCTGAAACCAAGCAGGAAGAAGAAAAACTGAGAGATAAGGCTAAAGACCTTGAAACCAAAATAGAGCCTCGTCTGCTTCAGTCGTTCAAACGAATCCGTAAGAATTCACGCAACGGTCTGGGCATCGTCTATGTACAACGTGACGCATGTGGCGGTTGCTTCAATAAGATTCCGCCTCAGAGACAACTGGATATTCGCTCACGCAAAAAAGTCATTGTATGTGAATATTGCGGACGCATCATGATAGACCCCGAACTGGCTGGAGTAACTCCTGAACATAAAGAAGAGCCAGTAAAGGAAAAGCCGACAAGAAGCAGAAGAAAAATAGCTGACGCTGATTAAAAAAGAATAAAAAAAGTCCGATTTGTCCGCATTACTTTGCAAAAGACAGATCGGACTTTTTTTCATGAGGAAACGCCATGAAACTGAGAACTACATTCATTTTAGTAAGTTATTTGTTTAGTGTAACAACTCTCTGTGCACAAAACACAACATTACAATCCAGAATTTCAGACTTCCTGAAAAACAAAAAAGCTACGGTAGGAGTCTCCGTTCTGACGGAAAGGGGAGATACGATACTCTATAACAACAATTTACGTTATCCGCTCCTTAGTGTTTTCAAATTTCATATAGCATTGGCCGTTTTAGATAAAATGGATCATGCCGGCACATCTTTGGATAGTATTTTGCACATCAGCTCGTCTCAGCTACAGAAGAATACCTATAGTCCCTTACGAGACAAATACCCCAATCAAGACATCAATATCTCACTACGTGACTTATTGAAATACAGTGTCTCACTCAGTGACAACAACGCCTGTGACATTTTAATAGATTATGCAGGAGGCATCTCAAAAGTAGATAGCTACATAAGAAAGCTGGGTATCAAGAATTTCCATCTTTCGGAAACAGAAAACACCATGCATCAGGATCCGGAAAAGGCGCCTTATAACAATTGGAGTTACCCGTCAGAAGCAACCCGGCTGCTTTTCATTGCAGATACAAAAACGCTGTTTGCCAACAATTACAAAGAGTTTCTCACAGAAATCATGCTGGGTACAACTACTGGCACAGATAAGTTAAAAGGCCTATTACCTCCCTGCACTCAAGTAGGGCATAAGACCGGTTCGTCCGATCGGACCCCAAACGGAATGAAGCTTGCAGACAATGATCTGGGCTTCGTCACGCTACCTTGCGGGGTGAAATATTACATTGCAATCTTTGTGATGAACTCATACGAAACCGATCAAGAAAACGCTTCTATCATTGCATTCATCTCAAGACTGATTTACGACGAACTGAATACACGCTATAACAACCGGTAATCCGGTATGTCCTGCAAAAAGGTATAAGTATTCCGCTCGTAATCCATACGACAACAATAATGTTGTATACCGTTGCTTACCACCAGATAATCTACCTTAAGCACCATATTATAGCGCGTTATCTGATTGAATACAGCTTGTGTAATCACTACATCCGGTGCTTTGTATTCTACAATCATCTGTGCACTAAGATCGCGACGATAAAGCACAGTATCACAGCGTTTTCTTGTCCCATTCAATTGCAACTGTACTTCATTAGCCATTAAAGCCTGCGGATATCCTTTATAAGTCAACAGGAAGTGAACAAAATGCTGGCGAACCCATTCTTCTGGTGTCAATGCTACATATCGGCGACGTATTATGTCGAAAATAGCCTTTTTCCCATCTTTTACGATAATTTTAGCATCGAATGCTGGCAAATTTAACGATAACATTTACTACATTTGTGAATTTAATAATAGATGCATCCTTTTTAGAAGGTGCAAAAATAATGAAATCTTATGAAAACAAAGGAAGAAATTGTAGCTAATTGGTTACCTCGTTACACAAAACGTAGTCTGGAAGATTTTGATGAGTATATATTGCTGACTAATTTCAATAAGTATGTAGAAATCTTTGCCGAAAAGTTTAATGTACCAATCTTAGGAAGAGATGCCAATATGATATCAGCAAGAGCTGAAGGCATAACGATAGTAAACTTTGGAATGGGAAGTCCCAATGCGGCAATTATCATGGATTTATTAAGTGCTATTCATCCCAAAGCATGCCTGTTTTTGGGGAAATGCGGAGGAATTGACCGTAAAAATAAAATAGGGGATCTTATTCTTCCCATTGCCGCAATTCGTGGAGAAGGTACCTCCAATGATTATTTTCCTCCAGAAGTGCCGTCACTGCCTGCATTTATGCTACAGCGTGCCGTTTCATCTGCTATTCGTGACTATGGCCGCGATTACTGGACCGGTACCGTTTATACTACTAACCGACGAATCTGGGAGCACGACGACGCCTTCAAGGAGTATCTGAAGAAAACTAGAGCAATGGCTGTCGATATGGAAACCGCCACCTTATTCAGCTGTGGATTTGCTAACCACATTCCTACTGGTGCTCTGCTTCTGGTTTCCGATCAGCCTATGATTCCGGAAGGTGTCAAAACAGAAAAAAGCGACAATCTCGTAACCCAAAACTACGTAGCAGAACATGTAGGTATCGGAATAGAGTCTTTACGTATGATTATCGATGAGAAAAAAACCGTAAAACATCTGAAATTCGACTGGTAAAACCACTCCATTTATATGACAAAACAAGAGATAACATGTGATGATATTTTAAGAGAACTACGCTCGAAACAGTATCGTCCTATCTACTATCTGATGGGGGAAGAGGCATACTATATTGACCTCATCTCTGATTATATCATGGACAATGTTCTGACTGATACGGAAAAGGAATTCAACCTTTCTGTAGTTTATGGTGCAGACGTAGATATCGCTACAGTCATCAATGCAGCCAAGCGATATCCTATGATGTCCGAACACCAGGTCGTTATAGTGAAAGAAGCTCAATCGATTCGCAATATAGACGAACTTTCCTATTACCTGCAAAAGCCTCTCAGATCCACCATACTGGTCATGTGCCACAAACATGGAGTACTGGACCGAAGGAAAAAATTAGCTGCTGAAATAGAGAAAGTGGGCATCTTATTCGAATCAAAGAAGCTAAAAGAGGCCCAACTTCCGGCATTTATCACTTCCTATATGAAACGTAAAGGGGTAGATCTGGAGCCTAAAGCCACTTCTATGTTAGCCGACTTTGTGGGCACAGACCTTAGTCGGCTGACTGGAGAGTTGGAAAAATTAATCATTACACTTCCTAAGGGGCAGACTCGTGTCACCCCAGAACAAATTGAACGTAACATAGGTATAAGCAAAGACTATAATAACTTTGAGCTTCGAAGTGCATTGGTAGAAAGGAATGTTCTAAAAGCTAATCAGATAATAAACTATTTTGAGAAAAATCCTAAAACCAATCCTTTACAGATGACCTTATCTTTACTTTTTGGCTTTTATTCAAACCTCATGTTAGCCTATTATGCACCAGAAAAATCAGAACAGGGAATTGCCTCTTTCCTGGGATTGAAAAGTCCATGGCAAGCCAGGGAATACCAAACTGCCATGAAACGATACAGTGGTGTAAAGACAATGCAAATCATAGGGGAGATCAGGTATACTGATGCCAAATCAAAAGGTATTGGTAACTCATCATTGACAGATAGTGAGCTTCTTCGAGAATTAGTTTTCAAAATACTACACTAAAAAGAATAAAATATCCTTATACTTATTTGCTATAACAATAGTCTGTAACATCTTTCGTTTACATATTATCTGCACTACTTACAATCAGCAAGCTGCAAATAAGAAGTGAATAGTCGGCAAAGCTTATAAGTCCCCTTAGGGGATCTATTTCTTTATAATAGTTTTTTCCGACTATTCACAAGATTCATTAACGGCAACTTCACTTTTTCCTCTTCTACCATTCATTCCTATTATTAATTCATGCTCAAAGCCATTATTTTCTAGAAGCGAAGTTATTTATAAATAGGAAATCGGATATATTATTCTGTTTTTCAACAGATTATAGCCAAATAAAGCTTTTTAGAATCACAAATTTGCACCCCGATCACATATCCGGTAAAATTAAGCCCCAAATTTTAGGTTTAACCAGATTTTCTTTGTTTAAACCTAGGTGTTAGCATAATTAGAGAAGGTTTAACTTCACAGATTCTTTTCAATTGTAATATTCAATAAAGTAAATCACGAATATTACATTTATAATAATACTTAAATACTATAAATAATATTCCCAAAATACATAAATCTTAATCATCGTACATACCATTCCAAAAGTATAGCACTTAATCACAAATATAATATGTATGAGTCAATAGAATACATATTCATATCTATAATAAAATCAATATCAATAGAATCAGTAGATTAGAAGGATTATCTATTGTGAAAATTTAAATAAAATATAACTGATATATAATAATAACCAGTTAATAGAATAAATAAGCCATAATACGATACGATAATCAACTGCATATCATTTATTTATATATGAATTATAAACTAAAAGATTAACATATAAACAGGGTTATTACAATCGTATATATAACAAACGAAATAATTCCATTACTTATGTATAATACTGTATTTACAAAAATATATTTGCTATTGTAATTTTAATACTTTATCTTTGTAATCCATAAAATACAAAAATACATTCATAATAATATATGGTATGAGCATAAAGGACCGATTAAAAATGATTATGGACCGTGAGAAATTAACGGCTGGTGCCTTTGCCGAGAGCATCGGCGTAGCCCAAGCCACCATTTCACACATATTGGGAGAACGCAACAAATATCCAAGTACCGAAGTTATCCTTCGCCTTCACCAACGTTATAGCGATATTAATTTAGAGTGGCTACTGACAGGTAATGGAGAAATGAGCAAAGACTCATCTTACTCCACTGCTAGTTGCCCGGATTTCGACTATCCCTTATTTGCTGAGAATGCAGAAAATCCGTCCAATGGGACAGACAAAACTGAAAATCGCAAGGAAATCGCATTAGGAACGCCTCAGAACAGTCCTAATAGCATTGTTAGACAAGAAGTTATCTATAAAGAAAAGCCTGCAAAGAAAATAACGGAAATAAGAATTTTCTTCGACGATAATACTTACGAAATATTCAAACCCGAAAAATAATCTGTAAAAATGCCTATTTCCATAAATTGGCGTATCTTTGCCACACGAAGATAAATATCTCTTAATTGAATATGAAAAAATACATTTTAGATCTTATTGTAGCAGAAAACATCAGACTGCATACAAATTACGCTTTACTAAAATTGACCTCATCTTCTCCTCTTCCGGAGATGCGCCCTGGGCAATTTGCAGAAATTCGAGTAGACGGATCACCCACTACTTTTTTGCGCCGGCCAATATCCATCAATTATGTAGATACTTCCCGCAACGAAGTATGGTTCCTGGTTCAATTAGTCGGAGACGGAACTAAGCGCTTGGGAGAGGCAAAAACAGGTGATACGATCAATGTTGTACTTCCCTTGGGAAATGGCTTTACAATGCCTCAAAAAGCTTCTGACAAGCTGTTATTGGTAGGTGGAGGTGTAGGAACTGCCCCCATGCTTTACCTGGGAGAGCAACTGGCTAAAAACGGCCACAAACCCACCTTCCTTTTAGGTGCCAGAAGCAGTAAAGATCTGCTCCAACTGGAGCAATTTGCCCAATACGGTCCAGTCTATACCACTACAGAAGATGGCAGCCATGGCGAAAAGGGATATGTAACACAGCATTCCATTTTAAACCAAATAGACTTTGAACAGATTTATACTTGCGGGCCCAAGCCAATGATGATGGCTGTAGCCAAATATGCCAAAAGCAAAGGTGTCAACTGCGAAGTCTCATTGGAAAACATGATGGCTTGTGGTTTAGGCGCCTGCCTGTGCTGTGTAGAAAACACCACAGAAGGGCATTTATGCGTATGTAAAGAAGGTCCGGTTTTTAATATAAATAGATTATTATGGCAGATTTAAGTGTAAATATCGGTGAATTACAAATGAAAAATCCGGTAATGACAGCATCCGGAACATTTGGATACGGTGAGGAGTTTGCAGACTTTATAGATATAGCGCGAATAGGGGGTATTATTGTAAAAGGAACCACTCTTCACAAACGTGAAGGAAACCCATATCCCCGTATGGCAGAAACCCCTTCAGGCATGTTAAACGCTGTGGGACTGCAAAATAAGGGTGTCCATTACTTTGTTGAACACATCTATCCCAGAATAAAAGATATCCAGACCAATATGATTGTTAATGTGTCGGGAGCAACTGTCGAAGATTATGCCGAAACCGCTTCTATCATTAACGAACTTGACAAAATTCCTGCCATTGAATTAAACATCTCCTGCCCGAACGTAAAACAAGGAGGAATGTCTTTTGGCGTAACAAGCAAAGGCGCTGAAGAAGTAGTAAAAGCCGTACGCTCGGTCTATAAAAAAACGCTTATTGTGAAACTGTCTCCCAATGTCACCGACATTACCGAAATAGCCCGAGCTGCCGAAGGAGCAGGTGCCGACAGCGTTTCATTGATCAATACTCTGCTTGGAATGGCTATCGATGCCGAAAAAAGACGCCCCATACTCTCTACCATTACAGGCGGTATGTCAGGAGCAGCAGTCAAACCCATTGCCCTGCGCATGGTATGGCAAGTTGCCAAAGCAGTAAAAATACCTGTCATTGGTTTAGGAGGAATCATGAACTGGAAAGACGCAGTAGAATTTATGCTAGCTGGAGCCTCTGCTATACAAATCGGTACTGCAAACTTCATTGATCCTACTGTCACCATCAAAGTTGCCGAAGGTATCAACGACTACTTGGAAAGACATAAATTCAGTTCCGTACGCGATATTATCGGTGCGCTTGAGGTGTAATAGATTACAACAGCACATCCTTCGCATACAAAAACAAGAAAAGAGGACATTTCAACGAAAGTCCTCTTTTCTTGTTTTCATACAACTTTTATTTCTGTTTCCAGGTTGATTCTCTATTCCCCCAACAAGTCAGGACGAAGTCTTCTGGTACGTTCCAAGGACTGTTGTAGCTCCCATTCCTTTATTTTAGCCTCATGGCCCGAAAGTAAAATTTCAGGAACCTTCCATCCTTTATAATCAGCAGGGCGAGTATACACAGGCGCAGCCAGCAAATTGTCCTGAAACGAATCGGACAGAGCAGATTGTTCGTCTGATATAACACCGGGAATAATACGCACAATTGCATCGGCCATAACAGCCGCAGCCAGTTCGCCTCCGGTAAGCACATAATCTCCTATGCTGACCTCCTTCGTAATAAGGTGCTCACGGATACGATAGTCGATGCCCTTAAAGTGACCGCAAAGAATAATGAGGTTTTGCGCCAGCGACAGCGTATTAGCCATAGGCTGACAAAACTTTTCCCCATCCGGGGTGGTAAATATTACTTCATCATAGTTTCGTTCTGCTTTCAGGCTGTTGATGCAACGCTCAATAGGCTCTATCTTCATAACCATTCCAGCAAATCCTCCGAAAGGATAATCATCCACACGGCGATATTTGTCTTCAGTATAATCACGCAGATTATGAATACATATTTCCGCGAGTCCCTTGTTCTGAGCACGCTTCATAATCGAACAATTGAAGAATCCTTCAATCATTTCCGGCAGAACTGTGATAATGTCTATACGCATATTACTTGATTTTTTGCAAAAATACAGCAAGTTCTATTTTCACGCAACAAAAGTAAGAATATTCGCAGAGAAACCGCTATTTTTGCATTCAGACAATTGAACCAGATATATTATGAATATAAAAGAAAGAATAGAGGAACTGCGTGCCGAGCTGCACAGGCACAATTACAATTACTACGTGCTGAACGCTCCCGAAATATCAGATAAACAATTCGACGACATGATGCGCGAATTACAGGATCTTGAGAAAGAACACCCTGAATATCAGGATGAAAATTCTCCTACCATGCGCGTCGGAAGCGATATCAACAAAAACTTTACCCAGGTAGCCCACAAATACCCTATGCTTTCTTTGGGGAACACCTATTCGGAAAGCGAAGTTGCCGAATTCTACGAACGGGTTAAGAAAGCCCTGAATGAAGATTTCGAGATCTGCTGCGAACTTAAATATGACGGCACTTCCATATCGCTGACTTACGAGGATGGAAAACTGATACGCGCAGTCACCCGGGGAGACGGAGAAAAAGGAGATGACGTAACGGACAATGTAAAGACCATACGCTGTATACCTCTGGTATTACACGGCAATTATCCTCCTTCTTTCGAAATCAGAGGTGAGATATTGATGCCTTGGGTTGTTTTTGAAGAGCTGAACCGGGAAAAAGAAGCGCGCGAAGAGCCGCTATTTGCCAATCCGAGAAATGCGGCTTCGGGCACTTTAAAACTGCAAAACTCCGCTATCGTAGCCTCGCGCAAACTCGATTCGTACTTATATTACCTGCTTGGCGAGAATCTGCCGTGCGACGGGCATTACGAAAACCTGCAAACTGCCGCGCAATGGGGGTTCAAGATATCGGAACACATGAAAAAAGCACATACCTTACAAGAGGTTATGGACTATATCAACTATTGGGATACGGAACGTAAAAACCTGCCCGTAGCGACAGATGGCATTGTGCTGAAAGTAAACAGTCTGAGACAGCAAAAGAATTTGGGATATACCGCCAAGTCACCCCGATGGGCCATTGCATACAAATTTCAGGCAGAGCGTGCCCTGACCCGACTGAACAAAGTGACTTATCAGGTAGGAAGAACCGGAGCCATCACTCCTGTTGCCAACCTGGACCCCGTTCAGCTGTCCGGTACCATCGTCAAACGTGCCTCCCTCCACAACGCTGACATCATCGAAGGCCTGGACCTGCACATAGGCGACATGGTCTATGTAGAAAAAGGAGGAGAAATCATCCCTAAAATAACCGGGGTAGACAAAGAAGCCCGTACTATGCTGATAGGCGAAAAGGTCAAATTCATCACCCGCTGTCCGGAGTGTGGAAGCCAGCTGATACGCTACGAAGGAGAAGCCGCCCATTACTGCCCGAACGAAACGGCATGTCCTCCGCAAATCAAAGGAAAAATAGAGCATTTCATCAGCCGCCGGGCCATGAACATTGACGGACTGGGACCTGAAACAGTAGACATGTTCTATCGTAAAGGACTGATAGCGAATGCTGCCGACCTGTATACACTTACAGCCGACGACATAAAAGACCTGGAACGAATGGGAGAAAAGTCTGCCGATAACATAATCAAAGGAATTGCCAGCAGTAAAGATGTGCCTTTCGAAAGGGTACTTTTCGCTTTGGGTATCCGATTTGTCGGCGAAACCGTAGCCAAAAAGATTGCCAAGTCGTTTGCCAATATCGAAGAACTGGAACAAGCCGATATGGCCACTCTGACAAATATCGATGAAATCGGAGAAAAAATAGCGCAAAGCATCGTCAGCTACTTTGCCAACGCTTCGAACCGTCAGCTGGTAGAACGGCTGAAAGAGGCCGGACTCCAGTTTTCGAGAAGCGAAGAAGACCTGAGCGGATATACCGATAAGCTGAGCGGACAATCCATCGTGATCAGCGGAGTATTCCAGCATCACTCGCGCGATGAATACAAAGCTCTGATCGAGAAAAACGGAGGAAAAAATTCCGGAAGCATCTCTTCGAAGACTTCCTTTATCTTGGCTGGCGACAATATGGGGCCTGCCAAACTCGAAAAAGCCCAGAAACTAGGTATAAAGATAATGAACGAAGACGAGTTTTTGGAACTTATTTCCTAACATTTTTCTAGTGAAAACTTTTTTAATGGTTATATTTGTAGGCTAAATCGAAAAAAATCGTACTTTTGCGAATCATTAAGACATACTTATAAAACTCATGATACAGACAAGATTGAAAGGAATGGGAGTAGCACTGATTACTCCGTTCAAAGAGGATGAAAGCGTAGACTACGACGCACTGATGCGTATGGTAGATTACTTGCTGCAAAACAATGCCGATTTTCTGTGCGTACTCGGCACAACGGCTGAAACTCCCACGCTGACCGAAGACGAAAAAAGAACCATTAAGAAAAAAGTCATCGAACGCGTGAACGGCCGAATCCCAATCTTGCTGGGAGTAGGCGGAAATAATACACGCGCCGTGATAGAAACGTTGAAAAACGACGATTTTACAGGTGTAGATGCTATTTTGTCTGTGGTACCATACTACAACAAGCCATCGCAGGAAGGCATATATCAGCATTATAAAGCCATCGCCGAAGCTACAGAGCTCCCGATTGTACTTTATAACGTACCCGGACGTACAGGAGTCAACATGAAAGCCGAAACGACTTTGCGCATTGCACGCGATTTCAAGAATGTCATCGCCATAAAAGAAGCTTCGGGCGACATCACCCAAATGGACGACATCATCAAGAACAAACCCGCAAATTTTGACGTTATTTCGGGCGATGACGGCATGACCTTCCCCCTGATCACCTTAGGGGCTGTCGGCATCATATCGGTCATCGGAAATGCCTTTCCGCGCGAATTCAGCCGCATGGTACGCCTGGCCTTGCAGGGTGATTATGCCAATGCACTGACGATTCATCATAAATTTGCCGAACTTTTCAAGTTGTTGTTTGTCGACGGTAATCCTGCAGGAGTAAAAGCGATGCTAAACGCCATGGGCATGATCGAAAACAAATTGCGTCTCCCGCTAGTTCCAACGCGAATCACCACGTTCGAAGCCATACGCAACATCTTGAATGAGTTAAACATCAAATGCTGATATCACAATAGCAAAGAAAACAAAAAAATGGAGTAGAAAGAATGTGGATAGCTTTCTACTCCATTTTTTATTTTATCTCACCTCATAATCCTCAAACAAATAGTCCAGCAAATTCTGCCCAGTTAGGAAAATATTTTTTCCCAGTTAGGAAAAAAATATTAGCTAACTAGGAAAAAAATCACGCATAAGTGGGGATCTGTGGGTATAAACAAAAAACCCCGACAAATCTCTTGCAGGGGTTCTCTGTGATCGCGACAGGATTCAAACCTGTAACCGGCTGATCCGTAGTCAGCTACTCTATTCAGTTGAGCTACGCGACCTTCTATTATTATGAAAACTTGTGACCGCGACAGGATTCAAACCTGTAACCGGCTGATCCGTAGTCAGCTACTCTATTCAGTTGAGCTACGCGGCCTCTTTGTTTAACGGGTGCAAAGATACAGCATATTTTTGAATTAGCAAACAATTCTCCTATTTTTTTGAAAAAAATCATTCAATAAACCTATAATTGAATAACTGCCATCCTAACGTAATACCTACATTCCACTCCTTTCTCGGTGAACTATAGTGATTTACGTATGCTGAAATAGCTCCAAAGGGCAAATGGCATACGACGGACAATTCTCCCAAATATTCGAAGCGACTGAATACTTTTCCATAATATGCCTTATTAAAAGAGTTCTTCTTAATGGGGAAAATTGGCACAAATCCATAAAATTCGGTGCGAACCTGAAACATATCATTCAATACATATATCGGCTTAATACCTGCCGCTATGTACTGATTGGCGCGAAAAGCTTCGTTATACATCAATTCGCTGTGTGGAGTAGGCGAAAAATCGCATGCCTGCATCATGGTGGCCGTATAGTTCTCCGAAAAATTCTTCGAAGAATAAACAGCCTCGGCCATCCAGCCTAAGGTAAACTTCGGGCTCATGGTATGGTAGGCTTCTTTCATATAAGAAATCTGAAGCCACGACTGCCTTTCTTTCCACGTAGCCGTTTCCGGAGAATTTCCAGGAATGAACTTTTCCTTTCCGGTGAAAATCTGTGCAATCAATTTTTCATAATAGCCTTTCGTAGCATATTGTCTGGCATTAAGCGTACTCCCATAAAAGCCTATAGCCCCTCCCAACAAACGATACATACTTTGATCCGAACGATCCTTCTCAAAATCGATCACATTCGACTGGAAGTAATTATCCTCCAGTTTTCCTATTCCAAAGCTAAATTCAGCCCGTTTGTTGGCAAGAAAGGGCAAGGAAACCATCAGTTTCAGGAAACGCTCGTCTTTCGAATTAAATGAAGGAATATCGTGCCTCGAAAACAGTTTATCCTTTTTATAATAATCAAATGTACTGATCGAACCGATCAGACGGTAAGAAGTAGGCACACGTGTCGGCAAATCGAACCGAGCCATAAACTGGGCATTATTGTAGATTTTTCCTATCTGCCCGTCAATCGTCACTTCCTTCGAATAATAATTCAAGTTCTGATAACCCACTCCCAAATAAATCTGATTGGAACTGGTAGTAGATACGCTTCCACCAATGCGCACCGAAAAATTATCTTCCATCTTTACCTTTAACCGGAGGGAATAAAGGTCTGTTTGCGGGTCATAAACCGCATGAGGGATAATTTCCGAAATCATGTTATCGGCCAGCAAGCGGAAATATCCCCGTTTCAAATCCTCATAAGTAAACACTTCATGAGGATCGTCATGAAATTCCTTTTTTATATAGGCCTGCTGCTGCGCATTGGCACCTTCAATATAAATGTCACGGAAACGAAATTGCGGAAGATTACTCCGATATACCATTCGCCGCAGACGCACGTTGTCAGCATTTGCCCGTCGATGAATGCGGCTTTTTATGGAGTCCATGATACTCATCGTACGGTTATAGCCGATATCATGCAACTCGTCCAAGCGGTCAAAGTCCAGTAAACTGACATCATCGTATTTGAAAGTCATCACTATGCCCAACGAATCCGGAATGGAATAGTCGGTCTTTTGCATCACCATATTTTCAATCTGGCTCATCAGATCGTTTTCATTCGGTTTACTGGGATTCGCAGCTACCACGCTGCCGATGATCACATCAGGATGGAAATCCTCACGCATCACATCTGTAGGGAAATTATTATAAATACCGCCATCATAAGCCAGTATGCTGTCTATTTCGATCGGCTTGAACACAAACGGAAAGCTCATAGAGGCCCTGACAGCATCGCCCAAATCTCCATTACGCATCACCAGAGGCTTCTTATTGTATACATCGGAAGCTATACAGCGGAAAGGAACAAACAAATCGTCAAAATTGCCATGACACGCCGCCGTAGAACGTGCAAAAAGCTCTACGAAGACCAAGTTCATCTGTATAGGATTGACCATACTGGTAGGCAGTCTTAACGACTTGGCACGCAATGAATCCCTAAAAGCAAAACGGATATTAAGAAACTCCGGCGTAGGCCGTCCTTTCTTAAAATAATATTCATACTGAGGTTCCACCTGCCCGGAATACCAGCGTTTAAAGTCGGGAGAACGCAAAAGCGCCTCCATGTCATCGGGCGAATATCCCATGGCATATAAAGAACCGACAATAGCTCCCATGGAAGTTCCTGCGATATAGTCGATGGGAATATTGTTTTCTTCCAAAGCTCGGATAATACCGATATGAGTCATGCCTTTAGCACCACCACCACTTAACACAAGCCCAACTTTCTGAGCCTGCGCTATGTAAAAACAGCACAATGCCAATACCAAAAGCAACAAATATCTTTTCATGGTTTACAACCGACTAATGAGTTCATAGATATGAGATTAATGCTCAAATATAAAAAATAGTCTACTAAAAAGCACGATTTCATCGCGCTTTTTAGCAATGCACCCGAAAAAAGATACTAAAAATCAATATCAACTTCTACCGGACAATGATCGGAACCATATATATCGGTATGTATTTTTGCATCTTTCAGCAACGGTTGCAGACGGTTGGAAGTCAGAAAATAGTCAATACGCCACCCCGCATTCTTTTCACGGGCACGAAAACGGTAAGACCACCACGAATAGATATCTTTTTGCTCCGGATAGAAATAGCGGAACGTATCGGTAAAGCCAGATTCCAGCAAAACGGAAAATTTTTCCCGTTCTTCGTCAGTGAAACCTGCATTGCGGCGATTGGTCTTCGGATTTTTAAGGTCTATTTCCTTGTGGGCCACATTCAAATCACCACATACGACAACCGGCTTACGGGCATCAAGCGAAAGAAGGTAATTCCGGAAATCATCTTCCCACGTCATACGATAATCAAGCCGCCGGAGTTCGTCCTGCGAATTGGGAGTATACACGGTAACCAGATAAAAATCGGGCATTTCAAGCGTGATGACACGTCCTTCCTTGTCATGATGCTCAATATCAATGCCTTTCGTAACCTGTATCGGAGTATGGCGGGTAAAGATAGCCGTTCCCGAATAGCCTTTCTTTTCTGCATAATTCCAATAGGAAGTATAACCCTCGAACTGCAAGTCCAATTGTCCTTCCTGCATTTTGGTTTCCTGCAGACAGAAGAAATCGGCATCCAACCGCTTGAAAGCATCTCCAAACCCTTTATCGTTACAGGCACGCAGCCCGTTTACATTCCATGATATAAACTTCATATACAACAAATTTATAGTTATTCATACATTCTTTCATACCGATAGTCCGACTGTTTCAGGATGCATCCGGAAAACCTTACCTACAAACAGATACGCAACATCCGGCAAATCATATACAAACATATAAAAAACTCTGATAACACTCAAAACTATACAACCACGTTTTTCAATAAAGCGCACAAAAGGAGATCTGTAGACCATATTTTCCACTGGTATGAGCAGCAAACTCCATACACAAAAAAGAGGATGCATTTCCATAGGAAACACATCCTCCATATATCTGGTAGAAAAAGAATGATTACTTAATGAGTTCCAGGCTTCTCTTGACAAAGTCGTTCAGCGAAGCACCTTTCAGCATACCATTCTGAAGCAAAGCCAAATCGATAAGCTGGCGGATAACTTTGTTCGTTGAAGCATATCCGGCCCAAATATTCTCTTTCTGCTTCTTCAGTTCTTCCCACTTTTTATCGAGTTCGTTCACTTCGTCTTTCTCTGCTGTAGGAATTTCCTCATCCTTCTTACCTTCCTGAGCTTTCTTCAACTCTGTCCGGCGGTTATGAACTTCGTCCATTTCCTTCTGAACCGGAGCGATTTCTGCACCACAGGCAGCTTCTTCACCAGCCAACACTTCCTTAACCAGCGGATGATCAGCATTGAGCACCAGATTGAACATGTCAGGCATTTCTCCATAGAAGCTCATTCCAGCTTGGATATTAGCCATTTCCTTCATACGGCGCATATATTCGCTCTGTGTGATCATCACCGGTGCTACATTTTCGCCCAACGCCTGAGCGGAAACGTGGAAGTCAGCCTTCTCAATCGTAGGCAGCTGACTCTTGAACAAGTGTGCAAGCGCCTCCTGCTTAGCTCCTTCGAGCACTTCGGTTTTCTTGTCTTCCTTCACAATCAGATTGTCAATCACGTCGCTGTCTACACGGGTGAAGCGTGCTTTTTCCAGTTTTTGCTCCAACATACCTACTACGGCAATGTCCAACTGACCGTCCATCAACAGCACATTATAGCCTTTGTTCTTAGCGGCTTCAATGTAGCTGTATTGCTCGTCCTTGTTGTTGGCATATAGATAGATCAGATTGCCGTCCTTGTCTGTCTGATTATCCTTGATCAACGTCTTATACTCATCGAACGTATAGTACTTGGAATCGGTGTCGATGAAAAGGGCGAAATCTTTGGCTCTGTCGTAGAAATCTTCCTGAGTCAGCATACCGTAGTTGATGAAGATCTTCAGGTCGTTCCACTTTTCTTCGAACTGCTTGCGGTCGTTCTTGAAGATAGATTGCAGACGGTCGGATACCTTCTTGGTGATATAGGTAGAGATCTTCTTCACATTGGAATCGCTCTGCAGGTACGAACGCGATACGTTCAACGGAATATCCGGCGAATCAAGCACACCATGAAGCAGAGTCAGGAAGTCGGGCACGATGCCTTCGACAGAATCGGTTACATACACCTGATTGCAATAGAGCTGTATCTTATTCTTAGTCAGTTCGATATTGCTCTTTACCTTCGGGAAGTAGAGCACACCGGTCAGATGGAACGGATAATCTACATTCAGGTGAATCCAGAACAACGGTTCATCGGACATCGGATAAAGATCGCGATAGAACGCCTTATAATCTTCGTCCTTCAGTTCGCTGGGCTTACGCGTCCACAGCGGAGTAGTCTCGTTGATAATGTTATCCTCGGCAGTTTCTACCTGCTTGCCATCTTTCCATTCTTTCTTTTTGCCAAAAGCAACGGGTACGGGCAAGAAGCTACAGTATTTCTTCAGCAGGGTAGAGATGCGTGACTCTTCGAGGAATTCCTTGCAATCATCGTCGATATAGAGCACGATGTCGGTACCACGGTCGGCCTTGTCGCAATCTTCAATGGTAAACTCAGGACTTCCGTCGCAAGTCCACTTCACCGCCTGAGCTCCTTCCTTGCACGACTTGGTAATGATTTCCACCTTTTTGGCTACCATGAAAGCCGAGTAAAATCCAAGTCCGAAGTGACCAATAATGGCATTGGCGTCGTTCTTGTATTTCTCAAGGAAGTCGTTGGCTCCTGAAAAGGCTATCTGATTGATATATTTGTCTATCTCTTCGGCAGTAAGTCCCAAGCCACGGTCGGACACGGTAATAGTATCTTTACCCAGTGTGACGTGAATGGTCAAATCGCCCAGTTCGCCTTTATATTCGCCGATGGATGCGAGGGTTTTCAGCTTTTGGGTAGCATCTACCGCATTGGATACTAATTCACGCAAGAATATCTCGTGATCGCTGTACAAGAACTTTTTAATAACGGGGAATATGTTTTCGGTTGTTACCCCAATGTTTCCTTTCTGCATAATAATAGGATATTTTAGGTTTTACTTTTTATTCTTTGCCCAAATGAAAACAAAAAAAATGCCAGTCCCGCAGGAACTGACATTTTGTCTGTATGAGATA
Organism: Bacteroides sp. ET489; assembly: GCF_030518095.1. Classification (NCBI taxonomy): domain Bacteria; kingdom Pseudomonadati; phylum Bacteroidota; class Bacteroidia; order Bacteroidales; family Bacteroidaceae; genus Bacteroides; species Bacteroides sp. ET489. The sequence continues at coordinate 23,557 of NZ_JAULLJ010000007.1, forward strand.
GAAATTCTGTCAAGCCTTTTGCATCTTCAGCTCATCTTTGCCGGCATCCCATGTGACACGGATAGTATCACCAGTCTGTGCTTCGCCCGAAACAATCAGCTCGGACAAACTGTCTTCCAGATAAGTCTGAATGGCACGCTTCAACGGACGGGCTCCGAACTGTACGTCGTAGCCTTTCTTGGCCAGGAATTTCTTGGCTTCGTCGTCCACGTCAAGGTGGTATCCAATGGCTTCCAACCGTTCGTAGAGGCCCTTCAGCTCTATATCTACGATGCGTGTGATGGCATCGAGCGACAGTTGGTCGAAAGTTATAATCTCGTCAAGACGGTTCAGGAACTCGGGCGAGAAGGTCTTGTTCAACGCCTTCTGAATAACGCCACGTGAGTATTCCTTATCGTCGGTACGATTCTGTGCGGCAAATCCGACACCACGGCCAAACTCCTTCAGCTGACGGGTTCCAATGTTGGAAGTCAGGATGATAACGGTATTCTTGAAGTCGATCGTACGGCCTACATTATCGGTCAAGCGTCCTTCGTCGAGCACTTGCAACAGAATATTGAACACATCGGGATGTGCCTTCTCGATTTCATCCAGCAGGATGATGGAGTAGGGTTTGCGACGCACCTTTTCGGTCAGCTGCCCGCCTTCCTCGTAGCCTACATATCCGGGAGCGGCACCAATCATGCGCGACACGGTATACTTCTCCATATATTCGCTCATGTCGATACGTATCAGTGCATCGTCCGAGCCGAACATATAACGTGCCAACTGCTTGGCCAAGTGAGTTTTACCCACACCTGTAGGTCCTAGGAACATGAAGGTACCAATGGGACGGTTAGGATCTTTCAGGCCTACACGGCTACGCAGGATAGCCTTCACCAGTTTGTCGATGGCGACGTCTTGCGCAATGACTTTCGACTGAAGAGCTTCCTTCATACCAGCCAGTTTCAATCCTTCGGCCTGCGCCATACGTTGCACGGGCACGCCCGACATCATTGACACGACGTTGGCTATCTCTTCTTCGCCCACCGTCTGACGGTGATCTTTCAGATGAGCTTCCCAGTCGGCTTTCATCGACTCCAGTTGAGCCGAAAGCTCTTTCTCGCGATCGCGATAGCTGGCAGCCAGCTCAAAGTTCTGCGACTTCACGGCTTCGCCTTTCTGTATGCGGGCTTCTTCTATCAGTTTTTCCTGTTCTTCAATCTCCTTTGGAGCGTTGATATTGGTCAGATGCACACGCGAACCGGCTTCGTCGAGGGCATCGATGGCCTTGTCAGGGAAATTGCGGTCGCTGATATAGCGGGCTGTCAACTTGACACATGCTTCCAAGGCTTCGTCAGTATAGGTGACGTTGTGATGGTCTTCGTACTTATCCTTGATGTTCTTCAATATCTGAAGGGTTTCCTCGGCTGTGGTAGGCTCTACCATTACTTTCTGGAAACGACGCTCCAAAGCTCCGTCTTTCTCGATGCTCTTGCGGTATTCGTCCAACGTAGTAGCGCCGATGCACTGTATCTCGCCACGAGCCAGTGCCGGCTTCAGCATATTGGCGGCATCCATGCTTCCTGCGGCAGCTCCCGCACCGACAATGGTGTGGATCTCGTCGATGAAGAGGATGACATCCGGATTCTTCTGCAACTCGTTGATAATGGAACGGATGCGCTCTTCAAACTGACCGCGGTATTTGGTACCGGCCACCACGCTAGACATGTCGAGCATAACGACACGCTTATCGAAGAGGACACGCGACACCTTCTTCTGATTGATGCGCAACGCCAGGCCTTCGACAATGGCCGACTTGCCCACACCTGGTTCGCCTATCAGCACGGGATTGTTTTTCTTACGACGGCTTAAAATCTGGGCCAGACGTTCAATCTCGCGCTCACGACCTACGACGGGATCGAGTTTGCCTTCGGCAGCAGCACGGGTAATGTCCGTACCAAAATTATCAAGTACGGGAGTATCGTTAGCCGACTTCCGTGCCGTGGTTTGCGCCGTCGACGACGAACTACCTGCATTGCGACCGTTGTCTTGTCCGGAACGGGGCATGTCCATTTCTTCCTCATCATCGTCGTCTTCGGTAAAGCCCATACCCGCATTAGGGTTGGTCGACTTCTTAGTAAGCACTTCGTATACTGACTGGTAGCTTACATAGTCGTCATTAAGCACCGTCGCAGCCATGTTGCTCTCGTCTTTCAGGATAGCCAGCAACAAGTGCTCCGTATCGGCCTGTTCGCTTTTCAGCAGACGGGCTTCGAGCATACTCATCTTAAGTATGCGTGTTGCTGTGGGCGAAAAGGACATATCGCCTTCGGACAGCAAATTATCGTCTTCGACATCTCTCAGTTCGTCTTCGAGACGCTTCTTGATTTGATTCAGATTTGCATCGAGTTTCTCCAGCACTTCTACAGCCTTTCCGCCGCCGTCACGCAAGATGCCGAGCAGCAGATGTTCGGGTCCGATGATGCTGTTTCCCAGCCGATTGGCTTCTTCTTTGCTATAAGTCAGTACGTCTGAAACTCTTTGTGAAAATTGACTGTTCATTGATTATCTCCTTTATATTAGGTTATATCCGGGACAAAGATACACATTTTTAGCGTGTGCACATCGCCGTTGCTTAATATTCTACAAATCTCATGCCAAGAATTGTGTGACAAACAGTCTCACGGAGAACCACCAGACAAGGTGTCACCAAAACGAAAGAATTGATTTCATTTGGGCACAGATTTTCTACTTTAGCCATCATGAGTATTATTCATAACTCGCCAAATAGAATGAAAAAGAAGAGGAAAAGCATCCTCGCAGAGGAGAAAAACGTATGTAAGCCGGCTTCAGATTGCTTCTTGCAAAGGATAACATTACTTTTCGGACAGAAAAACATTGCTTTTGGCGCACCCAAACATCGACTTTCTCACCGCAAAGAGGCACTTTCGTCGAGCAAAAGAGGGAAGAAAACCCTCAAACGAATAAGAAAACCCTCCGAAAACACCGTTTTCGGTCTAATTCTCTTCTATTTCAAATGTAAACATTTCGCTATTCCACTGAATACAAGATAGTAAGACGTTTACCGCTTCATTTTTTTCCATCACTCCCAACATCCGTCCGAAATACGCGATTCTCAGGCAGTCAGAAAAGCAAAGTGTCATTTTGCTAACGGACAGATTCCTTTTTCGAAGAGGGGAGTATACCTTTATTTATATAGTAATATTCACTCCGCTTGCTTCCTGCCAACTTTCTCGCCGAAACTTTCTTTTCGAAATGTTTTCGTATGTCGTAAAAAAGCAGTACTTTAGCGTGGTTTTTCACAAACCACGCAATGTATAATTAATAATCTTTTTAAATGCTTGAACAAGACAGAATTATAAAGATTAACATCGAGGAGGAAATGAAGTCATCGTACATTGACTACTCCATGTCGGTCATTGTTTCGCGTGCCCTTCCGGATGTTAGAGACGGTTTTAAGCCCGTTCACCGAAGAATTCTTTTCGGTATGATGGGCTTAGGAAATACATCAGACAAACCTTATAAGAAATCAGCCAGAGTCGTGGGTGAAGTATTAGGTAAGTACCACCCGCACGGTGACTCGTCCGTTTACGGAGCACTCGTCCGTATGGCACAGCCGTGGGCCATGCGCTACATGCTGGTGGACGGACAAGGAAACTACGGTTCGGTAGACGGCGATAGCGCAGCAGCTATGCGTTACACCGAATGCCGCCTTCAGAAGATCGGCGAAGACATGATGCAGGACATCGACAAGGAAACTGTCGACATGCAGAACAACTTCGACGACTCCTTGCAGGAACCTACCGTCATGCCTACACGCATTCCTAACTTGCTGGTGAATGGTGCGTCGGGTATCGCCGTAGGTATGGCAACCAATATGCCTACCCACAACCTGTCGGAAGTAATCGATGCTTGCGTGGCTTACATTGACAACAACGACATCGAAATCGAAGAGCTGATGAACTATGTCAAAGCCCCCGATTTCCCTACTGGCGGATACATCTACGGCATGAGCGGCGTACGCGAAGCCTACTTAACCGGACGCGGACGCGTAGTTATGCGTGCCAAAGCTGAGATAGAAACCGGCTCGACTCACGATAAAATCGTTGTAACCGAAATTCCTTACGGAGTAAACAAAGCCGAACTCATCAAATCGATTGCCGACCTGGCCAACGAAAAGAAAATAGACGGCATCTCCAACGCCAACGACGAATCCGACCGCGAAGGCATGCGCATCGTCATCGATGTGAAACGCGACGCCAATGCCAGCGTAGTACTGAACAAGTTGTACAAGATGACTCAGCTGCAGACCTCGTTCGGAGTAAACAACGTAGCACTTGTTCACGGACGCCCGCGCCTGCTCAACCTGAAAGACCTTATCAAGTACTTCATCGAGCATCGCCACGAGGTAGTTATACGCCGTACACAATACGACCTGCGCAAAGCCAAAGAACGCGCACACATCCTGGAAGGTCTGATCATTGCTTCGGATAACATCGACGAAGTTATCCGCATTATCCGTGCTGCCAAAACACCGGCTGATGCCATCACAGGATTGATGGATCGCTTCCAACTGACTGAAATTCAGAGCCGAGCCATCGTCGAAATGCGTCTGCGCCAGCTGACCGGACTTATGCAAGACCAACTCCACACTGAATACGAAGAAATCAAGAAACAGATAGCCTATCTGGAAGAAATCCTCGTAAACGACGAGCTATGCCGCAAAGTTATCAAAGATGAATTGCTCGAAGTTAAAGAGAAATACGGTGACGAACGACGTTCAGAAATCGTTTACTCATCCGAAGAATTCAATCCTGAAGACTTCTATGCCGACGATTCGATGATTATCACCATCTCGCACTTGGGCTACATCAAACGTACACCATTGAGCGAATTCCGTGCACAAAACCGCGGTGGGGTAGGTTCCAAGGGAACAGAAACCCGCGACGAAGACTTTGTAGAGCACATCTATCCGGCTACGATGCACAACACCATGATGTTCTTTACCCAAAAAGGTAAGTGCTATTGGCTGAAAGTGTACGAAATCCCCGAAGGAACGAAGAATTCCAAGGGTCGCGCCATCCAGAACTTGCTGAACATCGATGCCGACGATGCGGTAAATGCATACCTGCGTGTCAAGAACCTGAACGATCAGGAGTTTATAAACAGTCATTACGTGCTGTTCTGCACCAAGAAAGGTGTCATCAAGAAGACGTTGCTCGAACAATATTCGCGTCCGCGTCAGAACGGTGTCAATGCCATCACCATTCGCGAAGACGACCGCGTCATCGAAGTACGTATGACCAATGGCAACAACGAAATTATCATAGCCAACCGTAACGGACGTGCCATCCGCTTCCACGAAAGTGCAGTCAGAGTCATGGGACGTACAGCTACTGGCGTACGAGGCATCACGCTTGATGAAGACGGCCAGGACGAAGTTATCGGTATGATTTGCATCAAGAACCCGGAAGAAGAAACCATTATGGTAGTATCCGAACAAGGTTACGGCAAGCGCTCCGATATCGAAGACTACCGCAAGACCAACCGTGGAGGAAAAGGTGTAAAAACACTGAACATCACCGAAAAGACTGGTAAGCTGGTAGCTATCAAGTCGGTAACTGATGAAAACGACCTGATGATTATCAACAAATCCGGTATCACTATTCGTCTGAAAGTCGCCGATGTACGTATCATGGGACGTGCCACACAAGGAGTCCGTCTGATTAACCTCGAAAAACGCAACGACGAGATAGGTTCGGTATGTAAGGTTACTTCCGAAAGTGAAGAAACCAACGTAGCAGAAACGCTGGAAGGTGAAAATATAGAGGAAAACAGAATAGCTAATAATGGAGATCTTTTTGAAAACGGTCTTCAGGAGGAGCAAAACGATAACGAACCAACAACCGATGAAAATGAAGAATAGACATAATATTAATTTTAATTTTTCTACAATCATGAAAAAAGTTTTATTTTCAGTGGTTTTATTGCTTGCCGCTGGCTCAGCTTTCGCACAGGAAAAAGCCGTGAAAGAAGCCAAAAGCATCGCTAATGGAACAAACCCCGATTTTGCTAAAGCTGAACAGCTGATTCAGGGAGCTTTGACCAATCCGGAAACCAAAGACGATCCCGAAACATGGAACGTTGCTGGATTCATCCAACGCCGGAGAAGTGAAAAAGAAATGGAGAATGCCTATTTGAGAAAGCCATACGACACACTCCAAATCTACAATAGCGCATTGAATATGTGCAGATACTTCTTCAAATGCGACGAACTTGCTCAGATTCCTAACGAAAAAGGAAAGATCAAGAACAAGTATAGAAAATCGAATGCCGCTACTATGTTGACTGAAAGAAACAACCTGATCAATGGTGGTATTCAATACTTCAACATGGCAACAGGAAAAGAAGGAGCTGAAGCAAAGGAATACAATCAAAAAGCATTAGATTTCTTTGCCACCTATATTGATCTTGCAGCCAGCCCGATGTTTGAAAAAGAAAACCTTCTTCAGACAGATACCGTTCTGCCTCAAATCGCATATTATGCAAGTTTGGCTGCAACAAAGAACGAAGATTATCCGAGCGTATTAAAATATGCACCGTATGCTCAGGATGACAAAGAAGTAGGTAAATATGCTATGGAGTTCATTTCTACAGCTTTGAAAGCTCAAGGAGATACTGTAAAATGGGTAGCATCACTGAAAGAAGGTATACAAAAATATCCTGATCATCCGTTCTTTTTCGGCCATTTGATTGATTATTACAGCAGTCATAACAAGTACGATGAAGCAATGCAATTTGCAGATGAAATGTTGGCTAAAGATCCTAATAATACATTCTATCTGTATGTGAAAGGGTATTTGTATCATAATATGTACAATGTCCTCAAAGAGCAGAAAAAAGATCAAGAAGCTAGCGATGCCCTGAATAAAGGAATCGAATACTACCAAAAAACAGTAGAAGTAGATCCTAATTATGCAGAAGCATATTCTAATTTAGGTCTGATTTACTGTCTGCAAGCTCAAGACTTCTCAGAAAAGACAACTACAGATGTTAACGATCCGAAATACAAAGAAGATCAGGAAACACTGAAAACATTCTATGAAAAAGCAAGACCTTGCTACGAAAAAGCAAGAGCTTTGAAACCTGACCAAAAAGACTTATGGTTGAACGGTTTGTATCGCGTATACTATAACTTGGATATGGGACCGGAATTCAAAGAAATCGAAGATATGATGCCGTAATCATAGAATTGAAATAACAATCATACAATATAGCCCAGGAAATATTTTCTTGGGCTATATTTTTAATAATACTCTAGATTCTTGTATTTACATACTTAAAATTGGCACATTATACACGGAATATTAAACTTTAATATCAGTATTATGTTTAATATAGAATTGAAAGCAATCCCCTTTCTATCATTTCACACGCCTTATTGCCTAGAAAAAAGCTTGCAACAAATGTTATTAGGATCTATTAGTAAGAACCAACATTGGTGTATCTGAATGAAAAATCATTTTCCGTGCAATACTCGGATTAAAAAGCCTATAAAATATGTTACGTCTATACGACGTCAAAGCAATAATATCAATATTTTCCTTTTCGATATACTGCTCCAGATTATTTAATAAATCATCATCCTGTACAACATCATAATGAATGTCTAGTTGAGGATATTGCTTATGAAAATATTCTTTAATCCCTCCTAACTTAATTTCATCCCAAGTGTCCTTAATCCCAGAAAGATGAATTAACGAAACAGAAAACCGGAAGGATTTAAAACTAGCAATCAAAGAATCAAAAGCTATTAAGTCACGTTGATCAAAATTTGTAATAAATGCAATGTGCTTAACTTCAGAGAATTGTCGGAAAGGAGTATTTTCTGGAATAGCTAAAACCGGCACTCGGCTCCGTTCAATAACTTCAGCCGTTACACTACCTATTAAATCCAAATCCTTTTGATTCTTACCTCGTGTACCCATAATAACAATACGCGGACAGCAATCCTTCACATAACGTAAGATCTCTTCCTCTGGAATACCCTCACGAAGCACGCACATATACTTGACATTTGGAAATTGTCCAGAAGCAATCTTCTCTTTTACCTTATCCAATAAGCCATTAAGCTCTGCATGTACCTTTTGCAAGATTGTTTTTACATTTTCATCATCTGAAAGCTGATAATTGAATATATCGCCATACGGTAATGATGTTGAATAAATAGGTGTAAAATACACATGCAATAAAACAACCTCTGCACCTGTATTTTGAGCATAATTAAAGCCAAATTCACAGGCTTTCATCGAATACCCTGAGAAATCTACCGGTATTAAGACTTTATTGCTTGTAGATTTAGTCTGAGAAAACTTCCCTCCTACTACATCTTCTGATAGCCAAGCTGAACTTTCTATAATTTTCAAAGCATGAGGCAAATCGCTTTCTTTTATACGCACACGTACTCCAGAAGAAATAACAGGTTGTATCTGATTGACATTATGTATATAGGTTTCAATACCTTCATCTTCTAAAATAGTTTTTAGTATTTGGGCCTTTGCGTATGTCAAAATAGCTAATGTTACTAACTTATCCTCCATAATTCAAGTATTTTATTGAAAATAAAAGAACAAAAAGCACAAATTTCATAGATAACGATTTCACGGAAATACTATTCCGCAAAAATCCGTGAAATTTGTGCTTCTAAAAACTAGTGATCAACAAATCTCTACTCGCAAATTCAAGATTCCTCAGGTGTTGAATTACTATTATTAGCTATTTCATCTAGGATCTTTAAAGCTCGATCCAAAACCGTTGTATCATCAATCATCACTAAACCACCATCAGGACCCGGCTCTAAATGAATACCTACACTTTTTCCTTCTTTAAAATTATGTCCTCCAAAGAAATTACGCACCGTATCAACATTCAATCCTAATTCATCTGCAATACGATGCATACTGCCATTGGGCAATGAGTCTTTTATTTTACGAAGTTCATTAAATGTTATTGTTCTCATATTCATAAATTTAATGGTTAATACTCTGTTTTATTTAATATCGCGGTATAAACTTAAGGAAAAAATAAGAGAAAACAAACAAAATCCCTATCTTTTTGCAAAAAAATAGTTCGTGTAAGCTTTCTCCTACACGAACTATTCCTCAAGTTTATTTCTCAAAAAATTAAATAACTTCAATAGAAGAAGTAGGTACCCATCCTACTTTACCATCCTCCAAACGTATTTCCTTCCATTCACGCATAGAATTGTCTTTAAGTTCTACCTTACTACCTTCATGGAGGATAAATAAGCTTGTTCCACTTTCACTGGGAGTACTTCGTACCGTGACACTTGGCACAAGGACAATAGCCGCATTACGATTCACTAGTACAGCCTTTTGCTGAGATGCAAAAACATTACTTAATACCACTAATATTAAAAATACAATACCGCCAATAAATCCTCCCTTTTTCAGACTTGCCTGTTTTGAGAAAAAGAAAAGAGCAACAGCAACCAAAAAAAGTATAAAGAATAATATACCGCATTTGGCCCATGCATCCACACTTAAACAATTAATCAATGACTTAATCCAAGCAACAAAGAAAATATCAGGAATGGAAGTTATTTTATCAACAGTCTTAGCACGAGCCATTTCCAAATTCACACGTATATCTGTATTTCCTGGATCAAGTAACAAAGCACGCTCATAATTTAATATAGACTTTGCAATATCATTGGTCTTATAATAGCAATTACCTAAATTATAATATACCTCAGCTGCTTCTCCTTTTTCCAAAAGCGCTTCGTATATCTGAATGGCTGATTTATAATCATTCTTGATATAGGCACTATCACCTCCTGATTTGGTTATGTTTTTACCGCTCTTTTCTGTAGAAAATTCGGTATGCGATCCTATTGAAACAGAATCTTTCCCTGACTGTATTGAATCCAAGGAAATTTCTTCTGCCCATAAAGACATTGCAATTAATAAGTTAAAGGCAAAAAACAAGATCTTTTTCATTACTCTTTCCTCCTTGATTAATGTTTAATTGAATTTTCCATTTTGGTAATCACGTTCAAAGATGCAGTATAGACCTTATCCATTGCTTGATTATCACTTCCTGGAGCAAAACGTGCAAACTCACAATCATTCAATGCATCTAAAAAGTCTTTTATCAGAGTATCATCAACACCATACTTGCGAAGTTCTTCCTCTATATTATCTTTTGACAAACGCGATACAGGAATACTCAACTTATCACTTATATAACCCCAAAGTGCCTTTAAAACCTCATCATAGAAATCCTCTTTCTTATTCTCCTGCAATAACTTACCTGCCAGCTTCATTCGTTTTACAGCTACTTTATTTGCCTTCTTGGTACGCATTTTAGCTACATTGGCATTAGCAGCTATTTGCTTACGATACACAATAAAGAATACTATAAATGCTATTCCCGGTACCAAATAGAACAAATAATATCCCATTGAACCAAAGAAGAAATCTCCTTTTGGAGTTAATACAACATCGTTCTGCTTGATAAAACGAATATCTTCATTCAAAACTTTCAAGTCTTCCTTATTGGTAAAGTTAGCTATCGTCTGTGCCGCATTACCAGCTCCCTTCTCAACTTGTAACGTATATTCATCCGTAGTCAACACTTTATAAGACTGAGAATGAATATCAAAATAACTAAACTTTATAGATGGAATCTTAAAAGTACCCGCATTACGCGGAATAGCCAAATATTCAATAACCTGACTTCCAGACAGTCCGGCATTAGTCAAACGGAAATTATTTTCAACCTTCGGATCATAGACCTCAAAATCTTCAGGAAATTTCACTTCTGGAGTAGAAAGCAATTTCAGATTTCCCGTTCCAGAAATAACCACTTTTAAGGTAACGGCATCATTAGTCTTCAATTTGGTTTCATTGATAGAAGAAGAAATACTAAATTCACCTACCCCGCCAGAAAAACCTTCAGGTTTACCCGAAGGCAGAGGCTTTGCATTAATCGTTACTTGAGGTGTTATCAGCGTTTTCTTCACTTCTACATAGTTGCTACCCCCATTCAAAAATGCTTCAAACGGATCGTTCACCTGCACTGCTTTAGCTATTGATGCATCAAAACGAGCCGGTTCTATCGTCAATTTACCAGATTGTTGGGGGAAAAGTACAAACTGACGATAAACAGTTGTCTGATAATTCCGGCCTTTATAATGTTCCAAACTCCATCGGCGATCGTTGGGCAATTCTACTTCTTGGGAATGAAAGCCTTTAAAATCTGGCAGTTTTACATTATCAAAGCCACGTAAATCAACTAATGTATATATTTTATAAGTCAGCAAAAAGGCTTCCTGCTCATACACATTCACTTTACTGGCCGTAGCCGTTATAATTAAATCATCCTTTGAAACAGAAGAGCCGGAAGATGCCTGTCCAGATCTACCACCTCTACTTTGATTTCCAGAAGATGACTGCTGATCAGCTGGCAAAACCTTGACTTTTACAGAATTAGAAATCATTTGGTTGCCCCCTGCGGTAATAGAAGCACCTGGAATAGTGAATGTACCTTCCTTATTCGCCATTAATATATAAGTAAAAGTCAGATTTTCACTTCTTTTCCCGTTAATGCTCTGCATGCTATAAGAACGGCTCGGTCCCATAAGTACTTCGAAATCCTTAATAGAAGGCACCCGGAAATCTCTTACATCTTGTGTATTCACTGTATAAGATAGCCTAAATTGGTCTCCTACAGCCACTGCCTCCGGTGCTGATGCCGAAAAAGTAATTTTGTCATCGGCAATAGCAGTATGTACAAAAACAGCCATTAAAGCTATCCATATAAAAACAAATTTTCTCATATATCATCTCTTTTTTATTACCAATCTTTCTCTAAACGTCCTCCTTGGATGACTTGTTGCTGCTTCTTTACTTTGTCCTGAACATCTTTCTCGTCCTGCATCACAGACTTCAATAATTGTTCTGCATTTTCTTTAGACATCTGTTCATTTTGTTTCTGTGACTGTGGAGGTTGCTGTTGTTGATTATTCTGTTGATCCTGCTTATTCTCCTGATCTTTCTTTTCCTGTTCCTTTTTCTCTTGTTCCTTATTTTGATCTTGATTTTGGTCCTGATTCTGCTGATTTTGCTCTTGGTCTTTTAATAGTTTCTGTGCTAAAGCCAGATTATAACGAGTTTCATCATCTTTGGGATTATTGCGCAATGATTCTTTATAAGCTTCCACTGCTTTTGCATAATCTTTTTGTGTCTGAAAGATATCCCCTATATTATGAAATATATAGGCCAGTTTTGATTTATCCTTTTCTATTTTTGCAGCAGCACTATACTGTTCCATAGCCTCCTGCACCTTATTTTGTCTGACCAACGTATTTCCCAAATTATACATTGATATAGAAGATTTTGGATTTACTTCCAACGCTTTTCTATAATTTACTTCAGCATCAACAAATACACTGTCTTTAAAAGCCCGATTTCCTTTACGTATATAATCACGTTCAGCTTTTTGGGCTGAAGCAGAAAATATAGCTGCAAACATCATCAGAACTAGCCCTATGCATCTTTTCTGTAACATAATAATCATTTCTTATTTGAAAATAGATGAATATTTCGGAACAATAAATTTTTACGTTCCAAAATCAACATTTCAACCAATAATAATATCAATATAAACCACGCTACAGCCTGAAACTGCTCATTAAATTCCGTGTAAACTTGAGTCTCGACATCAGCCTTAGCCATTTTATTAATTTCCTGTCCAATAGCCTTTTGTGCATTGTTGGTATTATCAACACGTACATAAAGTCCATTTCCTGCTTTTGCGATTTCCTGGCACATTGCTTCATTGAGACGTGTCACAATCACATTACCTTCACGGTCTTTACGATAATCATTGGTACCCTCCATAGGTATTGGTGCTCCATCAGGCAATCCTACACCAAGCACATTTACCTGAATTCCTTTTTTGGCAGCTTCTGTCGCAGCTTCCACAGCACCTCCTTCATGGTTTTCACCATCTGTAATCACAATTACCGCACGCCCAACTCCTTCTTGCGGAGTAAAACTACGCGTAGCCAAGTTTATGGCAGCACCAATAGCTGTTCCTTGCTTCGATATCAATGACGGGTCGATAGATTCCAAAAACATTTTTGCAGAAATATAATCGCTGGTAATAGGCAGCTGTGTAAAAGCATCTCCCGCAAAAACAATCATACCAACTTTGTCATTTTCCATTTTATCAACCAACTGAGCAACCAATCGCTTTGCTTTAGCCAAACGACTAGGCTGCACATCTTGAGCCAACATCGAATTAGATATGTCCAACGCAATCATTACTTCTACTCCCTGCCGTTTTACCGTTTCAAGTTTTGAACCAAACTGCGGGCGTGCCAATAACAAAGAAAATAAAGCTACCACAAGCCATATTATTCCGAATTTCACATCTGGACGATACTTTGAGACATCTGGCATCAACATTGCCATCAGTTCTGGATCACCAAATTTACGTATAGCTCGTCTTCTCCTATAATTGGAATACCAATAAAGCAGTGCTAAAACAGGCAACAATAACAGTAAATATAAATATGCAGGCTCTTCAAATCGAAACATTTTTACTAAGATTTAAATTCTACAACATACAAAATACACATCCCAAAAACAAACCTATGGAATTTTCTTTAGAATGGTATTTCTTAACAGTACCTCCAATAATACACATAAGAAAGCTGCCAACGCAAACCAACGGTATTCTTCTTGTCGTTTACTATACTCTTTTACATTAAGTTTTGTCTTCTCCAACTTATCGATTTCTTCATATACTTCCTTCAACTTTGAATTACTCGTTGCGCGAAAATAGTTACCATCGGTTGTTCCAGCAATTTGCGTCAATGTCTTTTCATCAATTTCTACAGGCATATTCACATATTGCACTGTTCCTCCTACCGGATAAGGATAAGGTGCCATTCCATTAGTACCTACACCAATGGTATAAACCCTAATTCCAAAACTTTTTGCTATTTCAGCAGCAGTCAACGGAGAAATTTCTCCTCTATTATTTGTTCCATCCGTCAACAATATAACAACTTTTGATTTTGCCTTGCTGTCTTTCAAGCGAGTAACCGCATTGGCAATTCCCATTCCGACTGCCGTTCCATCCTCTATAAGCCCACATTTCACATCCTTGATCAAATTTAGCAACACTGCATGATCAACCGTCAACGGACATTGTGTAAAACTCTCACCTGCGAACAAAGTTATACCGATATTGTCATTAGGACGTCCGTTAATGAATTCAGCAGCTACATCTTTTGCTGCTTCCAGACGATTCGGCTTCAAGTCTTCAGCCAACATACTGGTAGACACATCAATAGCCAACATTATATCGATACCCTCTATTTCACTATTTTGCCAACTATTAGTTGTTTGTGGACGTGCTAAAACAAGAATAATCAATACCAAAGAAATGATCCGAAGCACAAATGGAACGTGCAACAAATAATTCTTATAACTCTTAGGTGTATGAGCATAGACATGAGCATCTGAAATCTGAAGCGTAGCCTCAGATTTCTTCCTCTTTATAATATACCATAACACATAAGGTATAATCAGTATCAATAAAAATAAATATTCAATATTGGCAAAAACCATGATACTTATAACTTTTACAAATTACAAAATTCAACCTCTACAATGATCTTCATGCAAAATATGAATACAATTCTGTACCTATATATATTAATGAAGCAATAACAGCAATCGACAATACTACAATTCCAGCGCCAAGCAATATTTTCATACGCAATGAACGTTTTTCAATAACCGTAATCTCTGTAGGTTGCGGCTTAGCATTATCATCCTCCTGAACCTTTGTTTCATTAATAAAATCTATAGCATTAATCAGATTTGCATCGTTTTCATTCATTAACGGATTATGCTTGGCAAATTTCACCAAATCAGCTGTTTCAAATAAAGAGCGCAAATCTGCAATTGCATCTTTATCATTAACTTCCAATAATTTAGCAATGATTTCCGAAGAAGTCATTTCCAATGCATTAAATCCAAAACGATCTTTTATATATCCACGAAGTGCATCTGTCAACTCTGTATAATACTCCTTCTGCATACCTTTCTGCCAAACCTTCTCGGCCTTGATTCGTTCAATCTCTTGCAAAGCCAACTGATGTGGAGGCAATTTAGGCTCTACCTTCACTTTTCGAATAATTGGTTTATTATCAAAAATTCGCATGATTAAGTATACAAGGAGAAAACCGAACGGAATCAGCAAAATACCACATGCCATAACTCCATACCAGTCTTTCCAAACAAAAGGTGCAGCCATTACAGGCTTCGGACCATAAAAACGTAATGTATCCAATGGAACGGAATATACTTTCAAAGCCAATGCTTTTGACAGGTACGGTTTATTGTCAACCAAAACCTGCATTGGAGGCAAATAATAAAGAGCGGAATCAAAAGAAGTAATGGTATATTCCTGCTTTATCAACAAACGTTTCCTGTCATTCAGGTATTGAGTATCCGGTTTAGCTATGTCTATAATTTCAACTCCTTTTACAATTGTATCTGTATAAACTGGAAAAATCGCACGTTTATCGGCATCCGTCGAAACCTCTAAAGTGATTTTAGTCTGCTCTCCTATAAGAATCTGCAAAGAATCTATTTTGGCATCTACCGTCACCGACTGAGCTGCCATTCTGCCAGTCAACAGTCCTAACAGCGTTATCAGAAATATAATTTTTCTCATTTCCCGATCAATTTCGTTTTGCGAATAAACTCATCAATGCCTTGACATAATCCTGATCAGTCCGCACTGACACGTTGTCCACATTGCTTTTAGTAAATGTTTCATTCAGTTCAGCCTGCCTATTTACCCACCAGTCATGATGAGCACGGCGAACCGCACGCGAAGAAGTATCAATCCATTGTTCATGTCCGGTTTCTGCATCCTTTATTTTCATCATTCCTATCGCCGGTAATTCTTCAACACGTTTATCATACACTTGTATAGCTACCACATCATGCTTCCGGTTAGCAATTGTCATTGCATTTCTAAAACTCTCCTGATCAATAAAATCAGATAGGATAAAAGCTGTGCAACGACGTTTCATCACATTTGTCAGATATTCCAACCCAAGCCTGATATTAGTTCTTCTACTTTCGGCATGAAAATCTATCAGTTCACGAATGATGTAAAGTATATGCTTACGTCCCTTTTTAGGAGGGATAAATTTTTCTATCTGATCCGAAAAGAAAATGACTCCAATTTTATCATTATTTTGTATGGCTGAGAAAGCCAAAGTTGCAGCTATTTCTGTTACCATATCTTTCTTCATTTGCTTTACCGTACCAAATTCCAAACTTCCGGAAACATCAACCAACAACATCACTGTAAGTTCACGCTCTTCTTCAAAAACCTTCACAAAAGGTTTATTGAAACGAGCAGTAACATTCCAATCGATGTCGCGAATATCGTCACCAAACTGATATTCACGGACTTCCGAAAAGGCCATACCTCTACCTTTAAAAGCCGAATGATACTGGCCTGCAAAGATATTATTGGACAATCCTCGGGTCTTGATTTCAATCTGACGAACTTTCTTTAATATATCTGTTGTTTCCATTGATCCAATCTAAACAATCATTTTCTTTCTAAAGCATAATACCTGTTACATTCATTAGGGTACTTCTACTTTATTCAAGATCTTGCTTACAATCTCATCCGATGTTAAATTACTTGCCTCTGCTTCATAAGTCAATCCTATACGGTGACGCAATACATCATGTGCTACAGCACGTACATCCTCAGGAATCACATATCCACGGCGCTTAATAAAGGCATAACTTCTTGCAGCCAATGCCAAATTAATAGAAGCACGCGGAGAGCCACCAAAACCAATCATTTCTTTCAATTCCTTCAAATCATATTTCTCAGGATAACGTGTAGCAAAGACAATGTCTACAATATATTTTTCGATTTTCTCATCCAGATATACCTGACGCACTACTTTACGTGCCTCGATTATTTCTTCCGCCTTCAGAATAGGTTTAACAGAAACTTTATCCCCACTAATATTCTGACGGATTATTAATTTTTCTTCCTCCAGTTTTGGATAATCAATAATCACTTTCAGCATAAAACGGTCTACCTGAGCTTCAGGCAATGGATAAGTACCTTCCTGTTCTATAGGATTCTGTGTTGCAAGCACCAAAAAAGGCTCTGGCAGTCTAAATGTATCCTTACCTATAGTAACTTGACGTTCCTGCATTGCTTCCAACAAAGCACTTTGTACTTTGGCTGGTGCACGGTTAATTTCATCAGCCAATACAAAATTAGCAAATACCGGACCTTTTTTAACTTGGAAAGCTTCATCTTTCTGGCTATATACCATGGTACCGATTACATCCGCCGGCAATAAGTCTGGCGTAAACTGAATACGGCTATATTGGGCATCAATCAAAGAAGCCAATGTCTTTATGGCCAAAGTTTTTGCAAGTCCAGGGACACCTTCCAACAATACATGTCCATCAGACAACAAACCTATTAACAATGACTCTATCAAATGTTTCTGACCAACAATCACTTGGTCCATACCCGTAGTAAGATTAGTAATGAAAGCACTTTGTCTTTCAATTCGCTCGTTCAACTCGCGAATATCAACTGTTCCAGTCATAAATTAAGCTATTTTTATATTTTCACATTCATTCATTATAATCCGGAATCAACCGGTATTTTTCTTTCCGCTTTCAAAAGTACGGGAATAAATCAACCATACCAATTAATTTTTATTAAAAAAGCATTGTGCAGTCTTCAGATTAAACTACTTTCATAGAGTTTAGTATTTAACACAAAAAAACAGCACTTTTTTACTATTTCCTGATCAAATCTGGTATTTTTATTGTTACTCCCGAAGGCACGTTGTCCGGATTCTTAATAAGTTCCCGATTATATTTCACTATATAAGGCCATAAAGCTTTTGTCCCGTAGAATCGCAGGGATATTTTTGTTAATGTTTCCCCCTCTTTCATCGTATAAGTGGCTTTTGTACCAACAATCTCATAATCTGTAGAATCTGGAATAAACAAGTCTTTAGAGGCTTTAACAGCCTTCTTTACATCTTTTTGAGGTGTAGATGAAGCCTTCGGCGCAACCTTCTTTTTTAGTGTTTCCGAATTAACTGTGTCCTGAGTTGTTGCTTTGATTGTATCAGCAATAGCTTTTCTGCAATCTTCATTATTTCCTAAGACAACCGAAGTCGTAGAATCTAACTGAGACCTATTTTTATCCGTATCCTCTACCCGAATTGTATCTCTATCCGATATTCTTACCTCATTTTCTTTATGTTGCATCAGGTCTGGCCAGTACATCGCCCCCACAACAGCTATACATATTAATACAACAATAATAGCCGTGCTCACCAAATACTTCATAAACGCCGTACCTCCTCCTTCTTGATGTTCAGAAGAGGTCTCGTTTTTCAGATTTTCAATATTTTCCTCTATGTCCTCTTCCTCCACAGGCATCTTCTCTTCTTCAGGCAATTCTGTTTGTTCTATACTTATTGAATGATTTTCTTCCTCCGATTCCACCAACGTTCTTTCTGGTTCAGAAATATTATTAGTTGAAACCACAGTTGCAGTCTCCTCCTCCTGACATTGCATAACAGAATCCTCTGTTACCGTTTTACTCTCATTGTCATCATCATCTGTACTACTGTCTGTCGCAGACATATCATCAAACACCACATTGTCATTCAATAAAACCGATTCAAAATGAGCAAAAGGTTTATTAATAGCCTCCTTTAGCAAGGTTTCAGGAGTAAATGATATTTTGGCATGCCCCAGAATCTCAAAACGTTCACCCGTATTAATATTGATGCTTTCCCGACTTTCTACATTTATCAATTTAAAGGTTCCCAATCCCCTTATTTTCACATATTTATCTTTCTCCAAAGATTCTTCAATCAAAGCAAAAAACTCCCTCACAAAACTTTCTGCATCCGATCTGTTCATACTATGTTTTTCAGCCAGCAGATCAATCAAATCCTGTATATTCAGTTTATCCGACATATTTTATGATAGAAGGGAATTATTATTTGAATTTATCCTTTAAAGAAGAACTTGGTTTGTAAGTCAATATCAGCTTGGGAGGTATCAACATACGTTGTTTAGTTACAGGATTCACAGAAATACGTTCTATTTTCTTTTTTACTTCAAATGTACCGAAGCCTTGTATAGAAATAACATTTCCCTCCTGCCACTGTTGTGACATTGACGATAACAGCGAAGATACCAATTCCGAAGTATCTTTTAATGTATATCCCAGTCTAGAAGACAATTCTGTTACAAACTCTTTATTATTCAAAGCTTCTACTTTTAAATATCACATAATAATATCCACACCCACTTATACCCTAAACAATTTCTCCAAAAAGGTCAAAATCATCTGAGCTTAAAATACGAACATTATAAAAACATCCGATTTCTAATTCTCTATCTTGCTTTTCAATCAAAACCTCCGGATCCACTTCAGGTGAATCAAATTCCGTTCTTCCTATATAATAATCACCTTCAATGCGATCGATTATAACCTTCATTATTTGCCCGACTTTGGCTGCACTCAACTCTGCAGATATTCCCTGCTGAATAGCCATCAGTTCGTCCAAACGTTTTTCCTTCACTTCCTGTGGAATGGAATCCTCGTAATTCGCAGCCGAATATGTCCCTTCTTCTTCCGAATAGGCAAAAGCCCCCATTCTGTCAAAACGAGCCTTACGGACAAAATCCTTCAGTTCTTCAAAATCCGCTTCCGTTTCTCCTGGGTGCCCGACCATAAGTGTCGTACGCAAGTGAATGCCAGGCACTTCTTTTCGAAATTCTTCTATTAACTTATAAGTATCTTCTTTTGTAACATGACGCCGCATCTTTTCCAACATATTATCGCTAATATGCTGCAAAGCAATATCCATATATTTACAGACATTATCATGTTCACGCATAACCCTAAACAGTTCCTTAGGGAAATGAGCCGGATATGCATAATGCAGACGGATCCATTCGACACCGTCAATCTCTGCAATACGCTCAATCAATTCAGGAAGCATTTGCTTTTTGTACAAATCAACCCCATAATACGTCAATTCCTGAGCAATTATCTGTAATTCCTTTACTCCTTTTGCTACAAGATATTTAACTTCGTCCAATATTTCTTCCATCGGACGTGATACATGACGTCCTGTTATTATAGGTATTGCACAATAGGAACATTTACGATCACATCCTTCGGAGATTTTCAGATATGCATAATGTTTCGGGGTTGTAAGGGTTCGCTCATTCCGCAACTCTTCATGGTACACCTTTCCTAAATCAGCAAGCAGATTTTTCCAGTCAAATTTACCATAGAACTTATCTACTTGTGGAATTTCCACAGAAAGTTCTTTCAGATAACGTTCCGAAAGACATCCCATAACATACAACCGTTCAAGGTCTCCCTGCTCTTTGGCTTGGGCAAATTCAAGAATCATATTGATAGACTCTTCTTTTGCATCGCCAATAAAGCCGCACGTATTAATAACAGCAATCTGCCCATTCGGATGTTCGGCATCATGAGTAACCTTATAACCAACAGCTTCTAACTGACGCATTAAATGTTCCGAATCCACCAGGTTTTTAGAACATCCTAACGTAATAATATCTATTGTTTTCCGTCTCATGCATTTCCTCCAAACAAAGAATCTACAAATTCCTTTTTACGGAAAACCTGCAAATCTTCCATTCCCTCTCCTAATCCAATATATTTTACGGGGATTTTAAACTGATCTGAAATACCAATAACAACACCACCCTTAGCTGTACCATCCAACTTTGTAACAGCCATAGCAGTTACCTCAGTAGCCAATGTAAATTGCTTGGCCTGTTCAAAAGCATTTTGTCCTGTAGATCCGTCCAAAACCAATAAGACTTCATTCGGAGCATCAGCAACAACTTTTTTCATAACATTCTTTATCTTGGTCAATTCATTCATCAAACCAACTTTGTTATGAAGACGTCCTGCCGTATCAATAATCACCACATCTGCATGATTGGCAACGGCAGAGCTTAGTGTATCAAAAGCAACTGAGGCCGGATCAGCACCCATTTTTTGTTTGACGACAGGCACTCCCACACGTTCTCCCCAGATCACCAGTTGTTCTACAGCAGCAGCTCTAAATGTATCAGCGGCCCCGAGATATACAGTTTTACCAGCTTTTTTAAACTGATAAGCCAATTTTCCAATTGTCGTAGTCTTACCCACTCCGTTTACTCCTACTACCATAATAACGTATGGCTTATTCGAAATAGGAGCTTCGAAGTCGTCCACATCATCCGAATTATTTTCTGTCAGCAAAGCTGCAATTTCATCGCGCAAAATATGGTTCAATTCTGTCGCATTCATATATTTATCGGTTGCAGCACGCTTCTCAATACGTTCTATAATCTTCAACGTAGTTTCCACTCCCACATCCGATGTTATCAGAACTTCTTCCAGATTATCTAAAACTTCATCATCAACCTTCGATTTTCCAGCCACAGCACGGGCTATTTTTCCAAACACACTTTCTTTGGTTTTAGACAAACCCTTATCCAAGGTTTCTTTCTTTTCCTTTGAGAAAAAACTAAAAAATCCCATAATTTAAATATTTGTACGACAACATTATGCTACAAAGATATAATAAAACTGACAAATAATAAACACTTCCACCCTTTTTTAAAAAAAGAAATCCTCTCATCGAAAAAATCAATGAGAGGATTTTTATTCTTTATCAGCGCTCCAACAAAACTAAGCACTCTTATACTTATTTCTTAAAGAAATCCTGTACTTTCTCGTTAGGAACCATTTGTTCATCAAAGATGTAAGCACCCGTCTTCGGAGACTTCACCATTTTAATAACTTTCGTATAAGCACGACCTTCTTTAGAACCTTCGTGCAAACTTGCTACTGTTTTCTTTGCCATGGATTATACTATTTTATTTAATTTCCTTATGAACTGTTACTCTTTTCAGAATGGGGTTATATTTTTTCAACTCCAATCTTTCAGTAGTATTCTTTCTATTTTTTGTTGTAATATAGCGAGAAGTACCCGGCATACCGCTATCCTTCTGCTCTGTGCATTCCAAAATTACTTGCACTCTGTTACCTTTTGTTTTCTTTGCCATAATCAGTATCTCCTCTTACTTTTTAGCCAATAACCTTGATGCTTTTCCAATCGCAATATCCCTTAGCAACAGCTTCGGTCAAAGCAGCATCCAATCCTTTTTTATTAATAATACGCAGCCCGTTAGCACAAATACTAAGGCTGATCCAACAATCTTGTTCTACATAATAGAACTTTTTGTTAAACAAGTTCACGTCAAAAGTTCTTTTAGTTCTTCTTTTTGAGTGTGAAACATTGTTGCCAATCATGGCTTTCTTTCCGGTAATTTGACAAATCTTCGACATTTCTATCTCTATTTTTATAGTTTTTATCTTGCTTATTTCAAACAGAGCGCAAAGTAAGCACTTTTATCGTTACAAAACAAGTATTTCTTAAAATAATTCACTGTCTAATAGTATTTTTCTTTATTCCAAACCGTTTCTAAGCATGATAAGGGCATTTTTAATGGCTTTTTCCACATTTCCCGCTCTTCCATCGTCGCCTTCCTGTTTCATGGTAACAATTTCATTTTTATATGCAACTGCTATCCACACCGTACCAACAGGCTTTTCTAAGGTTCCGCCTCCCGGACCGGCAATCCCCGAAGTAGCAATTGCACAGTCAGTTTTCAGCCTATTCATCGCACCTTTTGCCATTTCAATCACTGTTTCACGACTTACTGCACCATACGCAGACAATGTCTCAGGAGATACTCCAAGCAGATTCTTTTTTACCTCATTGTCATAAGCCACAATACCTCCTTTAAAATATCCAGAACTGCCTGGTACTGATGTGATCAGTGCCGCAACTCCTCCTCCCGTACAACTTTCTGCGGTGGAAAGGGAGAGATTATTCGCAATCAACAGCTTTCCTATTTCCTCCTCCAGTTTCATATCTTACTAATTATACAGTTCTTTTTCTTGTCATTTCAATGTTACACGCGAATATGCAGGCGCTTCCATCGGACAGAAATCCTTATCCTGGTATTTAAAATAGCCTGTAATGGCAATCATCGCTGCATTATCTGTCGTATAACTGAATTTTGGAATAAATATCTTCCATCCATATTTTGAAGCATGTTCACGAAAAGCATTCCGCAAACCATTATTAGCCGACACTCCACCGGCAACAGCAACTTCCTTTATATTATATTGTTTAGCAGCCTTACGCAACTTATCCATCAATATATCTACAATAGTAGCCTCCAATGAAGCGGCCAGGTCTGTCTTATGATGTTCTATAAAATCCGGATCATCCTTAATCCAGTCGCGCAAAGAATAGAGGAAAGACGTTTTCAGTCCGCTGAAACTGTAATCCAACCCTGGTATATGAGGTTTGCTGAAACTAAATGCTTTCGGATTTCCTTGGCGTGCCAGTTTATCAATAATAGGACCGCCCGGATAACCCAGACCCATCACTTTCGAACATTTATCAATAGCTTCACCGGCAGCATCGTCAATAGTCTGCCCCAATATTTCCATGTCATTATAGGCTTTTACTAAAATAATCTGCGAGTTTCCTCCAGATACCAACAAGCACAAGAAGGGATAATCAGGTTGCTCCGATTCTTCACCTTCAACTTTAATAAAATGAGCCAAAACATGTCCTGTCAAATGATTAACATCTATCATTGGAATTCCTAACGAAGCGGCAAATCCTTTTGCAAAAGATACCCCCACCAATAAAGAGCCCATCAAGCCCGGCCCTCTCGTAAAGGCGATAGCACTTAATTCTTCTTTTGTCACTCCAGCCCGCTTTAATGCCTCATGCACCACTGGAACAATATTTTGCTGATGTGCGCGCGAAGCCAATTCCGGAACTACTCCTCCATAAGCTTCATGGACAGCCTGACTGGCTATTACATTCGAAAGTAAATAACCATCTTTGATAACCGCAGCCGATGTATCGTCACACGAAGATTCTATTCCTAAAATTACTGTACTCATAGTGTTTATTTACGTTTAAACCTTGCAAAAGTAATGATAAAAGTAGGAAGGATAACGTTTTATTTTATATTTTTGTTGGCCGAACAGAAAAATTAACCGCTCATCAAGAAAGTTAAAAGGATAGTACGTTGGGTTCTTGGTATCATATTAACTTTGTATATCGGGACTATTCTCTTGCTGAATCTGCCTTCTATTCAGCAGGAGTTGTCGTCTATTGTTGCAAAAGAGCTTTCGTCCCAATTGGGTAGTAAAATGACTATCAAGAAGATAGACATCGGACTACTTAATCGTATCATTATCGAAGATCTTCTTTTAAATGACCAATCTGGAAAGGAAATGTTAAAAGTGGCACGTCTTTCCGCCAAATTCGACATAATTCCTTTGCTGAAAGGGAAAATATCCATCAGCAACGTACAACTCTTTGGATTCAACATTTCCTTGGAAAAAGAAACCCCTGATGCCAAACCTAATTTTCAGTTTGTATTAGATGCTTTTGCCCCCAAGGACAGTATCAAAAAAGAATCCAACTTGAACCTTCGTATCAACTCAGTGCTGATACGGCGAGGGAAATTATCCTATAATGTACTTTCCGCACAGGACACACCGGGAAAATTTAATCCACAACGTATCCAATTGCAAAATATCATAGCCAATATTTCATTAAAAGCCATACAGAACGATTCTATCAATGCCGCAATCAAGCGCATGAGTGTAGAAGAAGCCAACTCTGGCTTCGAATTGAAAAAGTTAAGTCTGAAGTTGATTGCCAATGACCATAAAATGAGCATTGAAGATTTTCATGTCGATTTGCCTAACACAGCCTTGGCCATGGACACCATACAAATGCAATACGATAGTCTCAGTGCATTTAAAAACTTTGCGGATGAAGTTGATTTCTCTTTTCGTATTCTGCCTTCTAGCATAACATTGCAAGATATCGCACCTTTTGTTCCAGCGTTTAAAGAGTTTAAAGAAAAGCTTCAGTTAGAATTAGATATTAACGGGAGTATCAATCAATTAGAGTGTCCATATATATCTATTTCATCGGGCAATCATTTCTACCTTAAAGGAGACTTGTCATTACAAAACCTGTCTCAGCCACACAATGCATTAGTTTTCGGTCATCTTACCAACCTATATGCCGATTCAGAGGGACTCAACTTTTTCACCAGAAATTTTAATAAGAAAGAGCTCAATCTCAGTCCTATATTCAAAAACATGGGGTTTGTTGCATTTCAAGGCGAAATATCCGGCTACTTTACAGACCTAGTAACCTACGGACAAGTACGGACCAATTTAGGTACCATCCACAGCGACTTAAAACTTACACTCAATAAAGAACAAAACAACATTTCCTATTCCGGTTCTGTAAAAACAAAAAATTTCGAACTCGGCAAAATGATAGGAAATAATAAAATGGGAAAAATTACTCTCGACTTAAAAGTTAATGGTAATCACCGTAACCAGCTCTATCCGTCTGTCAATATGCAAGGGCTGATCGCATCTGCCGATTATAGCGGATATACCTACGAAAATATAACATTAGACGGAGAATACAAACAAGGAGGATTTAATGGTAAAATTGCGTTGGACGACCCTAACATATTTCTCCAACTAAACGGAAATGTCAATATTGCCAGCAAAAATCCAACATTCAACTTCAGTGCAGATATCAGCAACTTCCGTCCCAACAACCTTCATTTAACCTCGAAATATAAGGACACTGAAGTTGCCGTAAAGGTAAAAGCTGATTTTACGGGAGGATCTATCGATGAAATGAAGGGAGAAATCAATGTAGACAGCTTGACTTTTGTCAGTCCTGACAAAAACTATTTCATGCAAAACCTGAAACTGACAGCTACTCAAAAAGACGAACATAACAAAAGTCTAAACATAACATCCAGTTTCCTCAAAGGCAACATTGAAGGCGATTACTCATATCGCACACTACCGGCCAGTGTGCTCAACATCATGCGCAAGTATGTACCAGCTCTTATTCTGCCTGACAGAAAAACGATTGAAACCGAAAACAATTTCTATTTCGATCTGCATCTGTTCGATACCGAGCTATTATCTACTGTATTTCAAATCCCCCTAAAACTATATACGCACTCTACATTAAAAGGGTATTTTAACGACAAAGCACAACGCATACGTATAGAAGGCTATTTCCCACGCTTTCGCTATGAAGACAAGTTCTTCGAATCGGGTATGATATTGTGTGAAAACCCAGGCGACCAGTTCCACACCAGAATCAGGTTTACCAATCGTAAGTCTGCCGGCTCGGTCAATCTGTCTGTCGACGCCAAAGCCCAAAACGATAGTATACAAGCTATTTTAAATTGGGGAAACAGCAGCAAAGTGACTTACAGTGGACAACTTTCAGCCATAGCCCAATTCATCCGACAGCAAAAAAGCGAAACTCCTGCAAGCACTAAACAGCGCCGTTCCAGGTCAAGAAAGCCTCAAGCTGCATCGCCTCTTACTACTATTATAAATGTACAGCCCACTGATATCATTCTCAACGATACACTTTGGAAAATACATCCGTCACAGATTGTAGTTGATTCAGGGAAAGTGCACATCAACGAATTCCGCTTCACCCATAAAGAACGCTATCTGCGCATCAATGGCATACTGTCCGACTCGCCTCAGGATACCGTCCGCCTCGACCTGAAGAAAATCAATATTGGCTATGTCTTCGACATTGCCGCACTGAACGTCAACTTCAAAGGAGAAGCCACTGGCCAGGCTTACGCCAATGGCGTACTGAAACAGCCGGTTATGAGTACCAACCTTCATATCCGAAATTTCGGATTAAACGACGGTCTGCTTGGAGATGCTGATATTCAGGGCAAATGGCACCACGACATAAAGGGTATTTATCTGGATGCACATATCCGCGAACAAGAGATAGCACAAAGCCATGTATACGGATTCATATATCCGCTAAAGCCTACTAGTGCCCTTGACCTCCAAATAGAAGCTCATAACACAAACCTGAAGTTCGTCCATCATTATATGAATAGCATTACGCCCGAATTCAACGGACGTGTCAGCGGAAACGTGCATTTCTATGGGAAATTCAAGGCTCTCACGATGGACGGCCGTGTGACTGGCGACGCATCCATGAAGGTAGAAGTTCTTAATACTACATTCTCGCTGAAAGACAGTATTCTGATCACTCCCGACGGATTGACTTTCAACAACAACCGGATTTACGATACTCAGGGACATGAAGGTCGCATGAGTGGAGAGTTGCGCTACGAGCATTTCAAGAATCTGAGATACAGGTTCAATTTTTCTGTCAACAACATGCTGGTCATGAATACGCGTGAATCGCATGACTTTCCTTTCTATGGTACTATTTATGGAACCGGCAACGCTACCATATCGGGCAATCAGCTGGACGGAGTCAATATTGACGTAGCCATGACTACCAACCGGAATTCCAGCTTTACCTACATAAAGGACTATGTTTCGTCTGCTGCCAGCAGCCAGTTCATCAAGTTTGTGGACAAAACTCCACGGCGTGCTGTTTTGCAGGATACCCTGCTTCTTTCGGCCTACGAACTGGCTCAAAAAGAAATGGAGCAGGAAGAGGAAGAAAACGAAACCGATATTCACTTGAACCTTCTGGTAGACGCGACTCCGGAAGCCACTATGAAAATTATTATGGACCCGGTTGCCGGAGATTACATCAGTGGCAGAGGAAGTGGAAACATACGGACCGAATTCTATAATAAAGGCGATGTCCGGATGTTTGGCAGTTACCGGATCAATCAGGGAATATATAAGTTCAGTCTTCAGGAAGTCATCCGAAAAGACTTTATCATTAAAGACGGAAGCACCATCACTTTCAACGGTTCACCGCTGAATGCGACGCTTGACATCAGCGCCAGCTATACTGTCAACTCTGCTTCACTGAACGATCTGATTTCAAACGCAAGTGCCTATGTCGACCAGACCAATGTCAAAGTAAACTGCCTCATGAACCTGACCGGCCAGCTTACTTCTCCCGACATCAAACTGGGACTGGAGTTGCCCAACGAACGCGACGAAGTCCAGGCATTGGTACGCAACTACATTCCTACCGACGAACAAATGAACATGCAGATTCTTTATCTTCTCAGCATCGGAAAGTTTTCTCCTGAAAATGTCGATGGAACCCAGAATTCCGATATGATGTCCAGTGTGCTCTCCTCAACCCTGTCGGGACAGCTGAACAATGCCCTGTCACACATCATCAACAGCAACAACTGGAACTTCGGTACCAACTTCAGTACCGGAGAAAAGGGCTGGACGGATGTTGAGTTCGAAACCATGCTTTCGGGACAATTGCTGAATAACCGGTTGCTCATCAACGGTAACTTCGGTTATCGCGACAATCCTTTGGCCAATACCAACTTTGTCGGCGACTTTGATGCCGAATGGCTTGTCAACCGTTCAGGCGATATCCGTCTGAAAGCCTACAACGAGACAAACGACCGTTATTACACCAAAACCAACCTGACAACACAGGGCATCGGCATCATCTTCAAAAAGGACTTCAATAAATGGAACGAACTTTTCTTCTGGAACAAATGGCTGCAAAGAAGAAAACAGAAAAAGCAGGCGACAAACGATTCCATTGCCATACCGGCCGTTGCACCAGCACAGTCCAAAGTCAAAAGAGAAGGAAGATAAATCCGTAACTGGTAAGCATTTCACTTCCGGTTCATCACGTCCAGCAGTTTGCCGTATGCGTCGAACGATCTGCGTGAAGCCAGCGAAACAGTAATCATCAGCGAAAGCATCGAAGCAGTGAAAGTGATCACCATAATCATCATCTGATATTTAATGGCTACGTTCGGACTGCTTCCTCCCAGAATCTGTCCGCTCATCGTTCCCGGAAAGGCCACCAGTCCCATCACGGCAATGTTGGCAATCAGCGGACTGAACGACTTGATTATGGCCTGACGGATAAACGGAGCCTGTGCCTCGGCCCGGGTAGCGCCATTGCCCAGCAGATAGCGGTACAACTGCTCCTCCCGTTTCAGTCCGCTATAATAAGTATTCAAAGCTATTACATTGCTCGACAGCATGTTGCCCATCAATATTCCGAATATCGGAACAAAATAACGGGCGCTGAACACATTGTCCGGACGCAGAACGATACAGATGAAGTACATGCCTACGCACACTACGCTACACAGAAACCCTACGGATATAGGCATCAACAGAACTTTTTTCTTCAGCCCGGTACGTGCCAAGGCTGTTTGCGATGCCACCAGAATCATGACAACAGCCCACAAGAAATTAATCCACGGATTATCCCATAAAAAAAGATATTTCAGATACATGCCAATAAGAAACAGCTGCACAATCATCCGTGCCGTACCTACAACAGTAGCACGCAACAGTCCCGTCTTGAATTTCCAGATATAAAACAAAGGAATCAAAAGCAGCAAAAGCCCGATACACAGACTGGAATATGAAATATCAATCGTCCCTACTTCCATCATTTCTTTTTCTTCACTATCTTTTTACTTCATTACTATCTGTTTCTGACATCCGGCCGTAAACACTTCATCGTGCGAAACTGCCAATATAGCACTTCCCTTCTCTGCCTGCCGATGCAGAAAACCGAGCACTCTGCCTGTTGCTTCCGCATCAAGAGCCGACGTCGGTTCATCCACCACCATCAGCGGCTTGTTCATCAGGGCGGCTACAGCTATCATCATCCGTTGCCGTTGTCCGCCCGATATCTCGTTCACCCGTTTTTCGTACAGTCTGCGTTCCAGTCCCAGTTCCTCAAAGCAGGCAAACAGACGTTCTTCCGAGAAAGGTGCCACCCGGTTTGCCTTCAAATCGAACGGCAGCCTCACCATCTCCCTGACCCATTCTGACGGCAGAGCCAGTTCTTGCGGAATCCATGCCGTATGCTTACGGATATGATCGATCGTATTTCTCTCCAGCAGCATGCCATTCACCGTTATACGCCCTTCCCGCAAGGGTACGAAACCCAGCACAGCATTCAGCAACGACGTTTTCCCACAACCCGAAGGTCCTGAAATACTTGCCATTTCTCCACAACCCAACTCCAAGTTGAAACCTGAAAAGAGCACTCTGTCACCATAAGCTATGCTGGCATTTTCGATCTGTAACATGTTCTAAACTCATCTTTCTTATTGCACAAAGATAATACTAATATTTTTTTATGCTATCTTTGTCCTGAACTAATTAATTCAACAAACAACAGATTATGATACAGAACGAACGTGACTGCCGCCACGAACACATACTCCACGTGGCCCGACAGATGATGACCGCCGCCCGCACCGCCCCTAAAGGGAAAGGCATCGACGTTATCGAAATAGCTTTGGTTACCGACGATGACATCCGGAAACTTTCCGACAAGATGATTGCCATGGCCGAAGAGAACGGTATGAAGTTCTTCCTGCGCGATGCCGACAATATCCTGCAAGCCGAGTGTATAATAATAATAGGTACGCGCGCGTGCGCGCAAGGACTTAACTGTGGTCACTGCGGATTTCCGACCTGTGCTTCGCGCCCCGAAGGCGTACCCTGTGCCCTGAATACGGTAGACGTAGGCATTGCCGTCGGATCGGCTTGTGCCACAGCCGCCGATTTGCGGGTCGATACACGTGTCATGTTCTCTGCCGGTCTGGCCGCCCAGCAGCTGGGATGGCTGAAAGATTGTGCCACCGTGTTCGCCATCCCCGTCAGCGCATCGTCCAAAAATCCGTTCTTCGACCGCAAGCCGAAGGCATAACGCGTATCATGCAGGATTCACACGGGTTCCCCTGTCGTGCATCCATTCATCATTATCCATCACTACATGTCAACTGAAAACAGTATGAAATCCGAAACCAATCACTCTAAAATACAGAAACCATATCTGCCTGCCGAATGGGCTCCGCAAAGCGGTGTACAACTGACTTGGCCACACGCTGCTACCGACTGGGCATACATGCTCGACGAAGTACAGGAATGCTTCATCTGCATCGCCCGCGAAATAGCAGCCCGCGAACAGTTGCTGATTGTCACCCCCGAACCCGAAGCCGTCAGCAAACAGATAGCCGACCGTGTCAACATGAACAATGTTCGTCTGGTGCAGTGCCCTACCAACGATACGTGGGCACGCGACCACGGTGCCATCACCTTGCTCGACACAGACGGTCCTGCCCTGCTCGACTTCAAGTTCAACGGTTGGGGTCTGAAGTTTGCATCGGACAAAGACAATCTTATTACCCGCCGTCTGACAGAAGCCGGAGCACTCTGCGGCAAGTACGTCAATCGTCTGGGCTTCGTCCTCGAAGGTGGTTCCATCGAAAGCGACGGTTGTGGCACACTGCTCACTACCTCCGAGTGCCTGCTTTCGCCCAACCGCAACGGGCAGATGTCGCAAACGGAGATAGAGGAATACCTCCGCAACACCTTCCACGTGCAACAGGTTCTCTGGCTCGACCACGGCTACTTGGCTGGCGACGACACCGACAGCCACATTGATACCCTAGCCCGTCTCTGTCCGAACGATACCATTGCCTATGTACGTTGCACCGACTCTCAGGACGAGCACTACGAAGCCCTCCGCCTGATGGAAGAACAGCTGAAGACGTTCCGCACCCTGCAAGGAAAGCCTTACCGCCTGCTTCCTTTGCCCATGGCCGATGCCGTTATTGACGACGGCGAACGCCTGCCTGCCACTTATGCCAACTTCCTCATCATGAACGATGCTGTGCTCTACCCTACCTACAACCAACCGGCCAACGACCGCCGTGCCGCCGAGGTCTTGCAAGAAGCCTTCCCCGGCTACGAAATCGTAGGCATCGACTGCCAGGCACTCATCCGCCAGCACGGGTCGCTACACTGTGTGACGATGCAGTATCCGGAAGGGGTAATAAAATAAGGAATACATATTTATACTTTGAAAATGAATATCCAAGAAAAAATTGAATTATACAATTCATTCAGACAAGAATGGCCAATAAGTCGTTTATACACTATGACTTTAGATGAATATTCTAAGATTGGGGATAAACACACTTTTACTTATTGGCTTGAATCCCGTCTCGACCAATTAGGCTCAATATGGGGAGGGTCTTCATTTAAATTTGGAATATTCAATCGAAATGAACAAACGCCTAAAAGAAAAGATACTGGTGCTTGTTATTCAGATAAATACGCATGGAACTCTAAATATGGGAGTAATGAATCTCAAGCCTTTGATCAAATCAGAAGTATAATTATAAAAGTTGCAGAAAGTGCAAATAGAGGAGATTTAAAAGCTATTGAAGAAGCGGACTTAGGGCATGCCTATAAATGGAAAATAGCTTTTCATTATCAATCAGATATAGCTAATCCTATTATTGCACATTTTTTTAAACGAGAACTATTATTTAATATATGTCCGGAATTAAACCATAAAGCTTCCACGACTCTATTTCAAGCTAAAATCTTAGAAAAAAGAAAAGTGGGAGAAGACGTATTTAGTTTTTGTGAGAGAATTTACAATACTCCTTCCATAAAATATTGGTTATATGCTCCTGGTGAGAATGCCAATATGTGGCCAACATTCTATAACAATCATGTTATGGGACTGGGTTGGGATATAGGTGATTTAAAACAATATAAAACGGCCTCTGAAATAAAAGAAGCTATAAAAAAAACGTATAATAAAACGAATAATCCGACAAACGATACAAAAGCAAATTGGGAATTCTGCAATGAAATGAATATTGGGGATATTGTTATTGCAAAACAAGGACGAAATAGCATATTGGGTTGGGGAGTAA
Source organism: Bacteroides sp. ET489 (assembly GCF_030518095.1). Classification (NCBI taxonomy): domain Bacteria; kingdom Pseudomonadati; phylum Bacteroidota; class Bacteroidia; order Bacteroidales; family Bacteroidaceae; genus Bacteroides; species Bacteroides sp. ET489. Next base: position 56,508 of record NZ_JAULLJ010000007.1, read on the forward strand.
TAACTTCCGATTATTATTATGACTCTAGCAAATATCCAGAATATCCATCATTGAGAAATGTTAAGTGGATTGATACAGAAACAAAGAGTCACGACGAAATGGGTTCTATTGTTCTAAAGACTTTAACAAACATAACTCCATATGCCAATTATGTGGATAAAATGAAAAAATTACTTGGTATAGATACAGATAACAATAATGCTCCTGTTGATATGAAACAAATAAAACTTCTTAAACAAAAGAAGCAAATCATCTTGCAAGGTGCTCCCGGAACAGGTAAAACATATAAAACGGCAGAATTAGCTGTTGCTCTTTGTGATGGTGTAGATACACTTTCCATGAATAGAGAAAAAATCATGGAACGTTATCGTGAACTATATGATGAAGGTAGAGTTAGCTTTACTACGTTTCACCAGTCCATGGACTATGAAGAGTTCGTAGAAGGCATCAAACCTATAGTCAATTTTGAAAAACAAACAGAATATATAATAAGTAAAGGTATATTCAAAGATATTTCTCAAAAAGCCCTTCTAGAAAACATCAAGTTAACTCCAAATTGCTATACAGAATTAGAATTTGAAGACAATTATGAATTACTAATTTCTGCCATTAAAACAGGAAAAATAACAGAATTCCAACAAAAATCGACATCAACTCCAATAGAAGTTATAAATATATCAAAAAATAAAAATATTATATTCAGGCACAAAGGTTGTAATAAACAATATATCATTTCAAAAGAAAGGCTAACTAAACTTTATGACCATTATAAAACGCCTGACGCATTCTATCAAATAAAGAATATTAACAATGAATTTAGAGATATTATTGGAGGATGTAATTGTTCTGGTTATTGGGCTATATTGAATTACCTTTTTTCCCATAATTCATCAGTACAATCATTTGATATTGATATTAAAAATTTAAAAGAAGACGAACAAGAGAATCTGATACAACGATTTATTTCAGATATAAAAAAAGATAGAGTAGAAAGAACAAATAATCAAATTCGACCCTACCTTCTCATCATCGACGAAATCAACCGCGGCAATATCTCCAAAATATTCGGAGAATTGATTACTTTGTTGGAGGCCGACAAAAGAATTGGCGAAGAGAATGAACTTACGGTCACTCTCCCCTATTCGCAGGAAACATTTGGAGTACCAAGTAATCTTTATATAATCGGAACAATGAATACAGCCGACCGCAGTGTGGGCTACATTGACTATGCCATCCGACGTCGTTTTGCTTTCATCACCTTAAAGGCAGACAGAAATGTGATTGAAAGTTATTACACAGACAACGACTTGAAGCAGAAAGCTTTGGCTTATTTTGACCAAGCAGATGCTTTAATGAAAGTTTCTTCTGAATATGAAAAAGATGACTTAATGATAGGTCATAGCTACTTTTTGGCTAAAAGCGAAGAAGAACTTCAGAATAAGATGATTTATGAAGTACGTCCTTTGCTCTTGGAATATTTCAACGACGGACTGCTTGCCTTCAGAAAAGATGATGAAGAATACAAAGCAATCAAGAATTTTGGTGAAGCATGAACATCGTACTTCAAGAACATCAGCAAATAGCCTATCAGGAATTCAGCAGGACCGGAATCAAGATACATGATTTCCCGGACCGGCCGGACAAATCTGTCTATTTGGGACTGACCAGCGACTTGCGACAACAAACTGTCAGGGCAAGTTATTATATAGGTTTGTCATGGCTCAAAGAAGGCGAATGTTCGGTATCGGTACTTCCTAAAATCAATGTTGACTATTTGCAGATGTTCATGGACTGTTTCTATAGTGACGACAACGATGTTCAGGACAAACTGATGCAAATTTATTTCATCGATTTCGAGAAGCCTTGTATCCGTCTGGAGAATTCCCCTTTTGAATTTACTCCTTTCATCATCATCCACTTCCTACAACTGATGAAAAAACTGATAAAGAAAGGTTTAAAAAAGGGATACATTCTGAGAGAAGAAAATCTAAAAGGTAAAGTAAAAGGAAAAATTCTATTTGCGCGTCAATATAAAGAGAATCTTAGTATCGGACGAGTTGAGAACAATTATTGCCGTTATCAGGAATATTCGGAAGACTGTACGGAAAACCGTATTCTAAAAAAAGCTTTGTTGTTTGTAGCGCATTTCTTGAACAATTATAATTTGGTTGGTTCGTATGGACTTCAAAAATTGGTTCAGGGAATGTTACCCCGTTTTCAAAATGTGTCCGATATATCCAATATACAAGAGATACGTAAATTTCAAATCAATCCGTTTTATAGGGAATATGCCAGAGCCTTAAAAGTTGCCAAACTCATTTTACGCCGTTTCGGCTATGATATACAGACAGCCCAAGGCGACGCAGACAAACTGCTCCCTCCTTTTTGGATAGATATGCCTTTGTTGTACGAGCTGTATGTACTGAATATGCTTAGAAACAGATTTGGGAACAATATATACTACCATATCGCTACACGAAAAGATGAAATAGATTTTGGAAAACGGGACGAGCATCTGATTATGGATGCCAAATATGTACCTGATTGGGATACGGAGGTAAATACTGAGCACATAGGTCAATTGGCCCGATATGCACGTGCTCTAGGTATTCGACGCAAATTGTTGGGAACAGACGATGATACAATTATCTGCAACTGTCTTTTACTCTACCCAAGCATACAAGGCATTACATCGTTTGAAAAAGAAAACATTTTAAGTGAAGGAAATGTTAAAAACATGGGATATCTTCAGTTTTATAAATTAGGAATAAAACTCCCTATCAAAGAACCATAAAAGAAAGTGTGTCAAAATAGGGAACCGCTTTCCTTTGGGCACGGATTACACGGAATTTCGCGGATGATTATTCTTCTTTCTCTGCGCTTTCTTCCATTCACTCATACCTTCCTCTCCTTTCTATCCTTCAAACTTACCACTTCCCAATATCCGCTCTTATTACTACCCATACGTACAATCATCCCGGCCTTCCTCAACTCAGCCAAGCGGCGTTTGATAGTTGCTTCCGATACGCCCAATAACGCTCCATATTCAGCATAATTCAATTTGTTATTCTTTAGAATAGCCTGATACAAGCGTTCTGTTATCGGGTCAGAAATTTCATTTATCGGGTCAGATACAGGTTTTATCAGGTCAGCGGCCTGTGACTTCTTGTATACTTCTATCTCCTTACGGATATTCCGTATATGTTCGTCGAACATAAATTCATAGAAAGGAAGAAGCGTTTCCTGCTCGCGTGCATCAATAAGTGCAGCATGTGTCTTGACAAGATTCATGGACTGTTCGTATGCCGCTTTCAAAGATAGAACTTGTTGTAGTCTATCTGTCCGCAATGCCCAATGTCTTATATTCATCCAGTAGGGTAAGCAGTGTTTCCCTTCATAAGCACGTTAGCTTCTTCATGAAGATTTCATTTTAAATATGTTGCCTCAAGAACGATAAGCAGAACCCTCTTGCATTTAGTTGACATACTTGGCGAAAATCTCATGTATTATATTTATCTTTGCTACAGTAACAACAAAAAATCCATTATGAGAAAAATAAAAGTAGGAATCATCCAACAGGCCAATACGGCCGACTTACGGACCAACCTGATGAACCTGGCACACAACATCGAAGCCTGTGCCGCACACGGGGCACAGCTCGTTGTCCTCCAGGAACTGCATAACTCGTTGTACTTCTGCCAGACAGAGAACACCCAGCTTTTCGACTTGGCCGAACCGATTCCCGGTCCTTCCACCGGATTCTACTCCGAGCTGGCAGCTGCCAATCACATTGTGCTTGTCACTTCACTCTTCGAAAAGCGTGCACCGGGACTGTATCACAACACAGCCGTGGTCTTCGACCGCGACGGAAGCATCGCCGGCAAGTACCGCAAAATGCACATCCCCGACGATCCGGCCTATTACGAGAAGTTCTATTTTACTCCCGGCGATCTGGGCTTCGAGCCGATACAGACATCACTGGGCAAATTAGGCGTATTGGTATGCTGGGATCAGTGGTATCCCGAAGCAGCACGACTCATGGCACTGCGAGGAGCTGAAATCCTGATCTATCCCACTGCCATCGGTTGGGAAAGCACTGATACGGACGATGAAAAGGCACGCCAGCTGGGAGCCTGGATCATCTCGCAACGCGGACACGCCGTAGCCAACGGACTGCCGGTAGTATCCGTAAACCGTGTAGGCCACGAATCCGACCCGTCGGGACAGACCAACGGCATCCTGTTCTGGGGAAACAGTTTCGTATCAGGACCGCAAGGCGAACTTCTGGCACAGGCCAGCAACGACCGACCGGAGAATCTGGTTGTGGAAGTGGACCTGGAACGCTCGGAAAACGTACGCCGCTGGTGGCCTTTCCTGCGCGATCGCCGCATCGATGCCTACGAAGGTATTGTGAAACGCTTTCTGGACTAACCGTCCGGAAAGCATTGTCTAATTCTATGTAAAACCAACTTAACAATAGCCCTATTATGAGCAACATGAATATACCGGGTAATTACGCCGTGTGCATCGCAAGCGACAGTTGTCCATTGGCCGAACAGTGCCTGCGTTCGCTGGCATACAAACAACTGGCCCAATCGCCCAAACAGTCTGTGTCCATCAGCATCGTCAATCCGAATAATGATGAAATCCGCTATGCCACCGAACAGTGCAAGCAGTTCCGTTCGTCTCAGCCTAAACGTTACGCCAAAGGAATGACGCATCTGTACGACCACATCACCCAACACCATATTAAGACGGTACGCCTACAGGTAGAACATTGCTTCTCTAGCCGCCGGGTCTATTACTACAGCCGCTCGGGCGACATGCTCATTTCGCCCCGAATACAAAAGGCCATTGCCGATATATTTCGGAAAAACGGCATTGAAGAGCCACCCCAATTCGACGATTATATAATGGAATACGATTGGCGTAATTAAGGAAAAACAGTGCAATGCTTACTGCACTATGAGTGCAATAACTACTGCACTGCGAGTGCACTACCTACTGCACTGTGAGTGCAATAACTGTTGCACTGCAAATGCCTAAGTAGTTAAATTTGTGGGAAGGTAACCTTTTTGTTCATCAGGAAGTTGACCGCACCGTAAACAAACAGTCCCAGGAACTGGGCCAGGTATTCGTTGCACGACAGCCATTCTACCAATAAGACGATGAACAGAAACTGGGCCAGATAGGCCATTCCGAAAGCAATAAGAAAGAGCAGCACCTGTCGCCAGGTGTTGCTCTTCTTGTCTGTAGGAAATATCCAGAACTTGCACCAGACGAAATTATGCGTCTGGGCAAGAACATAAGCTGTAATGTTGGAAGCCAGATAGTGAACGCCCAATACGCCCATCATAAATCCGACGGTAGCTGCCGTAATCAGGGCATTCAGCGTACCGATCAGGGCAAAACGGAAGATGCGTGTGGACTCTTTCACTATTCTTTCCGAACGTAGTTTTACTCTTTTACGTCTACTATCAGGTTCAGTTCGTCCAGCTGTTTCTGGTCGAGGTAACCCGGTGCATCGAGCATGACGTCGCGTCCGCTATTGTTCTTCGGGAAGGCAATGCAGTCGCGGATACTGTCGAGTCCGGCAAAGATACTTACCCAACGGTCCAGACCGTAAGCCAGACCTCCGTGAGGGGGCGCACCGAACTTGAAGGCATTCATCAGGAAGCCGAACTGCTCCTGAGCCTTTTCAGGCGTGAAGCCCAGAATCTCGAACATCTTGGCCTGCAGCTTCGCATCGTGAATACGGATAGAACCGCCACCCACTTCGATACCGTTGCACACCATATCGTAAGCATCGGCACGCACAGCAGCCGGATCGGTATCGAGCAAAGGAATATCCTCGTCCTTCGGATGAGTGAACGGATGGTGCATAGCCATCAGACGGCCTTCTTCCTCGCTCCACTCGAACATCGGGAAGTCTACCACCCACAACAGCGCAAACTTGTTCTTGTCGCGCAAGCCCAGCTGGTTACCCATTTCCAGACGAAGTTCGCACAGTTGCTTACGAGTCTTCATCACATCGTCGCCGCTCAGAATCAGAATCAGGTCACCCGGCTTGGCACCGAAGGCTTCCTTCATCTGCTGCAGAACTTCCTGCGAATAGAACTTGTCTACACTCGACTTCACGTTGCCGTCTGCTTCTACGCGAGCATAAACCATGCCCTTGGCTCCGATTTGCGGACGCTTTACAAACTCGGTCAGTGCATCGAGTTGCTTGCGGGTATAGTGTGCGGCACCTTCGGCACAGATACCGCCGATGTAGGCAGCATTGTCGAACACCGAGAAGCCATATCCTTTCATAATGTCCATCAGTTCGACGAACTTCATGCCAAAGCGCAAGTCGGGTTTATCGCTACCATAGTACTTCATGGCATCGGCCCACGGCATACGCAGGAACGGTTCAGTCAGTTCCACACCACGCAGTTCCTTGAACAGATATTTGGCCATGCCTTCGAACAGTTCGATAACATCGTCCTGCTGAACAAACGACATTTCACAGTCAATCTGTGTAAACTCCGGCTGACGGTCGGCACGCAAGTCTTCATCGCGGAAGCACTTCGCAATCTGGAAGTAACGGTCGAAACCCGATACCATCAGCAGCTGCTTCAATGTCTGCGGGCTTTGCGGCAAGGCATAGAACTGACCGGGATTCATACGCGAAGGCACTACAAAGTCGCGGGCACCTTCGGGAGTAGAACCGATAAGCAACGGAGTCTCTACTTCGATAAAACCTTTGCTGTCGAGGTATTTGCGTACTTCGATGGTCATCTTGTGACGCAGCTCCAGATTCTTGCGGACTGCCGTACGGCGCAAGTCCAGATAACGGTATTTCATACGGATGTCGTCGCCTCCGTCGGTATTGTCTTCGATGGTGAAGGGAGGAGTCAGGGCAGCGTTCAGTACGTTCAGCTCGGATACAATGATTTCAATGTCGCCTGTAGGAATGTTGGCGTTCTTACTGAAACGTTCGTTCACCGTACCGGTAACCTGAATGACATATTCGCGTCCCAGGTGATTGGCCTGCTCGCAAAGTTCGGCATTCACTTCCTCGTTGAATACTAATTGGGTGATTCCGTAACGGTCGCGGAGATCGATGAATGTCATTCCACCCATCTTACGGCTGCGCTGCACCCAACCAGCCAGCGTGACCTGCTTATTGACATCGGAGATACGGAGCTCTCCGCAGGTATGTGATCTATACATAATATATAAAGATTTTAAAAATCAGATTTTCCAATTTAAGATCTGCCTTTTCAGCACATCCAAAAATTCGTGCAAAAATAGCGAAAACTATTCTAATGTAAAGCAAACCGGAACAGTTTTTTAAGGAGCTACTGCTCATTCATCTTTTTCAATTTCCTGATCTGTTCCTTTCCACGGTCCAGCATCGCCTTGTTTTTAGTGGCAATGTCTTCTACAATCGCTTCGTTGAGCTGCTTCAGTCCGTTAATGTAATACTGGGCACGGGCCAGAACGTTCGATGTATCTTTTCCCGCATTACGGGGTACGATCACCTTCAGTCCTTTCTGTACGATTCGCACATCCAGTGTCTCGTTCATCATCACCGGATCGCCGTCGTAATGGGCCACTCCCGGCTTCGTACGGTGAATACGCAGCGACTGGCAGCGGAAAGTCTTGATGCGGCTGTTCTGGTCGATGGTTTTATTGAAAAGCTGGAAGGCCAATGCCGGTACATCGAGCACAGTGAACGGTTCGAGAATAGTCACGTCCAGCAAGCCGTCGTCCAACGTAGCCTGCGGAGTGATGTAGGCATTGTTTCCATACTGCGACGCGTTGCCGCACGCTATCAGGAAAGCTTTATAGCGGGTGGTGTTTCCATCCATCTCTACCTCGTAACGTTCCGGCCGGTATTTCAGGCTCTCCATCAGCGTCTTCTCCAGATACATGAGCGGCCCCCGCTTGCCCGCTTGCGAAAACTTCAGGCTGACAAAGGCATCAAAGCCCACACCACAGGTGCAAAAGAAAGGTATTTCGTTGATTTTTCCATAATCAATGATTTCCGTTACCCCTTCATTTATAATATCAATGGCCTTCTTAGGCTCCATAGGAATCTGCAAATGACGTGCCAGCCCATTGCCCGACCCACAAGGAATAATGCCCAGCGCCGTCTCTGTATGAACCAGCGACCGGGCTATTTCGTTAATGGTTCCGTCTCCTCCAATGGCTACTACGGCATACACTCCTTCGCGTGCTTTCTCCGCCGCTATTTCCACAGCATGTCCCGCACGTTGGGTATAAAGTATTTCTGCCGTATATCTCTCTCTATCCAGTTTCTCGTCAACCCATTTCAATATCAGTTCCTTGCCTTGCGTACCCGATATGGGATTGACGACAAATGCTATTTTTTTCATTCCGTCACTCATGCAAAATTCTTCTATGCTGTCATTCTCTATTTAGGCAAAAGTAATATAAATCCTTTAATTTTCTGCAATAGTAAATGTTTTAAAACGCCCGAAGGCTGTTTTTTTCAGATAAACAGGACAAAAACCGACATATTTTGCTATCTTTGCCCCCTGTTTTGAAAAGACTTATTTTTAAGAGTTAAATATTTTATTATATTCATGGGTTTACTACAAGACAAATTTGCGAAATATGACCTGCCACAACAATACATGGCTCAAGGGGTATACCCTTACTTTCGCACGATAAACAGCCACCAGGACACAGAGGTGGAAATGGATGGTAAAAAGGTTCTGATGTTTGGTTCGAATGCCTACATGGGGCTGACTTACGACCAACGCATCATCGACGCTTCCAAAGCGGCCACAGACAAATATGGTACCGGATGTGCCGGTTCACGTTTCCTCAACGGAACTCTTGACATCCATGTGGAGCTTGAAAAAGAGCTGGCCGAATTTGTAGGCAAAGACGAAGCACTTTGCTTCTCGACTGGTTTTACCGTAAACGAAGGTATCATTCCGGCAGTAGTAGGACGTGGCGATTACATCATCTGTGATGACCGCGACCATGCCTCAATCGTCGACGGACGACGCCTGTCGTTTGCCACTCAGCTGAAGTATAAGCACAACGACATGGAAGACCTGGAAAAGGAACTCCAGAAGTGTGAACCGGATGCTGTAAAACTGATTGTAGTAGACGGTGTATTCTCCATGGAAGGCGATTTGGCAAACTTGCCCGAAATCGTACGTCTGAAAAAGAAATATAACGCCAGCATTTATGTAGACGAAGCTCACGGACTGGGCGTATTCGGCCGTCAGGGACGAGGCGTCTGCGACCACTTCGGTGTGACCGACGACGTGGACCTGATTATGGGTACATTCAGCAAATCGCTGGCTTCTATCGGCGGATTCATTGCTGGAGACAAAGCAGTTATCAACTGGCTGCGCCACAATGCGCGTTCGTACATATTCCAGGCCAGCAGCACTCCTGCCGCTACGGCTGCCGCACGCGAGGCACTTCACATCATCAAGTCGGAACCAGAACGTATCCAACGCCTGTGGGATATCACCAACTATGCTCTGAAGAAATTCCGCGATGCTGGATTCGAAATCGGCGATACAGAGTCACCTATCATCCCCTTGTACGTACGCGATACGGACAAGACGTTCATGGTGACCAAACTGGCATTTGACGAAGGCATCTTCATCAATCCGGTGATACCGCCTGCATGCGCTCCGCAAGATACGTTGGTACGTGTAGCCCTGATGGCTACCCACACCAAAGAGCAGGTCGACTATGCAGTTGACAAGCTGACGAAATGCTTCAAACAACTGGATATTATCAAGTAAACACTGACAAATAGACATTCCTATTTTTAATAAGAGGACACATCCGCCAGTGGATGTGCCCTCTATTCTTTTTATATCTCAACTAGTCTTACAGGTTTGCCTCGGCCACTACCTGTCCGTCGAACAGGTTGATGATGCGGTCGGCAAAGCCGGCATCGTGCTGCGAGTGCGTCACCATGACGATGGTCGTGCCTTCCTTGTTCAGTTCCTTCAGCAAATCCATCACTTCCTTACCGTTCTTCGAGTCAAGGTTACCGGTAGGCTCGTCGGCCAGAATCAGCTTCGGGTTAGCTACCACGGCACGGGCAATGGCTACACGCTGCTGCTGACCGCCGGAAAGTTGCTGCGGGAAGTGTTTGGAGCGGTGACTGATGGCCATACGCTCCATTGCCTGCTCAATACGACGTTTGCGTTCGCTGGCAGGTACGCCCATATAGAGCAGCGGCAGTTCAATGTTCTCATACACATTCAGTTCGTCAATCAGGTTGAAGCTTTGGAAGACAAAACCGATGACACCCTTGCGCAAGCTGGTGCGCTGCGCCTCGGTATATTTCGATACTTCCGTTCCGTTCAGGTAGTATTCGCCCGATGTCGGATTGTCCAGCAACCCAAGTATGTTGAGCAGTGTGGACTTACCGCAACCCGACGGTCCCATGATAGCTACAAATTCACCTTCGTTCACTTCGATATTCACATTGTTCAAAGCCAATGTCTGTACTTCTTCCGTACGGAAGATCTTCTGCAAATTTACAGTCTTAATCATAATCTTTCAGTTTTAATGCCTTTTCCGCTTGATGGGAAAAGACGGGTTAAATATACAGTTAATTTTATAATTAGTCTTTCTTTTTATTCAGTAATCGGATAACTCCCTCTTACTCCTTATATATATTCATCCCCCTCTCCTTGGGAGAGGGGCCGGGGGTGAGGCCCCCTACTCCCTCTTCATCACCTCTGCCGGATTCACCTGCGACGCACGGCGTATCTGCCACAGCACGGTGAGCAGGGCGATGATGGCTACTATCACACCCGCCACAAGGAAAATCCACAACGAGAGCGGAGCGTGATGAGGGAAGTCCTCCATATAGCGGTGGATGCCGACGTAAGCAATGACGGCTCCCGTCACGAAAGCGGCTCCCAGCAGGACAAAGTACTTGCGCAGCAACAGGCGGCAGATGTCGGCCACCTGTGCGCCGTGCACCTTGCGAAGGGCTATCTCGCGGTAGCGCTGGCGGATGTCGTAGAGCGACAGCCCGAACAGCCCCAGGCAGGCGATGACGATGGCTATCAGGGCAAAGGTGATGACGATACGCGTCACCTTCCGGTCTTCCTCGTGCAGGCGGGCTATCTCGTCCGTGACGAACGAATACTCAAAGTCGCCCCGGCCCACAGCCTCCTGGTAGAGGTCGCTGAGGAAGGCGATGGCTTCCTTCCGCTTACCGGGGGCGATGGAGAGGAACGTGAAGTCGCGCCAGTCGTTCTGATAAATGAAGACAATCGGCTGGTTTCCGCCCGACAAATGGCCGGTGCGGAAGTCGTCCACCACACCTATGATGTCGTAGGAGGGAATCTTATTCCAGTCGTCACCCGAACGGTACCAGAAGCGTTGGTTCGGCGTGACCTTCTCCGTTCGCCAGTCCCGGATGTGCAGGGCCTGGAGGAAAGCCCGGTTAGCTATCAGCTTGTAGGCATATTTGTCCTCCTCTCCTTTCCATCCCCGGCCTTCCAGCAGCCGGAAACCGAAGAAATCCATGTATTCGCGCGAGGCCCAGAGATAGCAAGCCTCCACTTCCTGTCCGTCGTCCGTATGGAAGCGGGTATCCGGTTGCAGATTGTAGGGCGGGATGCCATAAGTCATTCCTGTAAACAAGGGTGACTCCCCGATGCGTTTTTCCAGCAGGGCAAAGGCAGCATCTTTCTTCTTCCGCTCCTGTTGTCTGATTTCCCAGTCGTATGTAGCCGCCGGATTCTCTTTCCAAAACTGGCACTGAATGATGTCCTCCGTGCGGTAGCCCACATCCGTATGCAGCAAGAACTGCAAGTGGCGGCTCAGGTAGATGGCGGCTACCGTCAGGCAAAAGGCAATGACGTATTGCAGGAAGAGGAACACCGTGCGCGAACGGGTTGCCTTACCTCCTACCCCCACCTGACTGAGCGAACGCATAGGGGCGGCATGCGCATAGCGCCAGTAAGGCGGCAGCATGGTGAAGAGCGGCAGCAGGAACAGCACAGCCGCGGACAGCAGCAGGTCGAAGCGCAGGTCGCCTTGTACGGGAATGTCGAACCACGCGTCCACCAACCGCCGCGTCACCTCTACCAGCAGCCAGGCCAGAAAGACGACCGCCGCATTCAGGCAGACATTCTCCGCATAGAGCTGGAGGAAGATTTGCCCTTTGCCGGCTCCTAATACCTTCTTCATGCCCAGTTCGCGGCCCCGCTTCAGCATCACGACCGAATAGAGGTTCATGTAGTTGAGCAAGCCTACCAGCAGAATCAGCCCCACTACCAGTCCGAGCAGCCTGAGCACGTCCGGACGACCCTGGGTTACCGAGTCGACATAAGCAGATACCTGCCTGCTCAGGTAGAAGTCCTTGAGCGGAACAAGCTGGTAATAGACGGCCAGGTTACCATAGCATACCAGTTTCATGGGGGTACGGTTGGCCTGGTTTATCTCGTTCCCGTCCTCGGGGCGATGCAGGCGTACCACTTCGTAGCCCACCCGGCTCCAGTCCCTCATCAGATATACCGATAAGACGACATCGAACTGGAAAGAGGACTTTGTGGACGGCTCCTTCAGGATGCCAGCCACACGGACGGGCTTACCCGACGACGTAACCAGCTCCTTGCCCACGGCATGCTCGGTCCCGAATATCCGTAGAGCGGCCTGTGGCGTCAGCAGGGCTTCGTCGGGCTTTAGTTGCAGACTGCCTTCCTTGCAGCCGTAAGGTATCAGGTCGAAGAACAGGCTGTCCACCACTATGGTATTTACCGCATAGCGATAGTCGTCCTTCGCCACAAAGTCATCGTCAAACATCATAAACCGGCTGAACGCCTCCACTGCCGGATGATCCAGCGGATTGCGGTAGTTGGGGTCGTTGTTCCGGTCCCCGCTCTCGCCCAGTGACCCTCTCGGTTCTCCTTCCTTAAAAACGGCTGTCAGGAAAGTCCGGTCGACCTCGGGCACAAAATGATTAACAGTATACTCCTGGTGGATGTAACGCACCAGCACAAAGACACAACCTAGGCTCAAGGCCAGTCCCAGCACATTGATGGCGGTGTAGGTCCTGAAACGCAGGATGGTACGGATGGATAGTAATAAGGCTTTCATAAGCTGATTCAAAGCCTCACCCCCGACCCCTCTCCCAAGGAGAGGGGAGGCTGGGCGATGGCATTCTTTTAAAGTTTCTATTATCTATTCTGCTATCTATTATTTACTCACTCCTATCTGTATTCATCCCCCCGGCCCCTCTCCCTGGGAGAGGGGCCGGGGGTGAGGCTACTCATTCTTCATTGCCTCCACCGGCTTCACCCGGTTCAGCATCCAGCCTTGCAGGCAGACGATGAGGGCCGACACGCCCCATACGACAACCAGCGGCCACACAAAGATACCGACCGAAAGCGGGGCACGGTAGGCAAACTGCTCCAGCCAGCGTTGCATCAGCCACCAGGCGACGGGCATGGCCAGCACGTAGGCCACTGCGGCGTAGAGGCAGAAAGGCTTGTTGAGCAGCCAGATGATCTGCCCGCGCGTGGCACCGTGCACCTTGCGGATGCTGATTTCGCGTATCCGCTGGCGAGTGGCATACCAGGCGATGCCGAACAGGCCGAAGTCCGTCAGCAGCAAGCCGATGAGGGCGTAGAATGTCAGCAGGTGCGACAGCGAGAGCACTTTCTCGTTCCGCTCCATGAATTCCCGGTGCATGTCCGTGTAGCGGAAAGGCTGTCCGGGATTCATTTCGTCCCATACGGATTCGATTTGTTGCAAAGCCTCTGTACGACTTTCTGGGCGCAGGCGGATTTGCAGGCAGGCAGCCTTCTGCAAACCGCTTTCGGACAGCAGGCTGACCACAAGCGGCGTCACGGCCTCTTCCAATGAATTGACGGAAAAGTCGCGTACCACACCCGCCACTACAGCCAGACTGTCATCGGCCTCTGCATCGAACTCGCGCAACGAACGTCCGACAGGGTCTGTGCCCACCGGCACCAACTGGCGTACAAAGCTCTCGTTCACTAATACGGGGCGCGCCATCTGCTCCAGCAGGCGGGCAGGCCGCTCGCCGTTCAGTTGCTCCATGTGCAGCGTATGCTGCAGGGACGTATCGCCTTCCAATGCCAGCAGATTGGTATGCACCTCGCTACCGTCGGGGCGTTTCACCGTCAGCTGGCGTATCCAGGCGTTCAGCACCGGCCCGTTGGAGAGCGTCACCGACTCAATGCCCTGCACGCGCTTCTCCAATTCGGCCTTCAGCGGAGCCAACGGGGCGCCGAATCCGTCGCCTATTTCGATGCAGTCCGCGTAGCGGTCGGCCTGCCGTTCGGTCAGCCTCATCTGACGACGAGCCGTCAGGGTGGCCAGCAACAGGCCGATGGAGATAGCAAACTGCACCGTCACCAGCACAGCTACGAAACGTTGCTTGCGCCGTCCGCCGTAGAGCGTGCGGTATTGGCTGAACGACAGACGCGACAGGCGGCGACTGATATACCACGCCGGCACGACCGACATGACCAACACGAACAACAACAGCCACGGCAACATCCGGCTGCTGAAGAAGAATCCCATCGTGAGCCGCGAACCCAGCAGGCCGTTGAACACCGCCAGACAGTCGTTCACCAACAGCATAGAAAGGATGAAGGCCAACACGACCGTCAGGAAAGCGTCGCCGAAGAGTTGCAGGCGGATGCTGCGCAGCGTACCGCCCATCAGCTTCTCCACGTGAATCATGCGCAACTGTTGCAGCAGGCGCGAAAGGCTCATGTTGGTATAGTTGCAGCAGGCGATGACCAGTATCAGCACCGCTGCCAGCAGACTGATGTAAAGCGTCTGCACGGGTGTCTGGCTGATGTAGTCAAGCGTCTGTTGCGAAGCGTCGTCGGGCGTGGTGAAGCAGACGGCTTCCAACGGATCGAGGTGATACTTCGTCTGACCGGGCATCAGGGTAGGAACCTGATCGGCGTTTATCTTATCGGTCAGGCGGACGGCATCCGCCCCCGGCGAAAGCTTCAGCAGCGTCGGGCCACCCCAGTAATCGGAAGTCTGGGCGGTCAGCATGTCAAACTGAAGAAGCGACTGTCCGCGTTCTTCGAGCACCGCCGCCACTTGGTACGTCTGCCTGCCACGGCTTTCGGACTGCACTTCGATGTGCCGTCCGAAGGCTTCGCCGCCTCCGAAGAGCCTGCGGGCACAGGCAGCACTCAGGGCTACCTGATCCGGACGGTGGAGCACCTGCTCCAGACTGCCCTGAGCCGTGCGGTAGTCGAAGAAGCGGGTCAACGTCGTGTCAGCCGAGAGCAGTATCAGGCTGCCGTCCACCTTCTGGCCGTCCACCTTGCAGGAAAGCATATCCAACTTGCCCAGCCGCAGGTAATCCTCCACCTCGGCATAGCTGTCCTTCAGGCGTTGGGGAATGTCGGCAGCGGCATAAGCCACACGCTTTCCCTCGTTCATCGGGTCGTCCTGCCGCAGGAAGACGATACGGTCGCGGTCGGGGTTGCTCCCCTCTAACCCATGTTCATGTACGAAATACGTCATCAGCAGGTTGGTACATGCCAACCCCAAGGCCAGACTGGCCACGGAGACGAGGAAGAACACCTTGTTCCGCCACCAGCTCCTGAGAATCATTTTCAGTGTTACATTCAGTATCATCACATTCTTTCTATTATAATTTCCATTCATTCTTTATTTCTCATTTCTTTTTTCTCCCGGCCTTGGCAATACATTCAAGCCGCAGAAGTCTTTCCATCCCCAGGCATTGTCCGAAGCGAAGGCTGGCTGTTTTGTCGCTGCGCCCTCGCTGCAGTGTTACTGCACCCTCGTTGCAGCGTCACTGCATCGCCTTTGCAGCGTCACTGCATCCGCTTTGCAGCAAGTCATCGGCCTCTTCCCGGCAGGAGAAATGCCAGTCCGGTTTCTACTCACGCTTTATCACTTCGGCGGGATTGACGTGCGCCGCGCGGTGTACCTGCCACATCACGGTGAGCAGCGACAGCAGGGCGGTGATGAGGAAGGCTACAACAAACAGTCCGGGCGTCAGCGGTGCCTTGTGGGCGAAGCCTTGCAAGTAGAGGGTAATGGCCAGCCACGACAGCGGCACGGACACCAACGCCGACACGCCCAGCACCGCCAGATACTTGCGGAGCAGCAGCGGGTAGATGTCGCGCGCCTGGGCACCGTTCACCTTACGCAAGCCTATCTCGCGGCGACGCTGACTGATGTCGAACAGCGCAATGGCCAGCAAGCCCAGCAGCGAAACGAGGATGGCCACGGCGGCGAAGAGCGTATAGATGCGCACCACGCGACGGTCGTCCTCGTACATCTTGGCCAGGACATCTTCTATCAGCGTGTATTTAAAGTCGGTGCGGCCGGTAGCTTCCTCGTACAAGCCGGACAGGAAGTCGATGACGCGCGCCCGGTCTTCGTGGCGGTAGGCGGCGGTCACGGCAGAAAGCCCCCATGTCTCATCTTCATAATAAATGACCATGGGCATGGTAGCCTTGGCCAGGTGTCTCACATTAAAGTCCTTGATGACGCCCACAATCTCGCAAGGCGGATTGTAACGGTCGGGCATCCAGCTTGAGGCAAAATGCTTGCTCTCCGGTTGCAGCTTTTCCCGGGTGATGTCCTTGATGCCCAGTACCCGCTTAGCCGTCTCGTTGATGATGCACTTGAAGCTGTTCCGGGTCCATGCCTCGTCCACGGAGTCGTTCCACAGGCGGCCTTCCACCAGTTGCAAGCCGTACATGTCCATCTCGCGCCGGCTCATGTTGGCGACCAACGCCTGATGAAAGCCATTTTCAGCCCGTTCAAGGGCAAAGTTCTTCAGCCTTCCTTCACCGAGCAGCAAGTCTGTGCTGCGACACCAATGCTCGAAGAGTGTAGTCCCGGCCATACGGCGGTTCACCAGTTCGCGGTTGGCTCGTTGCCGTTTACCCTCGTCCAGCATATTTTCCTTGCTGTCCTTGTACAGGCTCAGCGAGTTGTGATACATAGTGGCGTTGATGATGTCGTGCGTGCGGAAGCCCAGGTCGGCATGCAGCATGTAGTCCAGTTGCTTGACAAAGAACAGCGAGACGCTGATGATGAAGATAGTCAGCACGTACTGCACGCCCAGGAACACCATGCGCGAACGCACGGACACGCGCGAGGTCGTGATGGCGCGGATGGAGTTGACGGGCAGGCTGCGGGTGAACTTCAGGTAGGGATATACGGTGGTGAGCAGCGGCAGCACCCAGAGTACGATGGCCGAGACTAACAGGTCGAAGCGCACGTCGGAGACCACAGGGATGTAGAGTTCGTTGTAGAACAGGTAACGGGTCACTTCCAGAATGGTCCAGCACAGCAGCAGAGCAAAGCCCGCCAGCAACATGTTCTCCACATAAATCTGTACGAAGATAGCTGCCTTGCCCGCCCCGAACACCTTCTTAATGCCGAACTCGCGCGAACGGCGCGACATAATGACGGTGTAGATGTTGACAAAGTTCAGCAGACCGATGAGGCCCACCAGGAAGGCGACTGCTGTCAGCACGCTGATGTAGCCCGGATTACCGAAGCGGTACATGGGATTGTCCCTTTCGAGGTCGGTGTCGAAGTAGAGTTCCGACAGGGGCAGGTATTCGTAGTGCATGGTCTGGTAGGTGGCCCACTTGTCGCGCGGCACCTCCTTACCGTGCTTTTGGTTCAGCGTCTTCAGGTCGTAGCCGGGCACCATGCGCAGGGCGTAGCAGGGGCTATAGAAGAGGAAGTCATCTACCTCGTCGGACATGAACAACTGGGGCTGCCAGGAAGTCTTGGTGGCAGGGTCGTCCACCACGCCGATGATGGTGAACTTCCGTCCCTGCCCGTTGGTGAAGCTGCCTCCCACCACCGGCCTGCCCTGTAGTACCTCTTCCCAGAAGGCGCGGGTGATGACCACGTCGCCCGGCCGGCGGATGCGGTTACTGCCCGTCAGTACCTTATAAGGAAACATCTTGAAGAAGGTGCTGTCGATGGAGAACACCCGGCTCTGCACCTGCTGCTTGCCGAAGACCAGCGTCAGGTTGCTCACCGGAGTATAGGCCGTAAACTCCTCCACCGCCGGGTCTTCTTCCAGCCCCGAGCGGTAACCACTTAATGAGCATTCACCGTTGCTCACAATTCTCTTCACCAGACAGATACGTTCATAGTCGGGGAAACACCGGTTCACCGTGTTCTCTTGATGGATGTAGCGCGCAATGGTCAGCACGCAGGCCAGGCTGACGGCCAGCCCCACTACATTGAGCGCCGTGTAAGCCCTGAACTTCAGCAGGGCGTTGATGGATAGGATAAGCAGTCTCATAGGCATTCACAGCCTCACCCCCGACCCCTCTCCCAAAAAGAGGGGAGGCTGGGCTACGGCTTTCGTTTTAGGTTATTGTTATCTGTTCTTTATTCCTTTTTTAGTTGACAAGGGAATAAGGCTTCAGACTACGAGGACAGAGCTTATATCAGCTTTGTTCTTCTCCATCCTCCTCAACTTGTTCACTCGTTAACTAATTCATTCTCTCTTCACCACCTCCGCCGGATTCTCATTCGCCGCCCGCCATACGCGCCAGCCGATGCACAGAGCCACCAACAGCGCCATGCCAAAGAAGATGACGGCATAGAGCCACCAACTGAGAGACGTTTGTTCCACATAACTCTCCAGCCAGCGCTTCATCAGCACATAGCCCACGGGGAAGGCCACCACGGCAGCAACGGCAAGCAACGACAGGTATTCGCGGGCAAAGAGGCCGAGGATGTCCCCTACCCGTGCCCCGTTCACCTTACGGATGGCTACCTCCTTGCGGCGACGTTCACAACTCAGGGTAATCATGGAGAAGATGCCGAAGGCAGATACCAGGATACAGACAATGGAAACGAAAGTCAGCAGGTGCAGCAACAAGCTTTCGGCCTTGAGGTAAGCATTATATTCGTCCATGACGTTTACTAACCAGTAATCCACTTCAGGATAATATTGGGTAAAGAGGCTGTCCACCCGATGACGGAGTTCAGACCAGGCGCCTTCGTGATACTTCAGCAAGATGTGGTCTCCGCTTGTCCAGTCAAACCGTCTCACGTAAAGGGTGGGTTGAACAGGAATGGTAGGTGCTGTGATGTGGAAGTCGCGTACCACGCCGACGACCGTGGCTTTCTGCTTGTTGCTACTACAAGTAAGGGACATCCCTATCGGATTGGATATGCCCATAGCCCGTACGGCCGACTCATTCAGCATGACCTGCCCTTCACCGGCGTCCTGACGGATAAAGTCACCTGCGGCCAGGCGGATGCCGTAGAAAGCGGCAAGCGTATCGTCCAGGCAAGTCATGCGTGTGCCCTCCATTTTGAGATCCTCCGGTTTCCCCTCCCAGTCGATGGAAGTGGCACCTCTGGCTCCTTCGGGCAGAAGACCGTAATAACCAGTGAGCACCCGGCTGACGAAAGGCATCTGCCGGACCCGATTTACAATCTCCTCTTCCGAATTGTCAGGATAGAGAAAGGTAAAGGCGGCGATGTTGCGGCGTTCCCAGCCCAGGTCGGTATGTTGCAAATAGTTCAGCTGTTTCATCAGCACCACCGTACAGAAGATGGCTAGCAGACTGATGAATAGCTGCAGGCCCACCATCACCTTGAGACGGCGCCCCGACCGGCTACGTTCAGGCTGCAGGGAAGAATAGCGGAAAACGAAGGGCAGCAACAATACCAGGGAGAGTGCCAGCACCATCAGGAAATAGAGCAGCGACTCACCATACACGTTGCCCTCCACGCCCGAAAGTCGCTGGAAAGACGGTTGCAACAACTCGACCAGCACAAAGCCTAAGAAACCTGAAAGCAGGACGAGCAGGGAATATTCGGTGGTGAGCATTGCGAAGAGCCCCCTACCGGAAGAGCCGCACACGCGCCGCAAGGCCAGCTCACGACGACGAATGTCCATACGCGAGAGAAACAAAGCCAAGTGATTGAACAGCGAACAGAGGATGATCAGCCCGCCCGCCGCGGCAAACAGCACAAGGTAGGAGAAGCTGACAAGCCGCTCCTCGTTGAACGAAGCCTGACGGACTTCGGAAAGAGGCATCAGTCGAAGGCGGCCGGTAATCTTGCGGTAGCGATCGTCTGTCTGCTCGGCATAAGCACGGAACTTCTCTTCCAGAGCCTTGGGTGACACACCCGGGGCAAGACGTACCACCACCTCGAAACCTGCATTATACCACTCGTTCTGCCATTTGCGGAAGTAAGCTCCCTCGCAGATAAATCCGAACGAAAAATTGCTGTGCGGCAGGTCATTGACAATGGCACAGACAGTGACTTCCTGATCGTTATACTCAACTTTACGGCCAAGCACGTCCGTCGTGCCGAATAACCGTTGCGCCGTCCGCTCCGTCAGGGCTACCTGTCCGTCCGTATAAAGGAAATCGGGGGTACCTGCCAATATATGAATGCCGAAGAGGTTCATAAAGCAGGAGTCCAACTGCATGCTGGGAAGTTCCAGTGCAGGCTGTCCCTCCAAGCCCAGCTCCCAATTCGGATAGCGGGTGAAAGCACAGGCTGCCTCCACTTCGGGGAACTCCTCCTTCAACAATGTGGAGACGGGATAAGACACATTGGGCGACAGTCCTCCGGCCTCGATAACAGATTCGGTATAGAGCAGGTACATACGGTCTGCCGCTTCGTAACGGCTGTCGAACGATGCTTCATAGTGCATCCACAGGTTAGCAAAGGCGAAGCAGGCAAAGCCAACGGCTATCCCCACAACATTGACGGCGGTCTGCGTGCGATACTTCAGCAGGTTGCGCCAAGCGATTTTAAGATAGTGTAGTATCATAAGCGTTTGCGGCCTCACCCCCGACCCCTCTCCCAGGGAGAGGGGAGGTGGGGTTACGGCTTTCTATTTATAGTTATTATTATCTATTCAATTATTCTTATCCATTTATTTCGTACGACATCGAATCATCCATCCCCTACCTCCCCTCTCCTTAGGAGAGGGGCCGGGGATGAGGCCCCTACAACACCAGCTCCTCCGCATCCCCGAAGTTATCGTATCCGGTCGTAATCACCCAGTCACCGGGTTGGAGGCCGTCGGTCACCTCGTATTGCTGCGGGTTCTGGCGGCCGATGGTGATGGGCACACGTACGGCACGTGTCTTGTCCTTGTTCAGTTTGTATATCCACTGGCCACCCGTGGCCTGGTAGAAATTGCCGCGAGGGATGACGAGGGCATCCTCAGGCTGACCGAGTTCGATCTGCACACGAAAGCTCTTGCCCACGCGGACGTTGTCGGGCATGTCGGCAGTGAAGACGAGATCGACGTCGAACATGCGGTCCTTCACCTCGGGCACCACCTTGGTGATCTTCAGTGGGTAGCGCTTGCCCTGGTAGAGGACGGTGGCGGGCAGGCCGGTGGTGATGCGGTCGATGTAGTATTCGCTGAGCGAGGTGTGCACCTTGAACTGGTCGAGCACCTTGATCTCGGCAATGCTTGCGCCGGACTGTACCTGCTGGCCGGGGGTGACGCTGACGAAGCTGAGCTGTCCGCCGATGGGGGCGCACACCACGAGGTCGTCAAGGCGGCGGCACGAACGTTCGTACTTCTTGCGTTCGCGCTCACGGTCGTTCAGCAGCAGGTCGCGGCGGATGATGGAGACGGCCGAGTCGTGGCGCAGGCTCTGACGTTGCAGGCGGGCGGTCTTCTCCTTGTAGCGGTACTCGTCTTCAGCGACCTGAAGCTGGGCCTTGCTCTTGATGCCCATACGATACTCCTCTTCCTCCAGCTCGAAGCTCTTGCGCAGTTTCTCCAGCTCGTAGTCGGTCTGCAGGGCCTGCTGCTGGAGGGTGAGGCTCTGCTGCTCCATCTCAATCTCTTTCTCGCGGTAGGTGATGAGCTGTTTCTCCCACTCGTCGCGCTGGTCTTCGATGGTGCGAAGCAGGTCGAGGTTCTCCAGTACAAGGATGGTGTCGCCCTGTTTCATCATGTTGCCCTCTTCGCCAACGATGCGGCTCACGCTGCCCGCCTCGCGGGCGTTGACCTTGATGGTGAGGATGGGCTGCACGAGTCCTTCGACGTCGACATACTCCATGAACTTGTCGTTCTTCACTTCGGCCATCTGGAGGCTTTCGGAATCGATGCGCAGCTTGCGGGGGCCGGCGGAAAGGATGATGACGTAGATCAGGAAAGCCAGGAAAGCTACGCCTCCGGCCAGGTAGTAGCGGTAGCGGATGTACCAGGGTTTCTTTTCGAGTTTGATGTCCATAAACGTATTGTGTATTTATATTTTTATTTACAGGTAAGGCAGGCTGACTGCCACGGTATACGACCGAGGGGGTCTCAGTCGTATACTTAGGGTATCTCGGTCCTATACTGAGGGTGCCTCAGTCGTATGGTGAGGGGGTCAACATCTATCTACTTCATATTCAAGGATTTGCATTTTGTCTTATTCTTGGTTATAATAGTTTACAATCGGCGGGGTCCGATGAGGCTTCCGGCGCGGGCGGTGGGCTATCGGAGCAGGGCCTCCAGGTCTTCTTCCAGCGGGCGGCCGTGCTCGAAGTCGTAGAGCGTCAGGCTGCGCAGGGTGTAGTAGAGGCTCCAGTAGTCGTAGAGGGCGGTGATGTAGGCGCGCCGGGCGGAGTCTTTCTCGGTGATGGAGGCGTTGAGGTCGAGCACGGTGGACTGGCCCAGCAGGTAGAGCCTTCGTGCCACGTCGGCACGGCGCCGGGCGGTGGTGTCGGTGCGGGCGGCTATGTGGACTCGCTGCGCCTGCAGGTTGAACTGCTTCACCAGCTTGCGGATGTTCAGGTCGAAGTCGGTCTTGTCCTGCTCCACTTGGGTCTGCACCAAGTCACGGTTGCTCTTTGCCACCCGTACCTGACCCTTCCCGCGCCCCCAGTCGAGGATGGGCAGCGAGATGCCCAGACTGACGTACTGCTGGTCCATGGGGTTCTGCCAGGCTTCCTTCCAGCGGTCGGAGGTCTGCGTCAGTCCGAAACGCAGGTAGATGTCGGCCTTCAGTCCGGCGTTGGCCCGTGCCTGGGCCACGGCGCTCTCGCTCTCCAGGCGGCGGCGCTGCATGTTGTCTATGTCGGGGCTGTTCTGCGTGGCCAGCATCAGGGCCTCGTGAAGGTCTACGTTCAGGTCGGGCACGAAGTCGTCGATGCTGACCTTCAGCTCCACGTCCTGCTGGATGCCCAGGTAGGAGCGGAGTTCCTGCATGGCGTTGTCCACCTCGATGCGTGCGTTCATGCGGTTGGTTTCCTCGGTCAGCTTGTTCAGTTCGAGCTGCAGCATTTCGTTCTCGCTGATGGTGCCGATGTCGTAACGGCCGCGTGCATATATATATAATGTGTCGGCGTTGGCGTAGTTGGTGCTGGCTATCTCGTAGTTGCTCTGTGCGGTGGCCAGGGCGAAGAACTTCTGCGTAGCGGCAGCGGCCACCAGCTCCAGTGTTTCGGCATAGCGCTTGCGGGCCTCACGGTAGCGCAGGGGTTCGATGCGGCGGTTCCACTTCAGCGAGTTATAGCCGAAGAGCGACTGCGAGTAGCCGATGTTGACGGGCGAGGTCTGGTAGGAATGGCTGTCGTCGCTGAAGAGGTCGATGCGCTGGGCGGACGTTTCCACAAAGAAGGTGCCGCCCGTCCAGGGCACGTTCTGCGTCAGGCTCAGGGTGAGGTTGGTGCTTAGCAGATTCTGTTCGACAAACTTCACGCTACCGTCGCCCATCGTCACCTTGTTGATGGCACGGTCCAGGTAAGGGCTAGAGGTCAGCGTCAGGTTGGGCAGATAGTTGGCGCGGTAGTAGCGGTAGTTCCAGTACGAAGAGCGGAAACTGTGGCGGGCGCTTTGGGCATCGGGCGATTGCTGCTGGGCGTGGCGGATGGTCTGTTGCAGGTTCAGTTCCATCGTCTCCTGCGCCTGCACGGCGGCGCAGAGGGCGCAGGCCGTTCCTATTGTCAGTATGATACGTTTAAGCATAATCTTTTCATTTATTTACGAAAAGAGTATCAAAAGCTGTGCCAAACGTGTATCATCCTAATTGTCTGACGATTACGAAAGACAAGGAATCATCCTCCGCGTGCACTATCGCACAAAAATAGTGCGGAACCGCACGCACAGCACAAGGATATTATCACTATCTTTGCAGCGGCACACAGCTGTGCCGTCACCGTTTACGAAAGAACATAATTATGGAAAACTTAGGTAAAATACTGATTGTGGACGACAACGAAGACGTGCTCTTTGCCCTGAACCTGCTGCTGGAGCCCTATGCTGAGAAGATAAAGGTCATCACCGGCCCCGACCGGCTGGAACACTTCATCACCACCTTCCACCCCGACATCATCCTGCTCGACATGAACTTCAGCCGCGATGTGGTGAGCGGACAGGAAGGCTTCGACTGTCTGAAACAGATTCTGCACATCGACCCCCAGGCAGTTGTCATCTTCATGACCGCCTACTCGGACACCGACAAGGCAGTGCGTGCCATCAAGGCAGGAGCCACCGACTTCATCCCCAAACCCTGGGAGAAGGAAAAGCTGCTGGCCACCCTGTCGTCGGGCATCAAGCTACGCCGCTCCCGACGCGAAGTCAGCCTGCTGAAGGAACAGGTCGAAGCACTGAGCGACGGAAATGCCGACGAGCGCATCATCGGCGAGTCACCGGCCATGCACACGGTCTTCGACACGGTGGACAAGCTGCGCGACACGGACGCCAACATCCTCATCCTGGGCGAGAACGGAACGGGGAAGGACGTCATTGCGCGCCTGCTCTACCGCAATTCGCCCCGCTGCGGCCGTCCGTTCGTCACCATCGACCTGGGAAGCATCCCCGAACAGCTGTTCGAAAGCGAACTGTTCGGCTACGAAAAGGGGGCCTTCACCGATGCCCGCAAGGCCAAGGCAGGCCGCATGGAAGTAGCCACGGGCGGTACGCTCTTTCTGGACGAAATAGGCAACCTGTCCCTGCCCATGCAGGCCAAGCTGCTCACCGCCATCGAGAAACGGCAGATCAGCCGCTTGGGCAGCACGCAAGCCATACCGATCGACGTACGACTGATCTGTGCCACCAATGCCGACATCCGCCGCATGATAGAAGAAGAACGCTTCCGCCAGGACCTGCTCTACCGCATCAACACCATCGAGCTGCACATCCCTCCCCTGCGCGAACGTGGAGAAGACATCCTGTTGCTGGCCGACTACTTTCTGCAACGCTACGCCCGCAAATACCAAAAGGAGATGCGTGGCCTGACGCGCGAAGCCAAGAACAAACTGATGAAGTACGCCTGGCCGGGCAACGTACGCGAACTGCAGCACACCATGGAACGTGCCGTCATCCTGGGCGACGGCTCGCTGCTGCGCCCCGAGAACTTCGTCTTCCAGGCCACCACTCCCCGCCCCCGCAAGGAAGAACAGGAAGTCCTCAACCTGGAACAGCTGGAACGGCAAGCCATCGAACGTGCCATGCGCCTGAGCGAAGGCAACGTCAGCCGGGCTGCCGAATACCTGGGTATTACCCGCTTTGCCCTGTATCGTAAACTGGAAAAATTAGGCCTATGAAACGTTATTCCCTTGTCGTCATTCTGCACATCATCGGCATCTGCCTGCTGTCCGTCGTCATCTATCTGCTGGTACAGGAACGATTGTGGTTCAGCGCACTGATGGCTTTCCTCTTCCTGTTGGCGCTTGCCATCCACCTCTACCGGATGCAGCTGATACAGATACGCATGATGCGCCACTTGGCCGAAAGCCTGCGGTTCGACGACATGATGCTGTCGTTCCGGTCTCCCTACCGCAACCGCTCCATGGAGACCATGACCCTGGAACTGTCGGAAGCCATGAAGAACTTCCGTACCCGCATTCTGGAACGCAACGAGATGGATGCCTGGCAGAAACTGATCCGGGTACTGACCCACGAGATCATGAACTCCATCACCCCCATCATATCCCTGTCGGAAACCCTGAGCGAACGCGAGATGAATGAAAAGAACTATCCCATCATGAAGCAGGGTATGCAGACCATTCATCGCCGTAGCAAAGGCTTGCTCGAATTTGTCGAGAACTACCGCAAACTGACACGCCTCCCCTCGCCTGTCCGCCGCCCCGTCTCCGTACGCGAACTGCTGCTTGACCTACACAAGCTCTATCCCGAGGAATACATCCACATCGAACTTCCCCAACAGGACCGCATCATCCAGATAGACCGCGCACAGATCGAGCAGGTATTAATCAATCTGATAAAGAACGCGATGGAAGCATGTGGCAAAAAGCAGAATCCGCGGATAGATATCAAAGTCGTCCCCGGCTTTGCCTGGCAATGCCTGATAACAGTCAGCGACAACGGCGACGGCATCCTACCCGACGTACAGGACAAGATATTCGTTCCCTTCTTCAGCACCAAACCCAACGGCTCCGGCATCGGACTTAGCCTGTGCAAACAGATTATGAACCGCCACGGAGGCAACATCACCGTACAGTCCGTCACCGGACAAGGCTGCAGCTTCACTCTGGAGTTCTAACCCGCATTTTTTATCTACAGAAAATCAAAGGATTACAAAAAAACAATCAGAAAGTTACCAAAACATTTGGCACATATCACTAAAAATACTACCTTTGCACTCGCTTTTAAGAAATAAAGCATTCGGGGTGTAGCGCAGTCCGGTTAGCGCACCTGCTTTGGGAGCAGGGGGTCGTGGGTTCGAATCCCGCTACCCCGACAAAAGGTCGGATTTCATTGGAAATCAGGCCTTTTTTCTTTAAATAAGGGTTCTTTTTCCTGTCTGAAAATGTCTGGATTTGTCTGGTTCATAAATCGTCAAAAACAACTAGTCAAAAAAGGATAATTATGGGAAAGAAGAAAATCATAGTATTGCCACACCTGGTGGATGCTGGTGGTGATTTGACCAAGGATTGGTTCGTGGAGTATTCATGTCGTGACCCACGTACCGACAAACTAAAACGGTTCAGAGAATATGGCGGCTTTAGAAAATTGAAGTCTGCCAAAGAAAGATATGCCCTAGCACAAAAAATCATATCGGACATAAAAGACAAAATGGTTTCTGGGTGGACGCCATTTAAAGAAGAGATGCTTACGTATCAGGACGCACTCATTTTACAGGTGCAGGCTGACCGATGGGGACGTGAACGAGAATCATTGCCTACCATCCGCATATATTTGTCGGAGTTCCTTGATGCGAAAAAAGCTACCGTTATTGCACATTCTTATCAAACTTATCGCTCAAAACTGCGCATTTTTGCAGAATGGGCTGAACATCAGAAGTTGGATGACATTCATATTAGTTGCATCACGAGAGAACATATTTGCGACTTCCTGCAATACATGGTGGAACATAATCAGACATCAAAACGAACGGTTCTGAAGTATAAACAAATCTTGCATGGATTTTTTGACTACATGATCCAAGCAAAAAGAATCGTGTTGACCAATCCTGTACATGACATTCCTGATATGGGCAGACTAACCGATGAAGCACCCCGCCCCATCCCGGAAAAAGACAGATCCGTACTAACAGCCTACATGAGAAGGAATGATCCACAGCTTTGGCTATTTTGCCAAATGGAGTATTATTGCGCTATACGCCCAAACGAATTACGACAACTACGCATTCAGGATATCGATTTCACCAGACGACTTATCCGTGTCCCTTGTACGATCAGTAAAAACCGACAAACAGAACTGGTCAATATGCCTAACCAATTATACGATGTATTGGTTGCACTAAAAGTGAATGAGCTGGCAGGAGAATTATATTTATTCTCCAGTAATGGACAACCAGGAATAACTATGCTTGGAAAAAACAATTTTCGCTTCCGCTTCAACCGCATACGAAACCGACTCGGATTGCCACCCGAATACAAGCTATACAGTTTCAAACATACTGGAGGTGTAGAACTGGTAAATGCCGGTGTAGATACTTGGGAACTACAACGCCATTTCCGTCATAAATCCATCGACACAACCGAACGGTATATTCGAAGGAATTTTGCAGTAAAAAGCGATAAAATAAAAAATCACTTCCCAGATATTTGATAATATTCCTACATTTGCCACCATGAAAAAGAACATCGAAATACACCTTGTGGACTTATCCACATCGTTTCCTTACGCCGAAGAGGGTATCCGAGCTGGATTTCCTACTTCGGCAAAAGATTGCATGGAACAAGCTATTGACTTGAACAAAATACAAGAGTGTATTCATATACATTTCACCTATAGTAGAAAATGTTTCATATATTTATACTCTTGCACTTATATGATTGCATCTTTAATTAGTGCCATATTAATGATAAATTAGAGTTATTCAGTCCGATGTCTTATCTAGTATAGGTAAAATTGACAGAGAATCTATATCTAACATTTCCTTTAACTCTTGATTTGTAATATTAGTTCTCAAAACTTTTGTTTTGGAGGAACGTTCGATTACTTTTTCAATCCTAATAACTGATTGTTCTTTATTCTTATATAAGGTGTTATCAACAACTCTAACAAAACGTAACTTTTTATTTACAGCACGAGGGGATATTGCAATATTCAAACCTGCCTGCCCACCTAATTGAACAGAAGGATATACAATTCCATCAATTTTTTTCCCCTCACTATTTAATATTGTAGTTGCTATAGTAGCAGAAATGAGATATTCTTTAGGATCATTTACTGTCTTGCTGAACTCTGAGCTGATAAACCTAAATACATCTTTATCTTCTTCTGGTAATAATTTTGATTCAATTTCAAACGCTTTTCGTAAATAATTCAACAGCATGTTATTCTGTATACCTGGAAATGTTGTGTCTGCTATAAATGAAATCACATTTAAAGGTTTTACAACCTCCCAATATGATATTGAAAATTTCTCTCGTCCAATCGATTCTTTTCCTTTACGACAAAGAGAAGAACACTCACATACTGAAATAACCCTTGCGTTCTCAAGGTGTGATTGATTATCTGATATGACACCATAGAACACCGTATTTCCTGCTAAAGTTGCCCTTTGCATCGAATTACACATTTTAATTGGTCGATATGTCATTTGACTGCGTTTTGTAAAATTACCGCCCTTTCGGGTACGAAGTATATACACGCCTTTATTTACAGAAGATAATATTGTTAATATAGGCTTTAGCTCTAAAATTCTTATTATATCTTCGGGAGAACTATTATTAAAATCTATGTGCTTAAGTTTATTCAATATATCCATAAAGAAATTATAATCTAAAATTCATTATTCAATTTTATTTATTGCGAATATAAGCCCCTTTTATTTTATAGCCAAATTGATTCGAATATAATAAATCCCCGACAACTTTTCAGCTGCCGGGGTACTTGTCAGCGACAAGCAAAACTTCTACGTCGCTAAGATAACTATTATTTCTATATTTTTTCGTACAAAACCCAGAAAGGTTGTCCGCAAACGTATTCGATGGCAAAGCGGGCTTCGGTGAGCTGCCTGGCCAATTCGTTGGCCGGAACATCGATGATGTTCTGCAGGTCGTACTGAAGTTCGGCGGTGGTCTTGTAGACTTTCTGCGAAGTAGCCCCGATGGGTGCGTAGTTCTGGCGGAGAAAATCAGCAATTGCGGTATGACGTTTTTGTTCTTCCTGCTTCTGCTTGTCGTCTTCGTCCTGCTCCTGGTAGTGACGGAAACCAATTTTCTTGCTCATCCCCTACCTCCTTTCTGTCCTACAAAACATTTCATTTCTTGCTGGAAATATATCAGTTCACTGATTATTTTGAGACGTGCGTTTGCGTCATCGTTGTCATTACAAGCGATGCTTTCTACACTGCGTTGCAATACGTCTATCCATAACTCAGCTCCGCCAGTCTGCCAACGGTTGAGGGTATCCACTACATCGGGAGTCATTTCTACAGGCTTATTCATCGTTCACCTCCTTCCTGAAAGGTGATGTTCACAGTACCACCGGAAACATAGAAAACAATGGAGTTATCACGCTTGGCAGCATGGATGCGCTTGCGGCCTTCGCAAAGCTGGAGGCCAAGATCAGACAATAGTTTCTGAACTTTTTCGACGGATACGTAGCGTCCGCGTTCACTTGATTTGTTCTTTTTCATTTTGTTGAGCAATTAAATGAAACAAATAGGTTAATAATACGGGAAAGCGGCCCTTTCAGTACCCAAAAAATTAAGGAACTTGCCTAAAAAACGAAAGTTCCGCTTTCCCGTTGCTCAACACCTGATACAGGCTGGGAGGCCATTAAGCACTCCACACGGGGGTCGGAACTTATATGGTTAACCGATAGGCATAAAAAATGCCAACGGCAATCGGTTGGCGAACGTCTCGTCGCCTGTATCAAATGTTGAGCACTGCAAATATAGGGATAGTTTTTGGAATAGCAAGAAAAATACAATGCAAAAACAACTCTAATTTGTCATTTAACAGAATTGATTTGTAGGAATATCAAGTTCTCACTATATTTGTCGCAACAACATCAGCAACATGTTAGACATTATCAGAAATATCATTGCTTTTATAAGTACTTTTATAGTTATTAGTACTTCTACCATGTTGCTGGTACAAGGTATCGTATGCTGTATAACCTGTAATTGGTCTTGCAAAAAAAATACCGATTATAGGATTGTTATAATCGGTATTATTGTAGCTTTGTTGCTTATTCCTTTTTACTATTTTCCTGCTTAATATTTGTCTCGGCCTTCATTTTTTGCTTTAAGAATGTCTATTATTTGTTGAAGGTCTTCAGGCTTCTTTATTTGGAGGGAATCCATAGCTCTTGCTGCAGCTTTTACTAATTCTCTGTCTGCTTCCCGATCAAAGAAGTTATTAATCTCTCCAATTAAACCATCAGTATGAATATCTAGTTCTTTATATTTTATTCCACCCCCATTTAAAAAGACTATAAACATACCGAACAACAAAAGTTTATTCCAACCCTTAGTAGAAAGCTTCAACCATCCTGGTGACTCCATTTGAATTTTCATTGTCAAAGAGCCATCAGATGGTATGCCATGATTCCTACAGAAGTTATCGATCAAAATCGAAATTGCTTTTAAATCGCAGAAATCATCCAGCGAAACATCTTTTTGGGTTCGAATTCGTAATACAAGGTTATATATATCATCTTTGACATAGAAATCATTAATCACACTATCTACATATGCAGCATAGTTAGTAACATCAGACAATATATGCCTTGAAGTGAACATAAGTTGCAGATTGGGTGGGAGAAAGGAACGCCTTCCGTAATAATGCCAATCTATTTTTCTTCTTTTTGTAAATTCGCAATGATGTTCACTGTCAATAATAGGATTTTGCTCTTCGTACAAATCACTTTTTACTACTCCAATAGCAACATGTGTGGCACTTGAAGAAGGTATTATCACTACATCGCCTATTTTGATATCACGGGTAAATCGTAATATCTGAGCTACTGGATAGCCTGTGTTTTGTATGGTTGGGTATTTTTCGCTGAACTTGATTTTCAACTGTTCTTTTGCTTCATTATCTGTAACCGGAAGATGCTGTAAATAATCAAGTGTTATATCATTATAGCCTACAGCAACATAATTGTTTCTTGTAAAATCTCCATAATAAGACCCACCCATAGTACGAATCATCCAGTACTTTCGTGTGTTATTGATATTATTTAGTGCATGAATTAAAGAATCAAATTCAAGATATTCCATTCGTTAATATATGGCGAACCCCTCACTACAGCGCGCCAACAGGTGAACGATTGAAACACCTGAACCCGACTGACTACGGGTTGCACTGAGGTAAGGGGTTCATGTTAAGCGTTTTTTTCTGGCAGTGGCGAAGGTAGGTAGTTTTTTTCATATTAACAAAAAAAGCGGAGTCTTTTGAAAACTCCGCTTCAGTTTTATCATTTAATATCTGACAATTTGGTAAATGTATTTGTTTCGTAATCTATATGATACCCATTATCCGTCACTCCAGCATAAGCCATTTCAGAATTTCCGTTCAGATAAATCTGCACCACTTTCTTTTGAATGTCAAATGCTTTAATTAATTCTTTTACTTGTTTGGGACTTAATTTGGATTCAGTAGTAATAATTATACCTGTCGGATGGAACAGGACTACGATACATTTTATTCCATCTATGGTGGCCTCACTACCCTTTTTCAATTCATCTGGTACGTTTTCCGTATATCCATCATAGAAAGAGCGTTTTTTATTGACAGCCATTTTAAGCATACCATATTCAGCATACAAGAACGAACTTATGTTATCTGTCTTTAAGTTGAAGTCGCATATATCGGAGCTTACTTCCAACCTCATTTTCTCTATGCCGCCCTTGAAATATTCCATTTCTTCTTCAGTGATGGAATAAGTTGGGACAATGGAATATGCTGTTGATACAACACCACTCATAGTGTATGTATCACCTATCATGTCTTCTCTAAAATTATCCGATTTTAGGCTTAACACCTTCCCGCTTTTGAATTTAATCAGTAGTGGAGCTCCCTTACGAACATCCAATCCTCTACCACTACGAATAAGATAAAAAGATAAAGAGTACACTGTATCAGAAACTGTTGCGAGAGCTTGCATACAAACCTTACCTTTAATACCGTTATTATCGATTCCATTTGCATCAATATCTCTCGGACCACCAATCAGAAACCTGTTATTAAATCCGTCTATCATATCTTTTGCAATGTGTGGTTCTGATTTAGTTGGATTTCTAAAAAAATCAAATAATCCCATTTTCTTTTGGGATGCTTGGGAACCGTTCTGTGATGTTTGCGCACCTACCCCTATAAGCGATAGTAGCATCGTCATTAATAATAAAACTCGTTTCATATTCAGTAATTTATGGCAAATTTTCGGATTATGAATACTTATAAAATCTTATTAATTAATACCTAATATTGAGAGAATAAAACCTGATAATACTGCGATCGTAACGCCAATTACAATTTCATAAACAATACTTTTTTTATTATTTTTCTTGTTACTATTATTACTCTTATACTTATGTTTGCTAATATCTTTAGCAATAAGAACCTGTGGGGTATAAGGTCTTATTTTGATAAATAACGAACATGCAATCAAAGCTATACCTATAAAGAAAATTAGTACAGAATTTAAATTCCACAGATTTTTTCCATTATACATCAGAAATAAAGCCATTGTTGATATGAAAGCACCACCAATCCTCATGAGATGAACAATCCCACAGAATAAGAAAACAATGATTGCCAATAAATATTCTCCTATCACTGCAATAATAGCAGATGCAGAGTTGGCTGCAGATGGTTCAATTTCAGCTTGGCATGACGTTAAAAGCAACGGAAGTATGCAAACAAGTAGAAGTTTGCTCGTCATCAGTTCATTCAACTCATTCACAGATTCTGCTATCTGCGAGATTGTTTCTTTGATAAAGTCTTTCAGTTCCATATAATAAAAACGGCCAGTTCCTTATGCCGTGCGCCCACCGGAACCACCCGGAACCCGATTGACTACGGGTTACACGACATAAGGAACCGACAATACAGGTTTGTTTTGGGCAATGGCAAAGATAAAAAAATCTGTCGGGAAAACGCATACCAAAGATAAATGATATGAAAATTAATATCAAAACGCTTGTAAATGATATTAATATTCGTATCTTTGCATCGTGAAAATTGAGTGTCACATAATTATTTTTAAAACGATTAAAAAGGAAGGAGGCCGGAGTGAAGTACAATGAGCTTGAAAGGCAATTAAAGAAAGCTGGTTGTAAACTGGTGGATGACGGGGGCAGGCATCCGACATGGTTTAGTCCGAAAACAGGAAAGTATTTTCAGACAAGCCATCACAAATCAGAGGAGGTGAAGCCTGGTACTTTGAAAAGTATCAAGAGGGATGCGGGGATTGATTAATCCCCACCTCTCATCACATCATATTTTTTTATTTTATTTATTATATTATACTCTTGATAAATCAATTATCAAGTCAAATTGACACACGAATTATGGAAAGAAGAAAAATCAATGTTCTTATTGAACGAGGGGTTGACGGCACCTATTCAGCCTTCATTGCTGACAACAACTGCGAATTCGGTTGTATCGGAGAAGGAAAGAGCGTTGAAGAAACAAAAAAAGATTTCTTGGCTGCCGTTGACGAAATGAAAGAAGTGTATCACAAAAATGGAAAAGAGTTTCCTGATGTAGAGTTTAATTTCACCTATGACGTAGCGTCTTTTCTTAATTATTATGCCTACGCTTTTACATTGGCGGGGTTGGCGCGTATTACTGGCGTCAATCAAGGGCAGTTGAGTCACTATGTCACCGGAAGAAGAAAACCCTCTAAAACCACTGTGGAAAAGATTGAGCAATCTCTGCATGCGTTTGCAAATGAGATAGGCGAAATCAAATTTGTATAACCCCAAAATGTGCAATAAAATGGATAATCCCGCCGAGAACAAACGGCGGGATTTTTTTATTCTATCCGATAGAACGTCCCCTTCATCACCTTGTCCAGTCCATCGGGAGTAACGCTGGCCTCGATCTTTTCGCAAAGGTACTTCTTGTTGGCAATGAGGAACACCTTGTTCACGTCCGGCAGGCGGTCGGAAAGAAAGCTGATGGTGAACGGTATGTTGGAGCGGAATATTTTCAGTTCGGCAAGGCGCCTACCAAGGCTGTCGGGGCAAACATCGTGCAGACTCAGCGAATAAGGACGAAAGTCGGTGGTCTGATTGCCGGGCTTCAGGTTGTAGTCGGTGAAAGGAAGTGCGTACTGCCAAGGGTACGTCTGACCCTGATAGGTGACGTTCATGGTGACCCACTCGCCGGTGCTGAAGGCCACCTCCATCGTCGTGTTCTTCTCTTGCTTTTCGGGCAGTTCTA
Organism: Bacteroides sp. ET489; assembly: GCF_030518095.1. Classification (NCBI taxonomy): domain Bacteria; kingdom Pseudomonadati; phylum Bacteroidota; class Bacteroidia; order Bacteroidales; family Bacteroidaceae; genus Bacteroides; species Bacteroides sp. ET489. The sequence goes on from NZ_JAULLJ010000007.1 coordinate 91,332, forward strand.
CTTCGCCCTCAATAGCCTGCTGGATGTCGAACTGTTCATCGTTGACCACCGTGACATGATAGCCAACCTTAGGCAGATAGACATTGAGCGGAGCAAAAGGAGCCACAAAACCGTAATCGTAAGGCGACGACCACAGGCCGATGTTGTACCACACCATCTGTGCCGGGACAATTCGCAACGTCGTATCGGTGCCGGTGTCGTCGGCATTGCGCACCAAGTCGTCGTACAGATTCACTTCGAGCAAAGAATCGGTGCCCGAGTCGTTGCGGTAGTTGATGTAATAGCGTTCGCCCGCACAGAACATCACTGTTTTGCGTTCGTCGGCATCCATCGAAGTCCACGCCTGGCTGAACTGGTCGTAACTGTCGAAGTAGCGTTTCACGGCACGTTCGAATATCACCCGATCCATTTTCAAGTATCCGTTGTCGCTGTGCGAAGGAAGGTCGTAACCCACATTGCCGTCGGTCAGGTTCTTGTCGCCAATCTCCTCCTCTATCTCGGTTTCGAACTCATCGAGCAGCTTCGATGCAGGGATAACCGTCATGTCGTCGTCGCGAAAATAGGCGTTCAACGGAACCAGGCGTACGGTCTTGGTGATTTCATCGACCACGGTGACCACCATCAGGAAGCGTTCCAGTTCGTCGAAAAATTCCGATATCGTCCAGTGCGGAAGGGCCTGTGCTATCTTGCGTGTGCTGACGGAGTTGCACACATAGACATTGCGCAGGAAGTTGCCATCGAAAAAGCTCTCGTCGAGTACGTAGCCGAATGCCTGCACCACCTTGCGGATGACAACCAGCAGATAGGGCTGCACACAGCGTTGCCCATATACGGGTACCAGGGCGAATTTGTCGGTACCGAATTCGTACATATTATAGTTCTGCACCTTGTCCGATCCGTCGTTGTAAACAACCGGCAACCATACGACATCGACCTCGTCCACCGAACCGAAGTATTTCGACTTGTCGGAACCGGGCTTCCAGGTACGGTCGTGGTAAGAATCGGGATCGTCCACTGTGCCCAGATCCAACTCGTCGATGTAGATGTCTTCGTTGGTCAGGATGTTCAGTTCGGCATTGCCCGATACGAGCTGCACCTTGGCCACCTCGTCGCTGATGGAGAGCAGGACTGCACTACCGTTCAGCAGCGTCCGTGCTCCGGACAACAGCCGGGCTGGAAAAATAGTCTTCTGTTTGCCGACATCGAGACGGTGAATATTTCCGAAGATGCCACTGTTCTCGGGCATCGGCAGGTCGATGTCCAGCGAGTAGGCGGAGCTGCTGGTGAAGTACGGGTTCTCGCAGGTCAGTGCGATGCTGAAGTCGGCCGGCAGCCACGCCAGTCGGTTATTGATGTAGAGTTCAGTCATGGTTGCGGTGTCTTGATTTATTGTTCTGTATTTTTGTATATTCCTTCTGTGCCTCATTGATGCCGCCCTTGCCGGTCAGGTAGGTCTCGGCAGTGATTGGTTCGTCCAGCCGCTGCTTCAACCGCCGTAGCGTCCGAGTGCACTCGGCCAGCATGGCCGCCAGTGCGGGGTCGTTGGCAGTTGCCGTATTGCCGTCTCTGAAAGACATGGGTGCCGACGGTGCTGCCGACGCTCTGCTCCCGCTGGCCACGGCTGCAATGTCATCAGCCGTCAGGTTGGCCACATTGCCGCTACGTTGTGCCACGTCGATCACGTCGAAGATGGGGCGCAGGTGTGGGTTGGCCACGGCAAATCGGTTGGCCACAAATTCATTGCTGTGCACCAGGCCCTGAGGCTGATCCCAGTCGCCTGATGGGGTGAAGCCGCCGGTGTAGAAGTTGCCGATGGCTCCCTTGACGGCGGCGAAAGCTGTTTCGATGGCGGCAATCTTGGCCAATGCCCCCAGTGCCTTTACGAATTTAAGGCGAATGATAGAGTCGGCTAAAACCTTGATGTAGGTCAGCCGGATGTATTGCTCGATGGCATTGACGGCAGTCAGCAGCAGCTGCTTCCACATGTTCTTCATGGCATCGTCCTGGGATTTCAGCAAATCACTCAAGGCATCGCCCAGATCCTGGCCGGCTGATGATACGATATTAACGTACATGTCGGCCATCCGTTTCTGCTTCTCGTACTGTTTACGCCGCTCGTTGGTCTCTTGCTCCATTTCATCCTTGGCATCCTTCAGATCGCGCTTCCGCATCTCTTCGCGAATTTTGTTCTTCTCCTCCTCGCTGACGGTAGTATCATCCAGCACCTGCCGGAAGTATTCGTCCTGCAAGCGGCGTAGTTCTTCGTAAAAGTCTTCTTCGCTAGTACGTAGCTGATAGTGTTGCATAGTAGCCGATTCCACGGCAAGCTGGTACTGCTTTTGCAGGCGTGTGGACGTTTGCTTCGAGTTCTCCTCGGCTTCCTTCTCTTCCTGCTTGTGAAGATCATCGCGCAACTTTATTTGTGTGTCGAGAATCTGGTCTGCTATCTGCTGGCGTTCTTTCGGTTCCAGTCCGGCCACACGTAGTTTGTCGTTCAGCAGGGCCAGTTCCGCGTCCTGCATCTGTCGGTTGTATTCGGTTTGCGTCATCTTGTCGTCGTCCAGGTATTTCTTCTTGATGGCGGCAATGCGACGGTAATAGGCGGCTTCGGCGGCGGCGAACTTGTCGGGGTCGGTGTCGCTTCCATTGACGGTACTGGTATTAATACGGGTTGCTGTTACGGTCACTTCGGGCAGCTTGTTTTTCTTCTGCACCGGCATCCAGCTGGCGAACTTGCTTTCTACCTTTGACAATTCGCTATTCATATTATATACACTACGAATGAAGTCCTCCATGTCGCTGCTGAATCCGTTGGCGATGGAGTTGCCTCCAAGATATTTGGCTTTGATGGTATGCCATGCCTGACCGAAGGCATCCTGCCACTTCATGCCTGCTGAATAGAATTCGTTCGTAATCTGCTTCACATCATTGATGGCCATCATGGCAAGCTCGTTGCTGCCCAAGCTCTTCACCAAGTCGGTGCGCATCTCTTCGACGGCATCTACCTGTGTTTTGGCGGCTTCGGCGGTAATCTTGCCGATTTCCTCGTTCTTGTACTTCAGGGCAATCTGCGACACGATGGTATCGTTAATGCGCTTATAGGCATCGTTGATATCGTCCAGGCTGCTCTTCTCGGTCAGCAGATTGGGCAGATAAGTCCCATATTTGTCGTTAATCTGCTGGATGATGTCGCGCCTATCCTGCGATCCTTCGGTGGTTCTCTTCAGGGCGGAAAACAACCCGTCCAAGGCTACCTGTTCGTTGGTCATTTCGCCGTACATTTCCTTCAGGTTCTTGGTGGACTCACTGCTACGGGTGGCTAAGAGATATACTGCTCCAGCGGCGGCTGTGATGAGCGAAACAAACAATCCGACGGGGTTGGCCTTGATTGCAGTACTGAAAAGTCTCCACGCCTTTGTGGCGGTCGTAATGCGTCCGGTCAGCAGGTTTTTGGCGGCAGCCAGCAACAGGGTGGAGTTTCGTAGCGTCTTGTTCCACATGTTTTGCAGCTTCGATGCGGCGACATCGAGCAGTTTTGCATCCTTCAGTCTGGTTTGCCACAGGGTCGCTGCCTTTGTGGCGGCGGTGTATGCTACTACGGGGGCCAGCATGGTAACGAAAGTCATCGCGTACTTCTGCAGCCAGTCTATCAGGTCAGGTAGCACCTTCAGTAGATTCGTCGCCAGATTCGTGCTGACCGTGAACGCCGGATTCAGCTTCTCGCCCAGCTCGATGGCGGCCAACTTCATCTTGTTACGGGCCTGATCAAGGGCAGCAGCAGCGGTATTGCTGTTGATGGCGGCCTGCTCGTAGGCGATGTTGGTGTCGGTGACGGCGGCTGTGTACTGCTTCACCTTGTCGATGTTCTGCATGATGACACTAGCCACGTTGTAGCCCTCTTCGCCGAACATGTCCTTGATGGCTTTCGCGCCCATGTTCTTGGCGGCCAAGTTATCCAGTGCCTGGTTCAGGCCCACGATTTTCGGATTGACGTCGTCGGCACCCGTCTGCAGCACCAGGAAGAACTTCTTCAGACCGGTACCCGCCACTTCGTCCTTGATGCCCTTCTCGGCCAACGTTTCGATAAGCCCCACCGTCTGCTCGATGCTGACGTTGGCGCTGGCGGCGGCCACACCGGCATTACGGATGGTACGTGCCTGGCTGGCGATGTTGGCTGCACCTTCTTTGGATCCGGCGGCCAGTACGTTGGCGAAGCGTCCCGCCTGGTCGGCCGCCGCGCCATACTGGTTGAGGGATAGCGTCAGGGCATCCACCGCCTCGCTGAGCTTGATATCCTTGGCTGCCGCCTGTAAGCGCATGGCTTCTTCGGTGACGGCGGCCAGTGCCTCTTTGTTACCCAGCAATTCGGGTTTGGCGGAGCCTACCAGCATGTAGGCGTCGAGAATCTCAGATGCCGACTGTCGTACACGCAGCCCCTCTTTGGTCATCGTAGTGGAAAGCTGCTTGGCCTGACGGGTAAGCCAGGTGATGCTATCGTCATCCAGCCCCGTCAGTGCCTTCAATCCGGCCTGCGACTCCTCCAGCTTGTTACGCTCGTCGCGGAAGGAACGCAGGGCAAGGGTTACGCCCGTCAGGAATCCTATGACGGTAACAATAATCCCACCAAAGCGGTTGAACCCATCCACCAATTTGCCTACGCTGATAGTAGATTTCTTCGTATCTTCGGTAACGCCACGGATTTCGTTGCGGTGTTCGCGCAAGATGCCCTTCAGATGCTGAATCTTCTGCATCTGTCGGTTGTATTCTTCGGATCCGATGGTCATTGAATTGAGCTGTTGAGTCAATTGTCGGCATTCCTTCTCAATATGATTCACGTTGTTGATTATCTCCTGACCATCAATGTACAGATAGACACCTCTCTTTTCAGATTTACTCTTAGCCATGTTTCTGAATCTTTAGTTTGTTAAATGTCTCCAGTATTTTCTTGAAAGCCTTATCTCCGTAATATTCACCGGATATATCGGCCAATTCAGTAATGTGCTGATTGATGACCCCGTCTATAAAGTCAACAGGTTTTCGTAAAACAGTAAACGACCCATTTATAAATGGAATCTTATAACCTTGTATTTCTTTATTAGAATATCCTTTTTTGATCAAAGCCTGCCGTATATCTGCACTTCTCCAGGTCCTCTTTTTTCGATTATACAGATTGTAGCCCCTTACCACTACTCCATTGATACGAGTATAACCACGTCCAACGCCATAGTGCACAAATACGCCGTACTGCTTGAACTTGAATGCTATACGGTTAATTTCATCCTCCGTTCCGCCTTCTGCATATCGAGTCTTTTTCTCCAGACTCCTGTTCAGTTCATCGGTTCCTTTGGTTCTGTAAGACAGAATGCTGCGAGACAGACTGATGATCGAGTCCATCCACCCTTCTACATTCTTCCGAAATTCCGGGGCACTGACCAACTTGCTTTTGTTTTCTTCTGCCATAAAAAAATGCCGTTAACTTTTCGCAAAGCTAACGGCCTGATGGAAATGGAAAAAGGACATCATTTTCGTGAGTTCACGAAATTGGTCAAGAGTGAAATTTGAAATCGTTGATACGGTTCAGCCATCCTTTGCGGAACACCTGTTGCGAGGGGTCGCGTGCACAAATCTCGTCAATGAAGCGAATGCGATCATCTTTGATGGCCTCGAACAATTGACGTTGGTTCGCCAGGTTGATGCTGGCAACCGTCTGCGGTCCTACGATACCATCCTCCTTAATCTGTAGCAAACGCTGTACTCGCTTGATACCATGAACACCAGATGCCCACAACCAATCAACACAAATATTAGCAATGGACTGGTTGTGAATATAGTCTGCCTGATATCGGTCCCAATAATGTTGCTTGAACACCTGGAATACATCGTCGGGAGTGATCAGACGGAGATCGTCAGCATCGATATCTCCGTCGCCGTCTTTATCGTAACCGCAGCTACGCCAGGTAGTAAGTGTAATACCCATGTTAGTTTTTCCGCCGCGGTCGGCCTCGTGGTCACTCCAGCCGCCTTCCCATTTGCGGATGATCTGAAAAAGGATTTCTGCTTTTGCCATATTAGAAAATGAGATAACAGATTGAATAAAATAGTGTGATAACTACAGGTATGAGTAAGAAATCAGCCGCCTTGCTCCAGTCTGGGTACCAAGTTTTCGCTGAAACTGTCGTGAGCAACAGGCAGATGGAAAACGCAGTCAGACAAGCAGCCAGCAGTGCCGGTTCGATGAAAAATGCAAATACGACAAGTGCAACAATTGTCACCAAAGAAAAAAGGACTGTACCACACATCAGTCGCTTCGGCCGATCTCCTTCGTTAAGAAATAGAATGATTTTTATCATAGTTAAAATAAGTTTGATTATATTTGCCTTAGCATATTAATGTTTTTCAATATTAATATTAGGGTTAACTAAAACAGGGGGACGCCGGGAGGCGAATCTCTGTTATTCCAGATGGTGCAGAGAATGATGTAGCCACTATCATTTATGTTACTATTATCCAACGATAGTCCATACAATCCGATGATCGACAGTCCACATTAGTATCAATATTTGCAAATACACTTGCTCGGTTTATTTCCTAGATCTAAATTTCATCCCTATGTCATCGCAATTTAATGTCACAAGTGTTTTAACTTAAAATCTTCTATAAATCCCGTACATTCTTCTCCTGTTTGGGTAAACAAGGTAACTACGCACATCATAAGTGCAACAAATAAAAATATAAATCTTTTCATAATTTTATGACGATTACCTGTACATCGTGATGTTTTTAAGTGTTTACATTTTACCATCCATTAAACCAATCTACTAATTCGGCATACGCTACTGGTATCTCAATCTCTGTATAATATTTAGTTTTATATTTCACCTTTGGCGCATTAACAGCATTATCTACAGCATGATGTTGCCCACAATTAGCTGGAAATTCTCTTATGTAACATATTCCTCCTGCTTTTTTTACCATATTCTGATAAAATCTCGATGTTGCTATCGGTACATTCACATCATCTATTGCATGCCATATTTTCAGCGGACAAAATGTTGTTTTATGTGCCTCATTTATGCTGTTGACGAGTAATTCATTACCTTCAAGAGCTTCTGTTGTAAGCGAGGTATTTATTATTTCGGAAGCTGTGTTTTTATGCTCAAGTCCAACTGTATTCAGCCACAAAGGATTGTACCCGACAAATTTATCAACATTGTCTAATATGTATTGTTTATCTTCGCTGGATGATATATAATCGCTAAACTCTCTGTTCAATCCTAATTGCTTGACCCAAAAATTAGTGCTCCTCGCTAAACAAATCTTCATGTTGGCAAATATATCCGTTGTTGGTGCAAGCCCAGCGGCAACCTTGACATGGAAAGGCTGTAATTGAGATAATAATATTGTTAAAATACCGCCACTACTTTTACCAAAAACATACACTCCGTCTGTTTTAATGTTGTAATTATTAGCTATATACTTATACAATGAAGTGTAGCAAGAAATACCTAATGGTGTTGGCCCATTGCCATCATATTCATTTTTATACTTGCTTGAAACAGCGCTACAATCTGCTACAGCATATCCATTATAAGCTATGAATCTCAAATATTCTCCATAACTTATGATAGATTGTTCTCCAAATGTATATCCTTCAGTTCCGTGACAGAATATTACGAGTGGTACTGGCTCTCCACTAACTGTATAATTTGGAGGCAAAATTAAAAATCCGTTATTATATACTCTTTCAGAATTATTTCCATGATATGATAAATCTTCGCTTACTTCATCAGTTATTGTTGGCAATTCAATTTCGTAAGATATGTATTTTTCCGTCGGTTTTTCAATGATATCGTTTTTAATAAATTCTAAATGATTTGCATGGTATTTCAGACGTACTTTTAATGCTCTGTTTTTTGTATAATTTATGGTTTTAAAGATTTCAAATTTCACAAGGTTGGTACCTTCCTTTAATTTAAATAAATCTTCTGAAGAAGTCTTGCCAAGGTAGGTAGTAGGATTTGAATAGCAATGTACATTTAAAGACTCAAGTTCAAATTCTTTTTCAACTAATTCTTCCCCATTATATTCGTAATATTTACCATCTTGCTTATTGTAATAAGCATATCCATCAACGTATGGAACTGTTTCGTATTGTTCTTGTTGGCCAAATACTGTACACATTCGTAATAATTTTGTGTCAGTGTTATAGTATATATCCCCTACTTTTGTCACTAAACCTGTGCCAAGAGTTCCGAATCCTACCAATTCAACGTCAGCTAACAATACATTGACAATTTCATCCCTATTTTGAACCACCAAAAAATTCGGTTGATTAAAATAATTTAAAAAAGCATCATCTATTGTTATAGCTCCAAGTGGTCTTCCAGTACTTTCTGAAATCTGTCCACCCTGCATTGTTATTACATCTTCAATATCGAATTGTTCGTAATTATTAACACTTACCAAATCATTACCATTCCATTTATAGCCAATTCCATTATAATAATACACAGCATCATATCTTAACGGAATTTTAACCGACAAAGATATTTCGCCATACATATTTTTTTCTACGGCCATTTTCAAAGCCTTCTCTTCTGTATTATAGTAAACTTCTCCCAGTCTTACTATTCTATTATTTGACCATCCTTTTCCTATGTTTTCCAGGTGTAATACACTGTATTTAACTACATCTAATGTACTGTTTAGAACATAGAGCATTTCTCCATTTTCATACCTATATATTGAATTGTTCGAATAATTATAATATAAGGTTATTCCGTCAAATGGAACTGTTGAAAATGTACCTGTGTATGGATTGGTATAAGAATCGCATCTCCTTAACAATTTTGTCGATGTGTTATAGAATATATCACCCTCTTTTGTGATGCCACCTCTTGCGGCGTCTTCGCCAAATCCAGTAATGCCTAATATATTGTATGAATCAATATTAGTTGTGTTTATACTTTTTATTTTCTCATCCAGCACCTTACCTTGCTCAGCAGCAAGAACCTTAACAGCTCCTACTTCTGATTCGCCACCATTCAGGTCATTTACGACAACTAAATCTTCAGTGTTACCGGTTACACCACTATTACCTTGCGGTCCTCTTGGCAAATTAAGGTCAAGAAATTGGTTAGGTGCATCTCCTCTAATTATAGCAGACGCTTCATCAGTACTATTAACTGTGCCAATCGTAATTGTGTTTGCTGGACCAGTTTCACCCTGTTTTCCTTTTATGTTTTTCAAATATATGATCAGCGTTGAACCTGACACGGACGCGCTACCAGAAGGTGTTCCAACTGCATCATCCACAGTCACATTGACTTGGCTAATAGCGTCTTGTTTTCCTTCAACTTCCTGCTTGGAAGGAATACCAAGATCATCCAGAGTTTTGTTTCCCTCAAGTGAAACATTGCCTATACTTGGCTTATTTTCTAGATCGTTGTAATTCGACGTACCACTCCCACCACCTTCATTTGCCGGGACACCAGTGTCGTGCCAAGCACCATCAACTACATCATACACATTACCCGGATATGGTTCACCTACCCAAGCTGTTTCTCCTTCTTTGGGTGTTGGATATTTAGCCTTCAGTTGTTCAAGTGTTTGAAAATATCCCTTGTGAGATTTAGAGACATTATCTATCCGTTCACTGTCTTCCTTCTGCTTCTCTACCATATCCACCAACTGCCCACCGACGAGTGAATGTGTATTGCTCTCCGGAAGTTCATTGTTCTTAATCTGTGTGGCGCCTGCCAGCAATTCTTCGTATGTTTTTGCCATAATCGTAGTGTTTAGGTAAATAGTTCTTTGCAGTTGATTGGTTTGTAGGGTTCATTGATCAGTACGGAAGCCATCACTCCATACTGAGAGTTGTCATGGTTGGCGATATATTCTACCTCTACCTGTTCCAGAGAGAAGGATAAACGGATTTTCCGAGACTTGCGGTCTTCAATAAGCTGGTTGAGGAAGCTGTCAAGGATGGCTTCGCAATGCACCAGGACATGATCTATCTCTTCGTAATCCGAGGTATCGGAAACATGTTCAACAATGAATAACAGGTATTCGCGAACCTTGGTGTACTGACCAGGAGAACCTCCATAATCGAAACCACTGCCACGGTCCACAAGGACTGCCGGATAGTGAAGCACACTGTCGATGGACGTATGCTTTGCCAGCTCGGATGACAGGAAATGTGTATGTCCGTCCACCTTGTCACGGATATCCACGTGCCTTTCAGCCAGATTCTCTATGTATTCTATAAAGTTCATTTCTTCTTGGTTTGGGCATCACGTATTTTTTTATTCAGTAGTCTGAAGGCTGTAGTTGCCGGCATCTGCTGGAACTTGTCCATCTGTGCCACATTGTCGCCAACGAATGCATCGAAGATGTCGAGCCAGTTGACCAACGGAGCGACAGGTTTCTTCTTCTGATCACCCAGACCTGGCTCTTTGTCCGAAAGCGGGAACAGCCAAGGAAACGAACGGGACAGCCATCGCTTGATGAACACGTAGTTCAGGAAAACGGCATATTTCTTTGTCATATCGATGTAGGCCACTTCCTGTATTCTTCGCTTCAGATTCAGCACCTTCGTATGCGAAAATACACCTTTTCGGTGGCTGGGCGGTAGGACAATAGTCTCACCCTTGCGCAGATAGAGCAAGGCTATGAAACGGTCTAGCAGTTCGGGCTTCTCCGCTCGTGCATAGCGATTGAATGCGGTATCAACCTGCATGAAATGTTCGAACGTCATGCCCTTCAGCCGGACACCTGGTGCCTGCAGATGCTCCAGTTCTGGCAGTATAAAATGGTCAAGATGGGTCCGGCAATCGCTGATGAACTCTGTGAGTTTCGTCAGGTTGTATAGTTGGTATTCATCAAGGCGTTGTACCGGCAGACGAAAGAAAGCGGCAAGGAACTGCTGCGATTTGATGCGTTGCAGATAGAGTTCAGCCACCAAAACAAACTGTTCGGGTGTCAGTTCCGTCCACGTTTCAGGAATCATACGCACCTTTCTGCGAAGGATACCCAGGCGTCGGTATTCAAGAACTGCTGTTTTCATGCCCAAAAGGTTCGTTTATGATCGTTATCCCTGTCAAAGACCCGCTGCGGATTGCCCGCGTGGAATTCGGGGAAGTGAGCACTGATGACCCGCTGAAGGGTACCCATGTACATGTCTGCGTCCGCCTTCAAGTTTTGTATCTGGATGGCGATACGGTCTGTTGATAACGGCTGTCGTTTCTCGTTGCCTTTCTCACCCGCTTCGACGGTGGTAAAGTAAAGGCCCCGGTCTGTCAAGCTACCGGTCTCCATCATCAACCGACGCACGGCCATGACTACAATATAGTTTGCGCATGCCTTACGGAGCATCTCGATGTGCTTTTTCTCTATCTCTTCTACCGGATCATTCAGCAAACTGTCGATGAGGTGATTGTACAAGTCTTCACCGATAGCCGGTATCAACAACATCGTTTCAACGAATTTGAGGTGCGTCTGCAGGCGGAGGAATACCAGCCGGCTGTTGTTAATGAACACTACATTGTTTACATCGGCTGTTGAGCGGATAATAGTAGATCGTTGGCTCTTGTAAGTATTCGAATCTGCAAATTCCGGGAAATCGGATATGTGCAGATACAGGAAGTCCAACATTTCGTCCAAGGCATTGAGCCCTTTGTTCTTATAGCTCTGACGCAGGTTGTCTTCCTGGTACTTATAGGCTGGCTTAAACGTACCGTTCTCGGACTCCTGACGCTGGAAACCGGCATCGGTGATTCGCACGCTGATGGCATCGAATTCATACCACAACGCCAAATTGGCATTGGCGCGCTGGGCAATACGGAGCAGTTCTTCTTCCGTATTTTGGGGCGTGTCGTTGTTATAGATTTCGACGAGCCGGGCTGAAAGGCTGGGACCCAACAGCGGTTTGAGGAAAAGGTTGAAAGCATTGTTCAGCGGTGTCTCCATCATGGCAAAGCTGACCGCTGTATTCACTTTGACGAAAGCTCGGATTTCTTCGGCTTTGTTCCAATTATGTTCGGAGAAGATCATTCGGTTAATGATTAATGGTTAATGATAAAGGGACTGATTAACTAAGGGTTTTCTTGGTGCCGCTTCCGCTGTCCAAGGTCACGAGGATGGTGTTGCGGAAGCGTAGTTCACAGTCGGGCATGCCGTTGATGCGGATATACAGCTCAATGGGATCGAGGATGTTCTGACGGTCTATCCAGGCGTTGGCGATGTTCACCAGGAAGGCTTCACGGATGTTGCTGCCACCTTGGTTCCCGGCGTAGGTTCCACCCGGCATACCGGCGCCCATCACATTCGGGTTCACCATCAGTGCGAAGAGGATTTCGCTGTTGGCGGCGGCAGACACCGGCAGGTTGTCGCTGCCCTGGTACTTGTTCTCCAGTGGCTTAATCTTCCACTCTTCTTCGATGCGCCCGTTGGCCTCGTTCACCGCGTACATGGAGAACAGGGGCTTTTCGGCATTGTCCGGACCGCAAAGGTTCATTTCCACCTGGTCCATGTATTTGTTGATTTCGACTTTCCGCTGTTCTGGGGTGTAGTCTTTGGCCGGGTACTTCTTCTCCCAGTAGCTGTATGGTATCTGCACGTGCCACTTCCAGGTAATTTGGTTCTGGTAGGCTTTCTTCAGGAAGTGAGGTATCAGATGGGCAATCTCCGTCCATCCGCACACAAAAGCCGGAAACCAAATCGGCATGCCGTACAAATCATCGTTACTCCAGCTGTCACGGACCGGCATGATGAAACCGTTCTTCATCTTTCCCGCGAATTTCAGCACTTCGAGATGCATTTCGGGGTCGAACTCGGACAGCACCTCCCATTTGCTGTACTGCCCCGCTCCGGGACGCTGCGGCCAGTAGCCGGAAACAATGCAGCGGCAGGAACCGTAGGCATCCATCTCGGAGTAACGACGGAACAAGGCATTTACCGGACTGACGCCTGCAAATGAATTGCCGGCAGCAGAGGGTACGAACTGCACTGCACCATTGCCGAATTTCAGATAGTCGCGCAAAACCTTCTCCATGTAGCGGCGCACCTGGCGGGAAGCTACAAACTTCTGCACCCGGCTGTCTGTTACGGGATCCAGCAGTTCGTTGCCATTGTCGTCGAAACCTTTCACCCGGCAGGGATAGATACCTTGCCCCAGCGTCAGGTTACGCAGGAACTTCAGTCCGGTGTTAAGCACGCTGGTACCGGCTATCTCGCGTTCTGCAATCTGGGGGAAGTCGTTACCAGCACCCCAGGGTCGAACCTTCACGCCGTCGATGTCGATGTAGCTGTTCTCGTTCAGATCATACGGCATCAGTATCTTCAGACGTTCATTTGCCTGGTTGGCAGGCAGGCCGGACGTTTCGCCAAAGACGTACGTGCTCTGCATCAGTAGAGGAATGCCCTCCTTGTTGTACAATATTTCCATATCACAAAATCACTTTCATTCGGTTATACTCCAGTATCAGGTCAATGTTCACGGGGTACGGGTGCCCTTCCGGGTTGCCCTTGCAGTCGCAGGGCTGTACGCCGCGCAGCTGGTTCTCCTTCATGTTCATGCGGCCCGCTCCGCAAGCATAAGCCTGGGGAATGAAGTAGAGTTTCCCCTCCTTGCTGACGAACTTCACGGAGAAGATTCGCCGGCGGCCGCGTTCGTCGGTACGGATATCCATGTCCGACAACATCAGGTTTCGTCTTATCGTTTCCATATCTTAGTCAAATGTATAGTCAAACGTTTGGTCGAAAATCCGGCCTTTCAGCGGATTGGTACGGACAAACCGCCCGCTCGGACGGATGGCCGGACGGAAGGTCAGCGACACGCTGATGCGTTCGTTGCCGATGCGCTGGTGCGAGAAGTCGATGTCTGTAATGACGACGGGGATGTTGCGTCCGTCTTCCAGCAGTCGGATGTCGGGCGACTCCAGCATGTCCATCAGGCTGTCGTACTTGTCGGGCTGCATGTATCCGGAATTGACGGTACGGCTGTCCGTCAGCTTCACGTTAATCTGCTTCTCACGCTGCAGCAGACGGACGGTTTCGCTCTCCAGCTCGGGTTCTTCGGTCTGCAGGCCCAACATAGTGATGGTTTCAGGCAGACCGAAGCAGTTATAGTACAGAAAGGTGGTCTGCCGACGGTAATTACGGCGGTCCATTACGTACTTCACTTGGTCGGAAGCACCTGCTGCAGTAGTTGAAGTAACAATATAATATAGAATACTTTCTTCCACGATTCCTGCAAACAATGATACACGTTTCGGAGATACGCGTAAACATACCGGTCCCAACATACCTGTTGTAGTAAAATTCTTCACTGTATATTTCGCCATGCCATTCTGCAAATAGGCCACACCTAATCGGACTTGTATACCATCGGTAGCATAGAACGAAAAGAACTCTTCCCTACCAGAAGCAGTTGCGACTGTTTTATACCTGTTCAATATGACATTGTCACCTACAGCCCCTCCCACCATTTTTCTGCTGTAATAGACCGTAACATTCAGATTCAATTCACCAGAACTATCTTTTGCATGTATCGTGGCCTTCAGAGCTGAACAGAATGTAGATTCGGGTATACCTGAAATATCAGTAAATGAAAAATACGGCAAGAACAATGCAGGCAGATCGTATATGACCACCCGTTTGGATTCGTCGGGATAATAGGTTTCTTTCAATATTTCCCCAAACTTATTCAGAGAAATATCCACTTCAACCCGCTCTATCACGTTATTCAAAGTGAGTTCTTCTATATCATAGAGGAAAAACTGCGCATTATCCAATATATCCGCTACCATTGCCACAACGTTTTTTGCACGCCAACTACCGGCGTACGGTTAATGAAATCATATCCGGCACGGAACTCCCACGACTTACGACGGTAGCCGGCCATAACCGCACAGAGCCCGCGCCCCATGTCGGCGCCTAGCGTCAGAGCATTGTCATGAACCACCGGCTGCTGGTAGTTGACCACCACCTGGCGGTCCAGCAGACGGTTCTGGCCGACTACGTCTGTCAGTTCTACCCGCAGGTATGGCCGCTGGATGATGGTATCACGATAATGCCGCTCGCTGAAGTAGTCGGCCAGGATGACAGCCGTGTCCACCTGTGCCGGGACTTCGTGCTTCACGACCACCGGCACGCTGATGACATCGACCAGTGTGTCGGTGATCTCCAGCGTCACGCCAGGCGGAACGGCGGTGACGGAGCGGCGGGACGTGCACCGGCCCAACACGAAAGCCAGCGTAACAATAGCGCCCATCAGGATGTATCTACTGGTCTGTGTCATGACGTTTCCGCTTGAAGTGTTCAGTCATTTCGCCCCAAAGGTCGGCCACCTTGTTGATGAGTTCGTCCTTGGGTTTCCCGTCGATGACGGCCAGGTTCTCCAGAATGCTGGTCAGATGCTCCACGCAGAACCAGGTCATCACGAAAAACTTCACCACGCTGAAGAAGAAGGTGCCGATGGTGTGATAGATGAATTCTTCCTGCAGGAGGCATTCTTTATAGAAGGCATGTACGATGTAGATAATGGTGAGCCAGATGCCCAGCTTGATGATGCAGCGCGAGAAGCGGAAAGATTCGAAGGGGATACCCTGCCGTCGGCTGGCCCGGATGCCGGTGCGCATTTCCGTCGCGATGGCTACGAGCATGGTCACGGCCAGGAACGGGCTTAGACCGAGCCATTGGGTGACAAAAGCCGCCACGGCACTCAACGAGATGGCGGGTACCTGCAGGCCATATTTGAACGAAGGGGCTACGGAAAGCAGGAAATCGGAGATGCTTTCGTAGCCGTAGGTGCTCAGGTATTTGGAAAAGAGGCGTACCATGTTGTTTTTTCAGCAAAAATAAGGCGCTTGGAGACTGAAGGATAGGACACAAATCCCATCCGTGGTTGAAGGAACGGGAATCAACCATAACCTCTATATGGGGCCCCTTCGTTTGCGAGCGTGCGAGCAAACGAAGGGGGCGCCCTTGGCAGGCACCACCTTACAAAATTCCTTCATCACTGAAACTATAATAGCTATTATGACCGATTATTACATGGTCGTGCAAGTGAATGCGGAAAATTTCCGCTGCCCTTCGGATTGCCTCCGTTATTCGCCGGTCATCTGTACTAGGCTGTATATTCCCACTCGGATGATTATGAATAACAATAAATGTACTTGCTGCCACTTCCACCAACTTGCGCATGATTAAGCGTATATCTACAGGAGTGTTACAGATACCTCCCATCGTGGTGCGGACGGTATCTATCACCCGCCCCGCCTGATTTAACGGCATGAGCCAAAATTCCTCATTGTCAAGGTCGCACAAAAGCGGTTGCATGATGTCGAAAACATCCCTGCTGTTGTGTATTGTTTTCCTCTTGTCACGAGCTGTATTGCGTCTCTTGTATAGTTCTACGGCTGCCATCGCTATCCGCCTACGGTGAGGTGTCAGGCTATTGAATAACCGTTCCAAACGGTATTCACCCGTCCACTCCTCCGACACTGTTGGCTTGTTTGTCAGTTCGCATATTAACTCATTGTCTGTAATTTCACGCCAATCATCAAACAAGGAAAGCTGTATTCCTCCGTTTTTCTTCGTCTTCTTCATTGCTCAAAAATTTAATTGTTACCTAAAATTGTTTTACCCAGAAAATAACCGCCCAAAACTTCCGCTCCCATCTTTTCAAGTGCGCACGCAAATCGGGCGTAACTGTGGCCTTGTGTCAGTACGTCGTCGAACACCAAACACTGCTTTCCCTTGAAGAAGTCCTTATCGAAATGAATGACTTCAGCCTCCCGTACCACCTTGCGACCTTTCGCCTCGTGTATAGCTAAGCGACCGCCCTCAATGGTGATTGCATTGTAGGCATTTTTGCAGCCTGTCAGCCTCGCCACTTCTTCGGCGAAAACCTTGTAACGTGCTTCGTTCTTCTCGCCGCTGCTGGCAGGAATACATACCAGCGTCAGGTTTTCAACACCTGTCCCAAACTGCTCCCGCATTCTCTTGGCTACCATCTCGGCCACCTTGACACTCCGCTTTCCGTCCTTAAAGTCCCATATCATGCGACGGATAGCCCACTCTCTTTTTCTTGCCTCGTAGTGCGTAGGTAAATAATCAAAGAACGTTACCATAAATTTAGACCACTGTTTTTTCCAATCTTCGGGAATGATAAATTTTCTTGTTGACATGATTGTAAATATTTAGAAATTTGAATTTATTCTTGAACCTTGAGCCGTGGGTGTGAGCCTTTTGTGTCTCGTTTTCCCTGAACGACTTTTTTTTTTATTCCGTCGCCTGTCGCGCGCGGTATGTTTCGCCTTTTTTACGCTGCATCAAAAGGTGTTGTAAGGAGCAAGAGCAAGTTTTCTCCCAAAACTGGAAGCCTGAATACAACCCGAAGGGTGGAGATTTTTTGGAGAACCATAGCCCGAACTTGAGCCAGTGACGTCAACATTTACCTTTGCAGCACAAAAAGCGAATGCCGTGTGCCAGGTGAATGGATAAACAGGAGTGAAGGACGAAGAAAACGAGTGGAAGACAGAAGCGCCGAGCTTACCGCTCTGCCTTGTCGATGCCATCTTTGTACAGATTCAGCGTAGCCTGTACGACGATGGGGATTGACAGGGTGGAATATCCGGTCACGGCATCATCCGAAGCGGTGACCCCTGCGTGGACGTTCTAACTATTTCAGAAAGGTCACTTTCTACCTTGTAACGCGAAAAATCCGTGCGGCTAAGTTTTGCCAGCGCTGTATGAAATACAGCATCGGGGGAAGCGTGCCGTGCGGATTTTTCGCGCGATTTTTAACAAACGTTATAAAATTACTAATTTGCTGATTAACTGTTTTCTAACCCCCTGCTGTCCGTCCGAATGGGACAGAAACGGAAGTTTCTGCCGACCGCGCCCTATCCCGTGCCGCAAAAGCTATCGCAATAAATAAGGAAATATGATACACGGGGTACCCCCCTCGGCCTGTCTTGTGCCAGCTGCGCTGTCCTCTGTACGGGACATGGTGTTGCGATAAGGATTGCGATGTTTCAGATGCGGGCATCTACGAAGATGCTGCCCTGACGGAGGATGTGACCGTACTTGGTCCAGATGCGTTTGTCAACCGCATCACCGAAGTGTGTGGCTTCTTCGGGCAGGATGGACTGGTTGCGCTCGCTGCGCTTGTCCTTCTCGAAACGTCCGTCCTTCTCGATGACACGGGTATTGTTCATGGAGATGAGCGTGTACTTGCACTTCGAGCCGTTGAACCGCTTCTTGGGGAAGCGCTCGTCTTTCTCGGCCAGGATGCTTGCCCACAGCAGGAACTTGTCGTGCTGCGGCGGCTCCATGCCGGCGTGCGTGTGCTGCTCCACGGTCCAGCCGTGACTCTCCAGCCGCTCGATGGCCAGCTGGTTGTACGACTTCTTGGCGTTGGCACGACGGGCATCGCCGTAGCGGTCGCGATAGTAGTGCACATGCTTATTGAGGTGGTTGCGATAGTAATGGCAGAACTTGTCCATAAGGGCGTTGACCATGGTATCGTCTTCTTCGTCACGCTTGACGAAGAACTCGTTGATATTGGTGTCCACGGGGTCGCGCGTCAGCTGACCGGTGACGAAGTCGTAGTTGCGCTCCTGCGCCACTTCGAGGAAGCTGGCGGCACTGCCCCAGTCGGGCGTGATTTCGATGGGCTGCGTGGGGCTGCAGTCCAGGTCGCGGCGGCTGTCGTCGTTGTTGGCCAGCTGCTGCCAGTCGTAACGGGTGTCTTCGGCAAAGTCGCGTATGAAGCTGTCGTTGGTGGCGTTGTAGTAGATGTGGCGTTCGTCCAGCTGGTAGTAGCAGGAGTCTATCTTGTCCACCATATAGTTCAGGATTTCGATCATGAACGACAGTTTGTCCATCACCTTGTACTGGTTCAGGATGTACTGCATGCCCACGTTGGCAATGTTGTCGAAGATGGAGCCCAGGATGAACAGCGTACCGTCGCGCGATACAAAGGGAGTGATGCTCTGGCGCAGGCGGACGGTTTCGTTCCAGATTTCCCGGAACAGGCCGACGTCGCCGGCCTGTCGGGCGTCGATGAGCTGCATCTGCAGGCGGACAATCTTGTTCCAGACCTCGAAGAGCCGGATGCCGCGTTCGTCCTCGTAGTAGCGGGCAGGTTCCAGCAGCCACTTCTGTTCGGGCGTGTAGGGCATGGACGAGAGGAAGGTGTTGCCATGGTGTTTGAATACCGGCCGTGCAGACTTTCGGCCGAAGATGTGTTCGTTGCCACGGTTGGTCGGCGCGGCTTCCTGGTCGAATTTCACTTTGTCCAATGTCAAGGCCTCGTCGGTGATGTTGTAGTCGGCATTCGGGCCACGGCTGTTGCCGCCTTGGGTCAGGATGTAAAGCATGTGCCCGTTGCTGAAGGAAATGGCGTACTCGAAGGACATGATGTGTTCGTAGGGACGCAGCCAGCCCTCGACAGGGCGGCGGCATACCACGTAGTCGCCCACCTTCTGCACGGGATCCCACTGGCGGTATCCCAGCATCTCCAGCATCTTGAAGGCCGATGGCAGGGTCTTTGTGAGAGCCTGGCCGATGGTGGCCTGCGTCAGGGTGGTAATACCGCGTGGCATGGTTCGGATGTTGTCGTCTATCACGGCACCGGTGATGAACGACTTACCCGTGGCACGCGAGTAGATGACATAGCCGTTGCGGTAGGGCTGCACCAGGAAAGCGGCCTGTGCGGGGTTTACGCGTATGACTTCCTCCCAAACGTTCTCTTCCATTACCAGCGCGGAAAGATGATGTAGTTGGACTCTTTGTCGGAGGTCATGCGGGGCATGGGCTGCCCGGTATCTTCGAGCAGCTGCTTCACTTCGTCCGGCCGGAACTTGTGTCCGACGGTACAAATGATGTTGGTCTTGCTTACGGTCACCAGGTCGATGTGCTTTTGATCAACGAGGTAGCCTATCAGGCGTTTGTTGGTCAGTTTCTTTTTCATACGCTTTGTTTTTTTAGTTACGAGCTACGGGCTACGAGCTACAAGCTACGAGTTACAGGCTACGAGCTACGAGTTACGGGCTACGAGTTCTGCCGCATGGCACTTTGTAGCTTGTAGCTCGTCCCTCGTAGCTATTTCAGCTGTTCATCAACTCTTCGGCCTGTGCGTCGTCGATGGGCTGATACATGCTGTCGATAAGTATCTTCTGTTCTTCAGCTGTCAGGTTCTTGACGGCTTCGAGCGGCAGGTTGATGGGCTGGCCCTGATTGTTGATCTGAATGTAGAACACGTTTTTCTCCATGCGGCGCGGGTCTTCGATGGCGGCAGGGCGTTCGCCAATCATCTGGTGAAGCACCTTCTTGGCGTTGTTCCACTGCTTCAGGTCGCCCCGCAGTTTGCAGTCGCGGATGAGCTGCACCTGGTCCTTGATCATCCAGGAGAACCAGAAGTCCCAGTCGAATTCGTGCTGCGTCTTGAAAACATCTTTGGCCAAGGCAATGTCGCGGCGGATCTGCGCCCGGCTGATGCGGTACTTGGCCAGCATGATGTTGATGATGTGGCTTTCGTTGGGGTATTCGTCCAGCAGGCGGGCAACCTGAAGCACGCGGTTGCACTGCTCCTGCAGGTGTTGTGGCAGGGGTGAATGTTCCGGGTCGATGATGTGCTGCTGGATAAGCTCGTAGGATTGCTCTTCGAGCGCAGCACGGCTCTTGCGTTGCGTGGTCAGGTCGTTGTTACTCATAGTCGATGAACTGTTGTTGCTGTTTGATGAACTTGATCAGCTCCTGTTGCGCAGGGTTGCTGCCATTCTTGGCCGATTTGATAAGGGATGCACGCACCTCTATCAGCTGCCGGATATACCCCCGGTAGAAGGAAATCCGGGCCTGTGTGCCTGCCGTCCGTATCTGTTCGATAAACTCCTGTTCGTCCACACCGATGTTGACGGCAATCAGTCCCGGCTGAATCAGGTGGTAGGCCATCTTCTCCACTTCGTCACATTGTTCCTTGGTCAAATTCATCACTCAACATTTTATAGTCAAAGTCAAAAACATCTTCGGATGTATGGATAATGCCCCGCTCCAGCTTGGGATTGTGCGTGGCGTTCTGGCTGCCAACTACCGTAATCTGCCATCGATCGTTGTAAACCAGTGCTACCTTGGCATGCAGCGCCAGGCAGCGGTAACATCCCGGGAAAGAATTCACGAGGAAGTCGAATGGTTTGGGCGAGATGCTTCGCACCCGGTTGTCAATCAGAAAACGAACCGAAAGCAATTCACCACTATCAACCTTTCGGCGCAGGGCTGCGATGCTGTCCATGGAGACGGAATAAGTGGTCAGGAACAGGTGTGCCGGACCGGTCTGCTTTAGCAGGTAGAACAGCAACTGAATGAGGTTGAAGGATCCTGAAGAATAGAAGTGTTTGGTCTGTCCTTTTACAAGCTGCCCCAGGGCATCAGGATGCAACAGCTTTCCGGCAACGATATCATCGTCGGAAGCTGCCGCATCCTGTCGGCGGATGTTGCCCGTCGGGTAACCGTTTCCCTGCGTAGGACTTACTACTTCATCCGCCAGCATCTTATTCTCTATCTCGCTGCAACAGACCAACATAACCTTATTGCAGCTCTGCCAAACGATATTCTATCTTCTCAACGAGAGCTTTCTGCTGCTCGATTTTCTTCTCGTACTTTACCCGTTTGGGGCACTCCGGAAGCGGGTTCTCTGCCCCGTCCTTGGGTTTGGATTCGCTGGAATAGAGCAGCATGTTCTGTGCCTTGGTGATTTTGCTCTTGGCGTTTGCTTTGGCTTTTTTCAGCTCCTCAATACTGAGGGAAGAGATGTCGGTTTCGTCATCGTCATCTTCTTTAGGCTTTTCTTCTTCCACTACTGGCTCGGCCAAGGCAGCATCGATTTCTTCTTCCATGACAGCGATCCTTTTCTCGTAGTTGTCACGGATGGCGGCCAGCAACTTCATGTTGTCACTCAGTGCGCCTATACGGGCTACCAGATCCTTGCGCTGCTTCATAACCTCGGTGGTATTTGTCTCGCCCAGTGCCTGCATCTGTCGGTAAAGGATGGAACGTTGCTTGTAGCGTTCGGCGAAGGTATGTATCACTTTCGCAATCTGCGGCGGATAGGCCGGCTGTTCGTCTTCTTCGCGTTGCAGGTCTGCAGCGGCTTCGGTCAGGATATTCTGTGCCACTGTTTCGGGAACTGTCTCGTTGCCACCGTCCTCGCCGACTTTGGCATCGTCATCGAGGTCCACGTCTGCAAATCGCGGATCATTGGGATTGTACCATACCTTAATCATCTGACGCATTTCGTAGAGGAGTTTTTCGCGAGTATGCGGTTTTTCTCCGATGCGTGCCATTTTGCCAACAGCAATGGGCTTGTAACCGGACTTTTGCAGGATGTTCACACCTTGACGGAAGTCCCGTCTGGAGGAATTGAGCCAGTCGATACCTTCGCGCCTGGCCTCGATGTAAGCTTGATTGATTTCCATATCTACTCTTTTGTTTGCCACAAATCTATTGCGATTTTTATTGCCGGTATAGGACAAATAAAAACCCGCCCCCACCAATACGGTGAGAAGCGGGAAAACCAATTATGTGCAAAATGGAGATATTCTTATGCGCCAGGTGCAGCAACCAGCAACGTTTCAACGTCACCTTCGTACACACACTTTCGAGGCGAAGTAAATGTGTAATGCAAGGAATTTTGGTTGCGGGCAGTAGAACTTGCCCCTGTCGTCGAACCGTCACCACTGGCACGCAGTGCGCCCCGGCGCTTGTCGCCCATCAGGTACCAGGTACCATTGTTGTCCTGTACAAGAAAAAACATCTTACGGCCTTTGGTCGCATTCTCGAAGCCGAAGATCTTCTTGCGCATCTTGGCGGATATGATATTCAGATCGTAGAGGAAGGATTCTCCGCCACTTTCTCCCTGGTCAGTAATCTTGAACTCGCTAACGTCGTCAGTGAAGTCCATCTTATAAGCCTTACAGCCCTGTTTCATGACGACATCACCCTTCAGGGTTCCTGCTTCTTCGAGCGTGAGAGCTGCTTCTGTCTTGGCGGGATAGTCCGGCCAGGTTGCAACATCGGCATGATAACCGAAGATAATCTGCGGGACAATACCGCCCATGTTATCCGGATTCTCACAATCCATTGCTTCGTTGATGTCATCAAGAGCAATGCATTCTTTGGGATCTACTTCTGCCATATTATACAAGTATTAATCGTTAGACAATGCGTGTAAGGGAGTCGCCTCCCTTACCGCTTCTTAATTTAGCCGACAGGGGTGTATTCCTGCGATACTTTCTCGACACTTCCCTTGGCGGGAGTCTTCTTTACCTCAGCCGGTGTTGTATAGCCTGCGGCCGCTCCGAATTCGATAGTGTATTCGGTACCGCCCGGAACAGCCACGTAGGTACCACTTTCGCGCCAGATTTCTTCCCCCTTGATACGCCACTTGGCACCATTGTTGATAGCCAGGTCAGTGGAAATAGTCACTTCGATGTAACCAAATTCATTGGTTGCAGACGGATCAAGAGGACGATCATTGACACAAAACTCCGCTTTATGTACACTGACAACCTGGAATCCGATGACATACTTGCCTGCTGCCGTGAACTTGTAGGGGTTACCAGACTGGAAAGGTTTGATTGATTTGAAATCGCTTTCCTTATCGAAACCATAACAGCAGTTCTCCTTAGTTGTCAGCATCACGAACTGGCTGTTGTCCGGCAGATTTGGCAGACGGACCAATTCGCAACGGTTGTTGGAGCCCAGCAGGTGCTGCGTATCACTGGTGTCCTCTTTCATGCCAATCACGATAGTACCTTCATCTTTACGCCAGTCGTCGTACATGTCTCCCAGATCATCACTGATGAACATCTTGATATTTTTCTTGCGTTTGAAGGTGCGTGGCATGTGCCGCCACATCTCCAGCAGCTTCTCTCCGATATTGGCACGGGTTAGTTCACCGGTCGTATAGACATTGCCCTCCAGGCTGGAGACATCACCCACTGCCTTGGCATCTTCGATGACGGTT
Organism: Bacteroides sp. ET489; assembly: GCF_030518095.1. Classification (NCBI taxonomy): domain Bacteria; kingdom Pseudomonadati; phylum Bacteroidota; class Bacteroidia; order Bacteroidales; family Bacteroidaceae; genus Bacteroides; species Bacteroides sp. ET489. The sequence continues at coordinate 115,360 of NZ_JAULLJ010000007.1, forward strand.
CCCATACCGTCGAAGGCATCGTTGATGTCCTTATCTTCTTCTTTTGCACTGTATCGGGCAGTGAAAATAGCGAACAACAGATCGTTGGAGGCCAGTTCGTGGCCATGATTGATAAGCCAGAGTTCGAAAGGATGATCCTTGCGGATTGAACCTGGAACTTCTGCAATGTAGGTACGACGATAACGTTCCGGTTCGTCAGCCATCTCCATTACTACCGGACGGACAATCAGACGGCGGGGAACAATCTTTCCTTGGCTCTTGCCGGCCTCAAAGGTACCGGTGTACTTGCTGGAAACCGTACCTCCCTCTACCTTACCCAATTCGATAGAGTCCGTAATGCCCGGAATCGGTGTGAAGTGCTTCAAAACCTCGCTGGCGTCAAGCTTATCGACGGCTTTCAGGATGTCTTTGTGCTTCTTTACCGCAGTCAGTACCGCGGTAATGTCAATAGGTGTTTTAAAGTCCATAAAGTTAAGGTTTAAGTTAGTTATTCATTTTCATAATGGTTGATAGGGTCGGTAGCGATATCAGCGTACTTGTTGACCTCAGTGGACTCCTGTTTGGTGGATGTCTGGGTACCAGGTACCTTGTTGATAACGTTCCGGATCACCTGAACTTTCGCCTTGTTGTCGGCGGCAGCTTTCACCTGGTCACTCAGGCTATCGAGGTCGTCCACAACCGCTTTCAGTGAGTTCTCGGCAGTAGTCTGTCCGTCTTTGGCCGACCGGATGGCGTCGTTGATGGCCTTCAACTGGTCGACAGTAAGGGTTATCTTGCCCTCGTTCTCTTCCAAGCCCTCAACATTGAGAACCTGGTTAACAGAAATAAATTCTTTTCGCATGGTCGTTACAATTTTGTTAGTAATAGGATTCTCTTTGGGCTTGAAAAAGTCCTTGATGCCGGCAACTATCTGGTCAACCATGGATGGTGTGCTGTCCGGCTTCGCCTCTTCGATGACAGGAAGCGGAAGGCCCATCGCGTTGAAACAGTTCGTCAGTTCGTCGGTCACCTTGGCCCGCTTGTTGATGCCTGGAATGATTTCGTCAACAAAGCCCCATTCCTTCACTTCGTCAGCGGCAATCCACTTGGATTCTTTCATCAGTGACAGCACATCTTTTACCGTCTTGCCGGATCTGTCGGCATATTTTTTTGCAATCATCAAGTCAATGGCTTCAGCACTCTGCTTACTGCTCTGCAATTCTTTGATTTTGTCATCCAGCTGGTCGGCATTGAGTGAACCGTAGATATCAACTCCCACGCTACATTTGTGTGCCAGCCACATGCCGTCGGCGTGCATTTCGATACGCTTGGCACCGAATGCCATCCAAGTGGCAGCCGATGCATTGAATCCGATGAATTCAACGGTCACGTCTCCATGCTCAGCCAGGAGATTACTGATGGCCACAGCTTCGGCGACATCTCCGCCGTAACTTGTCACCTTCAGGCGGACAGGTTTACCCTTTGCCTTATCCAGAAAATACTTCATGTAGTTCTTATCATACCAGTATTGGCTGATGGAACCGAAAAGAGTGATTAAAACTTCATTCATACCTTATTTTTTACGCAAAGAAAAACGCAAAAAAAACAGTGCTCAAGGACATTGGGCACTGTGAAAAGCTATATAATACGTTATTTACAATGTTTTTTCTTCAAAATCCGAGAGAAAAATGGAGGGTTCATCCTGTATACAAGCAAACGAGAAAGATGTACCGTTTCTAGAGGAAGCTGACTGGCCGGATGTCTTGCTGTTAGTAAAAATCAACAATGCGTCTTCTTGCCCACAAAAATGTACTTCTCCATTCGAATCCTGTGCAACTACATACCATAAGCCACGCTCCAATTCTTCAATGACCGAATGGTTATCCAATGAAAGTCGTGGTATAACACCTTCTATCGTGATATTCCAATAATCACCTACATCTCCAGTATTTTTCTCTTCATTATAAATATATGTATCATTGGATAAGACTGGGATGTCAATCACGTCATCACGCCGCACCAGTTCGAGGAAATTTAAGTTGTTCACATAATCCTTCCGAATCCGATGGAAAGAGGTAGGAGGAATGGCATACAAATGCAACAATCCACCCAAATTGTCGGTGTTAAGGTTAATGGTTTTCATAAACGATTCTGCCTTGCTGGGAAATTGTCCCATAATCGGACAACTTCCCCATGATTATTTTATCAATATATTCAAAAATGGTCTGGTTATTGGCTGTTTTCTTCCCGTTATGGCGATTGTATTCCCGCCGAATAGTATCGTACGACCAACTGTCTTCGTCGAAGCCAAACTTACTTTGGAAGTTACGAATGGCGGCCGATAATGGAAGACCCATACAAACATTGGTATCCAAATATAAGAATAACATCTGCTTGATACGTCTTTCAACTTTGAGACCAAATCCCACAACATCCGAATTGCTGATGCTCCAACCGTATCGGTAGAAATCATCTTTCCTGATTTCGATGGGTACACTGGCTGTATAACGGATGTTATTCCGGTATTTATTTTCCCAGCGCCCCTGTTTGCCTAACCTACCCAAAAAATCAGCCTGAAGTTCTCTGTCAGAAGACAGATCTACAATCTCGTCCCAGACTTCATCAGGATCATTGAAGTTAGCAAGTAGGAATTGTTTGACATATGGCTTGCAAGGGAGCCAGCACACAAATCGGTCTCTTTTCTTACTCATAATTAATTGGTTTATATACAAAAATACGAATAATATTGAATTTCTACAATATTAATATTGAAAATTATAAATATTTACATTTTCAACTGAATTGATCTTGATTTTGCAGGATAATAGTTTTAATTATCCTGATAGATAATAATTTTGCAGGATTTTTTCGATACTTTGTAACCTGTATCCAACGAACCCATAAACAACTGAATAACAAATCGTTAAATTTTACACAAAAAACAAATTAGACTTTGTAACTCCAGATACACTTTGTAACCTTACATCTTTAATCGTTGTGTATCGACTAAAGTTACAAACTTTGATTTTTTGTAACCTAAGTTTGTAACCTCTTTTGTAACTCCCTTAATCTTTTCTTTTTCAAATGATAACTCTCTTTTGCAAACAAAGGTTACAGAGTTACAAAAATTTAGTAGTAAAAAAGGAAAAGGTGCGGAAAACCAACTAAGGGCATTCCCCGACTACGCTAATAAGAAAAGTAAAAGCCGCTGACATTTGTGCCAGCGGCTTCTGCTTATGTTATCTATGTACCACGGATTGTTGCTGCCCAAATATCTGGCGGCACGTGTTTTCGTTTAAGTTTGGTGTAATCATCGTTCAATTCGAAATCCACCCAATGATCAGATGCTGTCAGAAATGCCCCCACTGCAACAAGCAACCATGGTAGTTTATCCGAAGTTGCCTGCAGGTTAATACGAGTGTTAGGTTTCATTAGTTCCAGATAATCATAAACCTGGTGTATATATTCAGCTGCAGTATTATTCCGCAACATATCAGACAAATATTTGTCATAGTTGCGTATATATTCAGAACGGGAGATTTCCATCTTCTTCTACTTTAGGGTTGAATACTCCATCTTTTGCCTTAGTTCGCAAATAAATCATTTCCTTCGTCTCACCATCCACTTTCTTAAGTAAGCGTCCGTCTTTATTAAGAAATTCTTTGGGGTTCATTTCATCGATATATGGACATAGTTCCACAAAGCCACGCAAAGCTTTTGTAAATCGTTGCATACTCCAGAACCCTTTGCTAACCTTAGCGAATGCTATGAAATCATCATATGCTTTAGTACGTTGAACGAATGTATTTACATTCTCACCCTCCTCTGCGAAATACCCATATACCCAATCTTCGAAGCTAGCACCCATGTCTGCTTTGTATTTTCGTTTAACAATGTTGTCCATAGGAGGCTGAATCTTAATGCCACGGCATGCCATAGACAAGTAGAACTGAAGACACTGTGCAAAGAAATTGCAATCCTGGTTCCAATTATCTTCCGTATAGTCAGTTGTTGTCATCAGATTACGACCAAAATCATCACGAATACTACGGCTTTCCAGATAGTCATTCTCTTGTGTTTTCTCATGATAGTAATCCGAAAATACCAAATAGAGTAGCCGAGCATTGGTTGACGGATCAAAATCACGGGGTACATAGTTCGTTGTAAAACCAAATTTAGGACTGTCCTCGAACTCGATAAAAAAAGACTTGTTATTCTTGGGATTAACAGTCATACCACTGGTAATACAATCGTAAAACTGTGAAATCGGCAGATAACGGTCGCAATCGTCTACCAAAACAAAGTCTGTATGTTGGTCAACTTGGTCAAATACGTGTGGGTTGTCCAATAATTTAGGATTACGGCCGGATAGGCTGACGGTTCGCATGAAGAATCGGAATGCTTTGAATAGGAATGATTTTCCGCTACGTCCATTGCATTCGTCTTCGTCGCCAATTTTGTTATCCATGGCATATAAAGCCCATGCACGTGAGGGTGATTTGTATCGGTGCAGATTATATCCGATAGCATAAATCTTATTGATGAGGTTCAATTTCTGTTCTGCTATCTCTTCGGTAGAGAGCAGAGGTCCGGCAATATCAAACTTGTGCTCGTTACGGTAGTGCTCAGCTTCTTCTACACCCTTGTCTGCCCAAGCATATTCCAGTTCCTTGCGCCAATACAGGCGACTGGTATTAATCAAGTAATTGAAAAAAAAGCTATTATGTTGGTTGACTGTGATATCAAAGACATGGTTACCTTCTACATCATTCGATTGTATAATGGTAAACATAGGTGGCAACACCTTTACTTTATGCGGTATCACATTGTTATCCCACACGCTACGGTTGTCTGGCAACATTCCTTCATGGGGTGTGATACCGTCTTTGGTGACCTCCCAACTACAATCTTTGAAGAACAAGTATTGACTGGTAGCTGTGTAGTTGGTGAAGTCCAGGTCAATCTCATCCAGTTGCGACAGTGAGGCCTCACTGGTTCGTGGTGAGTCAAGTATCAGGTTACGTATCTCAACGGGTAGGAATCTCTCCCTTGTGAACTTTTTCAGGAAGGCTGATATGTCTTTGGCTTTAATCTGGCTGACGGTGCAGCCATCAATGTGGATGTAGCGCACGTTGTCGATGTTGTCATCGTGCAGGGCGTAGAATCCATTCAATGTAAGGAAGTAGTGCAGGTAGGCTGTGTTGATACTGTATGTCTTCTTCTTGCTGCGTTCACTCCAGCTTTCTTCCCAAAAGCGGGCAGGCATGGCCAGCGTCATCAGATTGCGAAAATCTTCATTTGTCGGGCGCAATTCCACAAAGTCACGAAAATCTTTCCGTGGTTTGCCCCTGCGGTCGCGATGCTGGGCGAGCCACGACGGCAACCAGATAGTATGTATGTCCAGAAAGCGTAAAGCCAATTCACGTCCCTTGCGAACACCAGTTCCGTCGATATCTGGGATGTTATAGATACGTTCTACGTATTTATAAATCTCTTTGATTTCTTCCGGAGACACTCTGTAGGTTTCCGAGTTGAACCATAACGGATGGTAGCCCAGGGCGCGCAAGCATAGTGAGTCACGCTCACCACTGCAAATGAAACATTCGTCCAGTTTCTTCTCTTTGTAAGGCTGGTCCTGGTTCTTGGGATCATTATAGAACAACTTTTCCTCCTGGGCATTGAAGTCACGGTAAGCCTTTTGCAGTTCAGCCAGGCCGTTGATGTAGAGCTTGGGCTTAACTCCGTCCGGTGTGTAACTGAATCGCCATTGCTTGTCTGGATTCAAGGGCTCGTAGATCTTATAAAACTTATCCGTCGAACCATCCTTCTTACGCACTGTACATTCGCGCATAAAGATTGGGTAAGTAGCTGTCGTGTACTTGGTAGTCACTTCCCGGTTCCGGACGTAGGAGATAGATTTGGCCACAAACCAGTGCAGGGCATCCACATGCTCCTGCTTCACCCGCGGGCCGAGGATAGCCAGTTGCTCGGCGGTGAACTTCTCTTCCAGCTCGAAGAACCGGCTTCCTTCTTTCTCATCAGCGGTTGCCGGTCGTTTGCGAATGTCTGGCTTGTTCACGGATCGCTTCAATTCGTCTGTCACGTTGTAGCGTGAGGCCAGTATGGATATGGCTTCCGGAAATCGCACGTTTTCTTCCTGCATACAGATGTCAATAGGGCTCATGGCCGTACCGCTGTCGCCAAAATCGGTGACCTTGTAGCAGTCGTCGTACTTCTTGAGGCAGGCGGAAGCATCGTCCTCGTCGGGGCGGCGCTTGAATTTCTTTTTGTTATCTATGCATCCTTCCGCTTGCGGATAGTAATATAAAATGATATCCAGTCCGTGGCGAGTGGCAGCATAGATGTCAGTGACTTTGATCATGGTTCATTGTTTTTGAGGGATGTAGCAAAGGTGATTATTGCTGGCGTGAAGTGCAAGGACGGGAATCCTTGAACACTTGAATGAACGTAGTCGCCAGATAGCGGTACAGTCCTTGGTGTTTCTCAGGTTTGTCCGGCATGCCGGCTACCTTCAAATTGCTGACACAATCCTTTTCGTGGTCTATTTCCACGCCTACTATGATTTTTTAGTCTGTATTATCACAGAAAGTGATGAAAGCACTTTCTTTCGTATCGCCCAGCTGGTCGGAGAAATACCAGGTGTCTTGCTCGGGTTTCTTATCAAGTTTCACCCTGCAATAGATTTTTGTTTCCCCACCCTTTCGAATAAGTTGTTTTTCGGCCACGGTTCCGATTTCACCGGTTGCCAGTACGCGGATGCGCGCGCCTTTCTTTATACTATTGTTGTAAAGTTTGTTCATAACTTGCTGAGGTTTTGTAATTGTTTGATTATCAGTATGTGTTAACTTGCCGCTGCCTAAGCCGGACTTAGATGATACCTAAGTACGGCTTAGATGGGTAGCTGGGCAGCTATTCTCAGATTCTTTTTCATTCGATAAAGATTTTTCATTAAATTGGCATGTTCCAAGCACTTTTTTCCAGGATAGGATGAAAACAACCTTGTCGTTGTAGCCTTTCACTCTCACCATCCAAGCTCCATACACACCATTATTGTAGTGGTCGAGTTCCATCGGTATCGTGTGAGGATATTTTTCATTTAGACTGGCTATCTCATTCTCGACATCAGCCTTGAATGCGTCCATCGATAAATCGTCTGGTACGAAGCGTTGATTGAATTGTCTGATGTAGTCCTGCAGTTCTTTCCCCTTTTTATTAAAAGCAGAGTAGTTGGTGATATAATCTATAAAGTATGCTGCCATAATATCATTGGTTAATTTGTTGTTTATCAAATTCATTCATATACTTCCGATATTCAAGTTCGGTTTTAGCAAGGTTTACGAGTGTGTTCACACCCTGAAATACTTGCTTGGCTTGTGACACTGCAGACGGGTCTTTCTTCACAGCCTCAATCTGCTGCATCACGGTGTCTCGAAGTTGCTGAATGATGGTAGGATTAACGGTCGACACACTGTCGAGCCGTTTGTTGGCCAGCACGATGACCTGTGCCGATACGGGCTTGAACTTCTCCAGCTTGGCCGGAAGGTTGATGTAATTGAACACGAGCGTCTGCCCGTTGTTCAGGTAGATTTCCACTTCATCGCCATCATCGCCTGTACCATCACAGTAGTTCAGAATGACAACTTCTTCGTTCTTATAGAGGAATGGCTTGTTCACCATGTCCTTCAGTCTGTCAAGTGCGTTCATGGTTCTTATTTTTGTTGGTTTCGTTGATGGCTCGTGTCAGCCTGGCTTTCAGGTATATCAGTTCCTGCACGTCTTCCGGCAGGTTGTGCATCGTATTGCGACGCATCAGTTCGGCATCGCTGATGCACTCCAGGTTCTCAAGCACGCAGTTTTGCGTGTCGCCGTCTCGGAAGACGATATTGTGGCCATTGGGCACTGGTCCGTTTGCCTGTGTCCAAATTAGAATATGCTTTTGAATCCATTGACCCTCGGCAATGCGGACGTAGAGGTATTTGTGTCCGTTCAGGTCTGTTCTGACACTTTCAGCACCGTCGTGACGTGTGTTATGAGGTTTATGGCCTTTACGAAACATGGTACTGCTGCATCGTTCATACATTTCCGGAGACATTTTACGTCCTTTATTGGCGGGCGTATGTCCTTTTTTGAAACGGTTGGCACTACCCAGCTTGGATAATTTGTCGGCGCTCTCACGGGTTATGCGCTCAATATATTGTGGGGACTTTCGCAATCCTATTAAAAATGCTTTGCCATATACACTACATTCTGATCGTCCCAACAGCTGCGCAATTTCACGTGTGCTATGATCTGGATAGAGAAGGCGGATTTGCTCAATCTCATCCACTGTAAAAGGTTTGCGTTTCATAGACATTCAACTTATAACGACAGCATTATATTCGTAATTCTCTTCTACCTTGTTGACAAATACAAGGTTAATAAATCCTGCGTCCATTACTACGTCAGCTTCAGGGTCGCACTCTTCGAGTCTTTCTATCAGTTCTTGCACGGTCATGGTTCTTCAGGGATTAAATTGAACACTCGATTGATGGTTTCGGACAGTTTTTCTCCGAATGGGAAATCATCTTCATGCTCTACAGTAATTCTAACCAGATTGTCTTCGCTATCAGTATCGAAAGGCAAATCTCGCTGTATCTGCACCGGCCACTTTTCCGTTCGTATGCGCTCCATCAGCGCATCGGCCAGTACAGAGTTTATTTCAAAAGCACATGTTTTCATTTCAGCTCGGTCAAATGTTCCTCCATCAGCTTCGGCAGGTCTTCTATCAGCCTTTCCATACAGGCATGATATGGCGTCTCCTTGCACGTAATGATGAACGTACTGTAATCTTCATCTATATCTCTGATTTCCTCCACCTGAATGTAGGGCAAGGCATCGATGGCATCAACCAGCGGTAGCCTTTTCTTCAGCGCAAAGCTGCATGAGCATACCAGACGACCGCTGGAGGTAGGCCGCGGCATCCAGATTCTGTACCTACCGTCCGGAGTCGATACGGAGGCAAAACCTTTTTGATTATTGTTTTCCATTTCAATACTGTTTTATTGGTTCATAAATCGTCATGTCCCACAAGGCGGATTCGAACCGCCGGTGAAGATGTAGTTTACCATCCGTCCGCCATTCGGACGTAGTTGCGGGGTGTTGCCCTTGCGGCCTTCACAGATGGCTCGGGCTTTTGCCAAAACAAATTATCATGAGTTTATTTCAGATGGTTTGCATACCAGTAAGCAACCATTTCAGCTACGCTACCGACTCGGATCTTGGCTTTGATATTCTCTCGATGACGGTTCACGGTACATGGCGAGATGTGCAGTTCATCGGCTATCTGTTCCGTCTGTAGATTATTGGCATATAGACGGAATACATCCAGTTCTCTGTCTGTTAGATGAGTATTCAGTTCAGGCTTGCATACCACTCCCTCCAACGGACACTCGCCTCGAAGCGGACAACCAACTTCTTCAAACTGGAACACCCCGTGATGGTTGATATCAATGGCACCTTGGTTATAGTCGCCGAAGTTGCACCTAATGAATCGGTGAACCACCTTGTATTCATACCAGGTACGATTCATTGAGCTGGATGAGTATAGTTTCATCAGAGCTGTGTGTGCCTTGGGGTAGCGCTCACGGATGGCGGCCAGCATCTCGCATATCACGTCGCGACAGTTCTCCGTCAGTAAGTAGGCCGGTTGGCCAACTGGCTTAACCATAACTTCGCCTTCGGGAGTGTTGTAGAATTCGATGTTTGTCAGGTCTTTCATTGCTTTGTCGGGAACAGTTCTTCTACACTCATGCCGAGGTATTCGGCAATTGCCTTCTGTTTTAACGGATGTGGTATTATATCTCCATTCATCCAGCGATAAACAGATTGCACAGACGATGATGTCAATTCAGCAATCTTCTTAATTGTGTCAAACTGCTGGTTTGGCAGGCTCTTAATGTAGTCTCTAAATACCATATTGAATCATTTATTGATTAATTATTTGTTTTCTCAGAAAGATAATATCAATTTAGTAACGCAAATTATATTATCACGGTGCAAATATAAGTCATTATTTGACTAACACAAAATAATTAAGTCGTTTTTTAATTTATAAAATGCTAATTAATGACTTATGTACTGTCTGTCAAATAATTATCTTTAAATATTATGGATAAGATATTAGAAAACATTAGAAGTATCAGAGAATCAAAAGGATATTCTCAAGAGTCGTTCGCAGAAATGCTAAAACTGACTCAACCTGCTTATGCGAGATTCGAACGAGGAGCTATAAAAACTGACTTAAAAACAGTTCGTGCTGTCGCTGACGCTTTTGGTATGACACTAATTGATTTAATAACCTATCCAAAGAAGTATGTCGAATTAGATACAATAGGTTCAAATAATAAAACAGAGGTAAAGGCTACATTGACTATTGAAATGGGGAAAGAAAAAAAAGATCAGGTATTCCGTTTCATATTCGGTGATCATGATGTAGAAATAGCCAATAAATAGTTATGGATTATAGTTTTAATATATTGCATACATTTCCTGTGGAAACAGATTTTTCATTCTACACTGAATTGGAAAAGATGAGATTTAAGCGTTTGGACGACCCATTTAAAGACGATCCTGTTTTCTATGGAGGATTTTTGTATGATTATGAATCAGATAGCGTCGTTTCAGTTTATGTAGAACAGGAAGAGGTTTCGTTTAATGGCATCTATTCTAAATACATCTCTATATATAAAGGAAATAAGAAATCAGGGCAGGTTATATATTATGGCTTAAAGCCTGAATCAAAGTTTGTTTTTCAGATACTATTTTCTCATTTGTTTCCATCAAAGGGATTTATAAACCAATATGAGGAATCTGTCTTAGGTAGAGAATATAAATTAATTTCAAAGTTTAATTTAGAAAATGAACTTAATACATTAGGATTTGAAAGTCAAAACAAATCTCAAGAATGCCTATTTACTAATAAGAACTATTCTATATACTGTGCTGTATATGATGGAGAAAATTTTGATGATGAAGGCCATCCTACAGGGATGGTTATAGAGAATAATGTGGGTAAAACGTTATACAGAGGAAGGATGCCCGAAGACATATATGAATTATTTGAAATACTGTATCGCTGTGAAATTAACTGTTAATATTCAAATATCAGCAAGAAGTAATATATAGGACTGATTATCAGATATTAGCTTAGTTCAGACACTAACAGACAGAAACAAACAAATCGACAAATAATAAGAGACTGCTAACTTTTATTATCAGGATATATAGAGATGGAATTAAGTTCCCGCTACCCCGACAAAGAAATAAAAGCCTATCATCTTGATAATTAGCAATTAAGATGGTAGGCTATTTTCATCTTGTAGATTAAAAAAAAGGAAAAACATCTCACTTTTGAGATTATATGCGTATCCTTTTGCGTATCCTTAAATTTTCCGACTTCGTTTCGTCCGTCACGTCACACCCTCAGCCTTCTTAATGACAGTACGGGTAAGCGTATGTAGCAGTGTCCCACTCTAAGAAACTTCTGTTACAATCCTGCCAAAATTAATTCAAATATTGTCATATCGTATAACTTTGATTAATAATTTCATATGAGAAATCTACTTATAGAGAAAATTACAAGGCTAGTCGGACAAAACAATTAAAAGAAGTTCGTTTTTAGGCAAAAAGAAAGCGTGACTACTGAGATAATCACGCTGAAAGAATATTAATCTTGAATCGTTTTACATCGCACACTCATGCTCCAGCTCATTGGCTATGGCCTTATTGATAAAATCATTGATAGTCATACCTGTACTTGCAGCAAATGCAGCCACACGAGCATGAAGTTCAGAAGTCATACGCAGATTAAGTTTCCCGCTGAACGGTTTTAGCGGCTCAACGCCATCCGCTTTGCACCCTTCGAGATAACTATCGATTCCTTCTTCAAAATCCTTTTGGAGTTCGTCGATGGTAGTCCCTTCATAAAGAATCAAAATTTTATTGCCCATTCCTTGCACTTTACCACAAAGGCAATTATCTTCTTTGCTGTATTCTACAGAACCCTTATAACCTTTATATTCCAAATAATCCATAACTCTTTATATTAAACCGTTATTCTTCAAATGTTGATAAATTACTTTCATCATCCACGCTTTCATAATGCTTCCTAGGTGTGGACGATGTATATCTATGTACTGCCCCGTTTCTTCGTTCTTGAAACGAATACGAGAACCGGGAGTAGCCCCTTTGTTGTGCCTGATGTAACCGAAGTAACCAAATAAAGACAGGCTTTCTTCAAAGGTAAAGTCCTTTGGCAGTTTCTTAAATCGTTCTATCAATTTTTCCTTTGCCCCCATTGCATTTTCGTTTTACGCAAAAGTACTAAATATGGTACTAAAGACAAAGTCTTTTATACAAAAAATAGCAATACCATAAAGATACCGCTATTCAGATATTCCATATCTAAGATTTTAAATCGTTCGATTTAATATAAATTCCGTAATGTTTCTGCCAACACCTACCCCTTTTAAGGTTGAAAGCTTTTTTACATCTCAATATCATTCTCAGCTTCTCTGCCTATCCTCTTGACAACTTCAATCTCATTCAAAACAAAATTTACATTCCCAACAAAGGCGATGTCCCACTTTCCTCACTACATACCAAATCAAAAATCACATATATAATCATGTTATCTCACAACATAAAAAGCCACAAGCGCATCATCACACTATATACAGGCAAAATAAAATCATATCCCATACCCTGTGTTATAAAAGGAAGCGTATTCCCACTTTTCAAAACACAAAGGAAATGATAAAATATTCAAGACAAAATAAACATTCTGCTCATACAATATACTGCCTCACACTCAGACTACATCTTCAGATAAAATTCACGAGTTAAATCTACATACTCTTTGCTATACCCTCCTGCCGCTTGCTCAATGCACAATTCTTCATTGATACACTCTCTTTTCTCGAAAGAGAAAGCTAACATTACCCGACGACATGGTTTTCCGGGTTTGGTAAAAACACGCATACGACGTACCGGATACAACTGATGCATCCAAGCTACATCTTCAACGGTCTGCTCCACTTCGAAAGGTATTATAATGGCTATCACTCCATGAGGTTGTAGCAGATGAGACGAATGGCGGAACAGCAAATCATAGTTCAGACTGTCAGTATGGCGCGCTACAGAACGTTGCTTGTCAGGCGACTTCAATGCATCAAGAAAATACGGAGGATTGGATACGATAAGATCGAAACCTACCTCGGAACTGTAATTCCGGAAATCACAACACAAAACCGTCATCCTGTCCTTCCACGCCGAACGCCCTATATTTTCTTCTGCCTGTTCTGCTGCAGCTTTGTCTATCTCAACTCCAACAATCCTTGCCTGAGGCGCACGCTGAGCCAACTGCAAGGCTATCAAACCTGTACCGGTTCCGACATCCAACACATTCGTGCATCCCTCAACCGGCGCCCACGCTCCCAACAATACGCCATCCGTACCAACCTTCATGGCACATTTGTCATGCCATACGGTAAAATGTTTAAACTGAAAAAAGTTGTTCGACATAGAAATCTTTGTTATTGACGCCCAAAAATAAGCAAAGAATAAAAAGATTGATGCATTTTGGCATCGTTTTTGTGTTTTTAAAGAGAAAGTAAGCTGTTATAATTGAAGAAATAGCTAAATTTGCGGCGCTTTATTGGCCAGCCAATATGACTTAAATTAAAAAGCAAAAAAATGAAGAAAAGACATTACCTAAGCGATATCGAAGACAGGCACGGAAACGGTTTCTCCGTAATTGCTGATTTTGAAGGAAATGAAGAACAACTGATGAATATTGAAGTAGATGATACCCTGCCGATATTGCCACTTCGGAACATGGTTTTATTTCCCGGCGTATTCATGCCTGTATCCGTAGGAAGAAGCACTTCCCTGAGACTGATACGTGAAGCCGAAAAGAAAGGAAGCTATATAGGAGTAGTATGCCAGAAAATTGCAGAAACGGAGTCTCCCCTGTTTGAAGACTTGCATAACATAGGCACTATTGCCAAGATAATCCGTGTGCTCGAAATGCCCGACCAGACAACAACGGTTATCCTGCAGGGCTCGAAACGCATGGAGCTAAAAGAAATTGTCGAGACAACTCCGTATCTGAAAGGACGCATTGTCCCCATGAACGAAGAACTGCCCGAAAAAGGCGACAAGGAATTTCAGGCATTGGTAGAGGCTGTCAAAGATTTGACTATCCGCTACATCCGTACGCTTGATATGTTCCCGCAAGACTCTGCTTTTGCCATCAAGAATATCAGTAACCACATGTTTCTCATCGACTTCATCTGCACCAATCTGCCTCTGAAGAAAGATGAGAAAATCGAGTTATTGCAAATCAACGAATTGCGCACCCGTACCTACCGGTTACTGGCCATCCTGAACCGTGAAGTGCAACTGGCTGAAATCAAGGAATCCATCCAGATGCGTGCACGCGAAGACATTGATCAGCAACAACGCGAGTACTTCCTGCAGCAACAGATCAAAACCATTCAGGACGAACTGGGAGGAAACGGACAAGAGCAGGAAATAGAGGAAATGCGCAAAAAGGCCGGAACCATGAAATGGAGTGCCGAAGTAAAAGCCACCTTCCTGAAAGAAGTCGACAAGCTGGAGCGGATGCATGCGCAATCGCCCGACTACAGCGTTCAGCTGAACTACTTGCAGACCATGCTCAGCCTGCCATGGGGCATTTATACGACCGATAATCTCAGTCTGACCAACGCAGAGAAGACCCTGAACAAGGACCACTACGGACTGGAGAAAGTCAAAGAGCGTATTCTGGAGCATCTGGCCGTACTGAAGTTGAAAGGTGACATGAAGTCACCTATCATCTGCCTCTATGGTCCTCCGGGTGTAGGTAAAACGTCGTTAGGACGTTCCATCGCAGCTGCCCTGAAACGAAAATATGTACGTATGTCGTTGGGAGGAGTACACGATGAGGCAGAAATACGCGGACACCGGAAGACTTATATCGGTGCTATGCCGGGACGTATCATCAAGAACCTGATAAAAGCAGGCTCGTCAAACCCCGTCTTCATCCTCGATGAAATTGATAAAATAAATTCAGACCGTCAGGGCGACCCTTCGTCAGCCTTGCTCGAAGTTCTTGACCCGGAACAGAATATGGCTTTCCATGACAACTATCTGGATGTAGATTACGACTTGTCGAAAGTCATGTTCATAGCTACGGCCAATAACCTCAATACAATTCCGGGGCCTCTGCTCGACCGTATGGAACTGATCGAGGTCAGCGGATACATCACTGAAGAAAAAATAGAAATTGCCCGCCGGCATCTGGTACCCAAGGAGCTGGAAGCCAACGGTATGAAGAAAAACGATATCAAAATCCCCAAGAGTACACTGGAGATTATCATTGAGTCGTATACAAGAGAAAGTGGCGTACGCGAACTGGAAAAGAAAATCAGCAAAATACTCCGTAAATCGGCACGCCAATATGCTACAGACGGCTACTTTGCCAAGACAGAAATCAAGCCGGGCGACCTGCACGACTTTCTGGGCGCACCGGAGTATACGCGCGACAAATATCAGGGCAACGAATATGCCGGTGTAGTAACAGGATTGGCCTGGACAGCCGTCGGAGGAGAAATTCTTTTTGTTGAAACAAGTTTGAGCCGAGGCAAAGGCGGCAGACTGACCCTGACCGGCAACCTGGGAGATGTAATGAAAGAGTCGGCCATGCTGGCACTGGAATACATCAAAGCCCACAATTCGCTATTGAATATAGATGATGCCATTTTCGATAACTGGAACATACACATCCATGTTCCCGAAGGCGCCATCCCCAAAGACGGACCTTCGGCTGGCATTACGATGGCCACCTCGCTGGCGTCGGCCTTGACACAACGAAAAGTCAAAGCCAATCTGGCCATGACGGGCGAAATCACCCTGCGCGGGAAAGTATTACCTGTAGGCGGAATCAAGGAAAAGATTCTGGCTGCCAAACGTGCCGGAATCAAAGAAATCATTTTAAGCGAAGAAAACCGGAAGAATATAGAGGAGATACAGGAAATATACCTGAAGGGACTCACTTTCCACTATGTAAAAGATATTAAAGAGGTATTTGCCATTGCGCTGACCAATGAAAAGGTAGCCGATGCCATCGACCTTTCCGTAAAAAATGATAAAACAGAAAAAGAGAAGGAATGACATTCGAGTTACAATATACAGACAGTAAAAGCAATGCACGTGCCGGTCTGATAACGACCGACCACGGCCAGATAGAGACTCCCATTTTCATGCCGGTAGGCACATTGGGAACCGTAAAAGGAGTACACCTGACCGAACTGAAAGAAGACATCAAGGCGCAGATCATCTTAGGTAACACCTATCACCTGTATCTGCGTCCGGGACTGGATGTCATCGAAAAAGCCGGCGGACTGCATAAGTTCAACGGGTTCGACCGCCCGATGCTGACAGACAGCGGCGGTTTCCAGGTATTTTCTCTCTCGAGTATCCGCAAGTTGCGCGAGGAGGGAGCTGAATTCCGCTCGCACATCGACGGAAGTAAGCACATATTCACCCCCGAAAAGGTGATGGACATTGAGCGTACCATAGGTGCCGACATCATGATGGCCTTCGACGAATGTACTCCGGGAGATGCCGAATACGCTTATGCAAAAAAATCGATGGAGCTGACTCATCGCTGGCTGGACCGTTGTATCAAGCGTTTCAACGAGACCGAGCCGAAGTATGGTTATCATCAGGCGCTTTTCCCCATCGTGCAAGGCTGTGTCTATCCCGACCTGCGGAAGCAATCGGCCGAATTCATCGCCTCAAAAGAGGCTGAAGGCAATGCCATCGGCGGACTGGCTGTAGGCGAGCCCACGGAGAAAATGTACGAAATGATAGAGCTGGTCAACGAGATTCTGCCCAAGGACAAGCCCAGATACCTGATGGGAGTAGGCACGCCGATAAATATACTGGAAGGCATCGAACGTGGTGTAGACATGTTCGACTGCGTAATGCCTACCCGTAACGGACGCAACGGTATGCTCTTCACCAAAGACGGCATCATAAATATGCGCAACAAAAAGTGGGAAACAGACTTCTCGCCTATCGAAGCCAACGGAGCATCCTACGTAGATACATTATATACAAAGGCCTACCTGCGCCACTTATTCCACGCACAGGAACTATTGGCCATGCAAATAGCATCCGTACATAATCTGGCTTTCTACTTATGGTTGGCAGGCGAAGCCCGTAAACATATCATTGCCGGAGACTTTTCTACATGGAAGCCGATGATGGTAAAACGCTTATCGACGAGATTATGAGAAAAATAGACTGGAAGATTTTAAAAAACATCGAGCTGCCTAAAGGAAAATACCTGAAGCGGTTGGATTATTATATCATCAAAAAGTTCCTGGGGACGTATGTGTTTGCCATAGCACTGATCATCTCCATCGCGGTGGTATTCGACTTTAACGAGAAGATGGACCGGTTCATGTCGCACGAAGCTCCGTGGCGAGCTATTATTTTCGATTACTACATGAACTTTATTCCGTACTTTGCGAATCTGTTCAGTCCGTTGTTTGTCTTCATCGCCGTTATTTTCTTCACGTCGAAGCTGGCCGAGAATTCTGAAATCATAGCCATGTTCTCTACCGGCATGAGTTTCAAGCGAATGCTCCGGCCTTACATGGTTTCAGCAGCCATCATTGCAGTAGTCACTTTTTACCTTGGGTCATACGTCATTCCCAAAGGCAGCGTTACCCGTATCAACTTCGAGGACAAATACTACAAGCCGCGTAAAAGCAATACGGCACGTAACATCCAATTGGAAGTAGATACCGGTGTCATTGCCTACATCGACCGCTACGAAGACTATAGCAAAACTGGCTACCGCTTCTCTTTGGACAAGTTCAAAGGAAAGCAATTGGTATCGCACCTTACCGCCAGAGCCATTACCTACGACACTACAGCCCTGCATAAGTGGACCATCAAAGACTATATGATCCGCGAAATGGACGGAATGAAAGAAAGCATCATCAAAGGGAGTCGCATAGACACTACCCTGTTTATGGAACCTGCCGACTTTCTTATCATGAAGAACCAGCAGGAAATGCTGACAAGCCCTCAGTTAAGTGAATACATTGACCGCCAGAAACAACGGGGCTTTGCCAATATCAAGGAATTCGAGATAGAATACCATAAACGAATCGCCATGTCGTTTGCTTCGTTCATTTTGACCTTGATCGGCGTATCACTATCGTCTAAAAAGACTAAAGGCGGAATGGGATTACACTTGGGTATCGGACTGGCTCTCAGTTTCTCATACATCCTGTTCCAGACCATTGCTTCAACATTTGCAGTCAACGGCAATGTTCCGCCAATGATTGCCGTATGGATTCCGAACGTGCTGTATACCTTCATAGCCTTCTACCTGTATACAAAAGCGCCCAAATAAAAGACAGTTAGAGAAAAATTTTTTCCCAGTTAGGAAAAAAGATTTTCCTAACTGGGATAAAAATAAGCCCCTCTTGCTTCTGCATTGCACAGTAGCAAGAGGGGCTTTTTTGTTGTATACATTTCCTCTTTTGTCCAGTCCTTATTTCCAATCACCAAAGCCGTGTCAGAATGAGGACTCCCCTACTTTCTTCATACAGGTTCTTTAAACGCTTCCGTCCCAATGGGATAAGGTTTAATTCAAGTAAGACGAAAGCTCAGCAGCAGAGATGTTTTTGGCAATTATTACACCATTATCATCCAGTAAATAGTTAGAAAATCCACGGCTCAAACGATATTTCTTAAACAAGCCGGAAGACTCGCCCTCAGTTTCCACGAAACAGGTCGGCGTAACTATTTGATCCTTACGAACGGTTTCCTCGAAAACTGACTTATACTCGTCAAACGAAACAGAAACCAATTCTACATTGTTGTTGGCCGAAGCACGAAGCGCATTATTCAAACTTGCGTTCTGCATACGGGACTGCGCATCATAACTGGCCCAGAAGCTAAGCAACACATAACGGCCTTTCAAGTCAGAAAGCTCATGTACGGATTGATTAGCCGACATAGTTTGGATTTCAAAATCCGGGGCTATGTCACCCACGTTCAAACCTCCCGTAGGTTTGTCTTTTTCTACAAAAGAAGTCAAGGAACTTATTAGTAATACAACAAAAACCCATTTTACATACTTCATGTAATATGATTTTAGTTAATACTATCCGAGCCTGCCCCCGAGGCAGTGATTTCTTCTCGGAACATTGTCTTATAAGGCCCTGAAAACACTAAAAATAGTTGATACTCAAAACCTTTTATTATGAAATCGGCGGCAAAGGTAGGTATTTATTGAAATAAAATCCAAATAAACAAGAAAAAAACTCACTTTTTAACGTCATATTTTTATGTTATTTAGCATAAATAGGAAGTTTTTTCTTTACTTTTGCCGAATAATAACCGAAAAACAGAGATATCTTATGCAACAGTCCTCGAATACCGAACTCATTCTGATACGGATTACCGGTGAAGACCGCCCCGGATTGACGGCTTCTGTCACTGAAGTTCTTGCCAAATACGATGCAACCATTCTGGATATCGGCCAGGCCGACATACACAATACACTATCGCTGGGCATCTTGTGTATGACCGAAGAGCAACATTCCGGCTTTATTATGAAAGAACTGCTGTTCAAAGCATCTTCATTAGGCGTCACCATCCGGTTCTACCCCATCACCACAAAGGAATACGAAGACTGGGTAAGCATGCAAGGCAAAAACAGATATATTCTGACTTTGCTGGGCCGTAAATTATCAGCCCGACAGATTTCAGCCGTCACCCGCATTCTGGCAGAGCAAGGAATGAACATTGATGCCATCAAGCG
This sequence comes from Bacteroides sp. ET489, assembly GCF_030518095.1. Taxonomy (NCBI): domain Bacteria; kingdom Pseudomonadati; phylum Bacteroidota; class Bacteroidia; order Bacteroidales; family Bacteroidaceae; genus Bacteroides; species Bacteroides sp. ET489. The sequence goes on from NZ_JAULLJ010000007.1 coordinate 135,248, forward strand.
TCTGACAGGACGAATCCCCCTGAACGAATGCGAAGCACGTACAAGGGCCTGCATAGAGTTTTCTGTACGAGGTACCCCTAAAGACAGAACCATCATGCAAGAACAGCTGATGCGACTGGCCAGTGAATTGGAAATGGATTTTTCATTCCAGCTAGACAACATGTACCGCCGCATGCGCCGGCTCATTTGCTTTGATATGGACTCCACACTGATAGAAACAGAAGTTATAGACGAACTGGCTATACGCGCCGGTGTCGGCGACAAAGTGAAAGCCATCACCGAACGGGCCATGCGCGGAGAAATAGACTTCATCGAGAGTTTCCGTGAACGGGTAGCTCTGCTAAAAGGACTTGACGAATCTGTTATGCAAGAAATAGCAGAAAACCTGCCTATCACAGAGGGGGTAGACCGCCTGATGTTTGTGCTGAAGAAATACGGATACAAGATAGCCATCCTCTCGGGAGGTTTTACTTATTTCGGCCAGTATCTGCAAAAGAAATATGGAATAGATTACGTATATGCCAACGAGTTGGAAATCGTAGACGGAAAGCTGACCGGACGGTATCTGGGCGATGTAGTAGACGGCAAACGTAAAGCCGAGCTTTTACGCCTCATCGCACAGGTGGAAAAAGTAGACATCGCACAGACAATTGCCGTGGGCGACGGAGCCAACGACCTTCCCATGCTGGGCATTGCCGGTCTTGGTATTGCCTTTCATGCCAAACCCAAAGTAGTGGCCAACGCCAAGCAGTCCATCAACACGATTGGCCTGGATGGCGTACTCTATTTTCTCGGTTTTAAAGATTCTTATATCGATCTGCCCAAATAACACACCCCAATAAGCGAACCGTTTATTTTTGCCTTAAATATAGAAATTGCTATCTTTGCGCCATATAAAACAAAAACATGAAGTTTTCCGAACTACCACTTAACGACCAAGTACTCGATGCACTGGAAGCCATGCGCTTCGAAGAATGTACTCCGATACAAGAGAAATCAATACCCGTCATACTCGACGGTAAGGACCTGATAGCCGTAGCTCAAACCGGCACAGGAAAAACGGCTGCATATTTATTGCCCATCCTGAACAAACTCTCCGAGGAAGAACATCCCGAAGACGCCATCAACTGTATCATTATGGCTCCTACACGCGAACTGGCCCAGCAAATAGACCAGCAGATGGAAGGTTTTTCGTATTTTATGCCGATATCAAGTGTAGCCGTTTACGGAGGTAATGACGGAATTCTTTTTGAACAGCAGAAAAAAGGCCTCACATTAGGCGCAGATGTTGTTATTGCCACTCCCGGGCGATTGATAGCCCACCTGAGTCTGGGATATGTAGATCTTTCTCGGGTTTCCTATTTCATTTTGGACGAAGCCGACCGCATGCTCGACATGGGATTTTACGATGATATTATGCAAATAGCAAAATATCTGCCTAAAGAACGGCAAACCATCATGTTTTCGGCAACAATGCCTGCCAAGATACAGCAATTGGCCCAGTCAATCCTCAACAATCCGGTAGAAGTCAAATTATCAGTTTCGAAGCCCGCAGATAAAATCATTCAGGCAGCCTACATCTGCTATGAGAACCAGAAATTAGGCATCATACGCGATCTGTTTGCCGAACAGACTCCGGAACGTGTCATCATCTTCGCCTCATCCAAGCTGAAAGTCAAAGAGGTAACAAAAGCATTAAAACACATGAAACTGAATGTTGGCGAAATGCACTCTGACTTGGAACAGGCACAGCGTGAAGAAGTAATGTATGCCTTCAAGGCCGGAAAAATAAACATTCTGGTCGCTACGGACATTGTAGCACGCGGAATCGACATTGATGACATCCGTCTGGTCATCAACTACGATGTTCCCCACGACTGCGAAGACTATGTACACCGGATCGGCCGTACCGCACGTGCCAACAACGATGGAGTCGCTATCACGTTCGTCAGCGAGAAGGAACAATCAAACTTCAAAGTCATTGAGAACTTCTTAGAAAGAGACATTTACAAAATCCCCGTCCCCGCAACATTAGGAGAAGCCCCCGAATACAAGCCGCGTACCAACGAGAACCACAAGCGTAATGGCAACGGCAAAAAAGGCGGAGGAAAAAAGAGCAACAGACGAAACGGCAAAAAAGAAGCTAAAAAGCCCTTTTAATCCTATTTAGGGCTTTTCAATAAAAGAAAAGCCTATAAAGAGAGTTTTACTACGTTGTCAAACCCGATTGTCAGGTTTACTACATTGTATACCGAACTTTCGGGAATGCGCAATGCAGCTCTATACAAGTATCCAGCCTCGCTTACCCCGAGAAAATCCATATCCGAGAGGATGGACTGATCCAGAATCTCAGGCGCAAGTACACTGGCAAACATCTTTTTAGTTATATCTTCGCCATAAAGCATCTCTTTCCCTTTGTATACACAAATGTGAATCACATTATCATAGTATACATTATCCACTCCGATGCCATCTTCCGAGTATGAAGTCCGGATAACTTTCATCTTGGAAGGATTGATATAGACATAGCCATGATAGCGATTGCCTTTGTGCATCACTACGCTATCTTTTTTTATCACCTCACTGATTGTCGGAATAACTTCTACCTTGTGCTCAGCAAAGACAAGAACATCATCCGGATTTTCCGACTTATGCAATTTAACAAGTACGTCGGACAGGGAATAAAACGAGAAACTGTTTTCTGTCTGCATATTGATTTTATATGCAGTCACCTTGTTTCCACATAAATAGAGCGTGTCATGAACGATCTTAAAAGCCACCGGAACATTTTGCGGATCTGCATAATAAACAGTATCTCCATCGACTCTCATCAACGGAATTTCCGTATCATCACTCAGCCATATTCCCTGGAACATTTCTTTCGCCTTTAAATCTTCCTGTTCTTCCACAGCGGCTTTTTTCGGCTTACCGGTGCAACAAGCAAACAGAACGGCAGAAACACACATTCCTATGATCACCTTTCTATCCATGACTCGCTCTCTCTTTTTTCGCAAGCTATTTACAAAACAATATACTCGTCTGCTCTTCTCTATTACAGGTAATATTCGGCATCTTTAAAAGCAACCGCACGACCGTCTTTTTCCGACAGAAGCAATTGCTCTGCTGCTATTGGCCAGTCAATGCCGATAGTCTCATCGTCATAACGGATAGAAGCTTCAGCCTGAGGTGCATAAACATTGTCCACCTTATAAGTAAAAATAGCCTCTTCGCTCAATACCAGAAAACCATGGGCAAAACCACGAGGAATGAAGAACTGACGTTTGTTATCTTCGCTCAATTCTATGCTGACATACTTGCCAAACGTGGGAGATGACTGACGCAAATCTACTGCAACATCCAGCACTCTTCCCTTGATAACACGCACCAGCTTCGCCTGGCTATACTCGCCCTTCTGATAATGAAGTCCACGCAATACGCCGAACGAAGATTTCGATTCGTTATCCTGGATGAAATGCACATCACCAACATTGGCTTTAAATTCTTCTTCCTTGAAAGCTTCCATAAAATAGCCACGGGCATCGTTGAACACTTTAGGCTCAATTACCCATACACCGTCGATTTCTGTCTGAATATAATTCATCTTGTTCCGAATAATTTTATAACATAATGCAAAAGTAGACATTTTTTTCCAACAGTAGTCAATAAAAGCCATCTTGTTTATAATTTGTTGATAAGAAAAAATCCTCGGAAGTGGCTTATATCCGATAAATCCACTATTTTTGTAACATGATTGAATTAGCAAAACACATAGAAGTATTATTACTAGATAATGACTGTGTCATAGTCCCCGGTTTTGGTGGTTTTGTGACTCATTATATACCTGCTACAAGGATAGCCGAGGAGAATCTTTTCCTTCCTCCCACCCGTATCATTGGCTTCAATCCGTCTCTGACAATGAACGACGGATTATTGGCACAATCTTATGCCTCTGTCTACGATACAACTTTTCCGGATGCAACCAAAATGGTAGAGCGCGATGTAAAAATGCTGAAGGAAACATTACATGAAGAAGGAAAGGCCGAACTCTCCAATATCGGAGAATTGCGTTGCTCCATTCACGGAACTTACGATTTCATTCCTTACGACAGCAAGATTACGACACCTCATCTGTATGGATTAGGAAGCTTCGAAATGCAGGAGCTCTCCAAGTTAAAGAACAGCGAAACTGAGAAAAAGACGATTCCACTTCCGCATACAGCCGTTACGCGCAGAAACATGCCCCGGTGGAAGATCAGACTGAAACGGTCGCACATCTCTAACGTTATCGCCATCGTTATGGCTATTATATTATTCTCACTCTCGGCACCTGTAGAAAATACCGAAATCGTAGAAGAAAGCTATGCCCGTTTTCTGCCCGAGGAGCTGTTCGAAAGAATAGAAAAGCAGTCTGTAGTCAGCACTCCTGTCATCATCGGACAAAACAACAAAAAGAGTAACAGAGATGCACAAGTCTCCAGTAATGTCCACAAGACAGTAAAACCTGTGGCTGTAAAAGAAGTAAAGGTAAAGGAGATAAAGAAAGAGCAACCCGCTACCCAACCGGCCGCTATTCAGCCCAAGACCAAGGAGGCTCCCAAAGCTGTTTCTTCGACAAACACTCGGAGATATCATATCATTATAGCCAGTGTGGGTACAGAAAGCGATGCTCATGCCATGGCACAAGAGCTGAAACAAAAAGGATTCAGCGACGCCCAAGCTATCATCGGTGATGGAAAGATGAGAGTCAGCATCTCCTCACATCCCAGCGAAGAGGAAGCTTATAAGGAATTGAATAATATCCGTAAAAACGAAGCTTATCAAAGCGCATGGGTATTAAAGAAATAATTCTTTTAGAGAAAGTCTTTTTATATACATACAGAAATAAAGAAATGAAACGAGTTCGTTGCCCGAAATGCGAAAACTATCTGACCTTCGATGAAACCAAATACAGCGAAGGCCAGTCGCTTGTTTTTATCTGCGACCAATGCAAAAAGCAATTCAGCATCCGCTTAGGTAAAACACCTACCAAGCTCCCCCGTAAAGAAGAGAAAATGAGCGAAAACGATTTTGTTGAATCCTTTGGCAACATTACCGTCATTGAAAACGTATTCGGATTCAAGCAGGTACTTCCTTTGCAAGAAGGCGACAACACAATAGGACGCCGCTGTGTAGGCACCAATATCAATACTCCCATCGAAACTTCGGACATGAGCATGGACCGTATCCACTGCATCATTAATGTAAAACGCAACAAGCAGGGACAACTCATCTATACCCTACGCGATGCCCCCAGTCTGACAGGGACTTTTCTGAACAATGAGATATTGGGCGACAAAGACCGCATCCGCATCGAAGACGGCGCCATAGTCACCATTGGAGCAACGACCTTCATTCTTCATACAGCAAAAGAAACGGCCGAATAAACATTCGGCCGTTTCTTTTTTATCGTTTTCTCTGTCAGGACTTCATCCTTCCCAGATACAAATTCCAATCTTAAAGGATTCCCTTTACAGTTTCCAACATGCCTTTTTCCTGAATTGAATTCAAGAAGTCGGTCAGCATGTCTGTCAGTCCCGGAATAGTATTCAGGTCGCCATGTTCTTTCCAGATCAAATCCTTGGCAGCCAAGACTCCTTCAGCCACTTTTCTTGTATCACCGGTAGCCCACAGATCTTTCAGCAGTTGCATGATTTCAGGAGCATCGTTAGGAACAATCTCCTTACCGTCTGCACGAACACCACCTTTATAATAAGTAGTGATGGCAGCCAATCCCAATACCAGTCCCTTAGGCAATTCGCCCTTACGTTCCAGGTAGACTTTCAATCCCGGCAGGTCGCGTGTCTGATATTTCGGGAAAGAATTCAGCATAATGCTGGTTACCTGGTGGTCAACATAAGGATTGTTGAAGCGTTCCAACACATCAGCTGCAAACTGTTTCAACTCATTCATCGGCAGGTTCAGCGTTTGCATCAATTCATCAAATTGTACCTTATGAATATACTTACCGATAACCGGATGATTGCATGCATCACGGACAATGTCTACTCCACTAAGATAAGCCACCGGCGAAAGCACTGTATGAGGTCCGTTCAGCAAAGTCACCTTTCTTTCATGATACGGAGCTTCCGACTTCACAAACAATACGTTCAGACCAGCTTTGTCTACCGGGAATTCATTAGCCAACTGACGCAAAGACAAGTTCTCGGCAGCTTCAATTACCCACAAATGGAAAATTTCGGCCTGCACCACCAGATTATCCTCATAGCAGATCTTCTTCTGAATCTGTGCAATCTCTTTGCGAGGGAATCCCGGCACAATACGGTCTACCAAAGTAGCACATACATAGCAGTATTTAGTAAACCAAGTCTTAAACTTCTCATAATCGGCACCCAAATCTTCTTTCCACAAATCAATATACTGGTAGATACACTCTTTCAGATGATGCCCGTTCAGGAATATCAGCTCGCACGGCATGATAATCAAGCCTTTATCCTTATCTCCTTTAAATGTCTTGAAACGACGGTACAGCAACTGGGTCAGCTTTCCCGGATAGGAAGATGCGGGCGCGTCACTCAACTTACAGCTCGGATCGAAAGCAATACCAGCCTCTGTAGTATTGGAAATAACGAAACGAATATCCGGCTGGTCGGCCAATGCCATGAATGCAGCATTCTGTGTATAGGGATTCAAAGCACGACTGATACAATCGATACGGGTCAGCGTATTCACAGCATTACCGTTCAGACGTCCTTGCAGATTAACATGATACAGACAGTCTTGCCCGTTCAGCCATTCTACCATACCTTTCTCTATCGGCTGAACTACAACTACACTACTGTTAAAGTCAGTCTTCTGATTCATATTATAAACAATCCAATCCACAAAGGCACGGAGGAAGTTTCCTTCGCCAAACTGGATAATTCTTTCCGGTGCCACCGCTTTGGGGGCTGTAAGTTTGTTCAGTGCTTTCATTTTTTAAAATTTTATTGGTTATACTTATTCGAACTCAAAATAATAGTCAATCGTTTCCCTAATCAGAATATCAATAGGCATGTACTTCACAGGCTCTACCTGCTTTTTAAAGACAACCATATCACACAAGGCCTTCACACCCAGATACCCCTGCAGGCCAGGGCGTTGCCCGATAAGACAACTAACCTCACCCGATCTTAAATAATCCACATTCTTCTGCAACAGGTCATATCCCAGTAAGCCTTTCAGCCTGCGACCTGCTTCGTGCAAATACCCTGCTACCTGATATACCCGCGAGTTAAACACCGCTCCTAACATTGCATGAGGATGCGCAGAAAAAAAATCATCCAATATCAATTTGTTCCCGTCGGTATCTTCTTTCCGGAATACTACATCGTAGACTGTCAGATGACCAAATCGCTCATTTACGTATTCCATAAAGCCTTCCATACGCCGACGCATCTGTATTTCAGCCGGGCTGTTCTTCTGGTCACTTAAAAAAACCACCAGCTCCTGCCCCGGTTCATAACGTTGCATCAGGATTTTGGCAGCAACATATCCGCTCATTCTGGAGTCTTGCCCGATATAGCACGAAGCATGCATCTGCTCCATATTGAAGTCAATAAAAGCATAAGGAACAGCATCGGCATCCAAACCGGTAGTCAGCTCCAACGTTTCTTCTTCAAAGTTCGGAGCTATCAGAACCGCATCCGGCTTATCCGCCAGCAACTGCTCGCATACCTCCCGATAAGATGCCCTGTCTGCATGCTTATAATATAAAAAGACTGTCTCTACATTGAAAGGCTGCAATTCGTGCGCTGCTTTTTCAATACCTTGCGCTACCGAATACCAATAGTCAAACATTATATAATAAGGTATAAGGCAAACAATACGATAACGTTTTTTGGCAGCCAGACCGATAGCAAACATATTGGGCAAATAGTTTATCTTATCAAGCACACTTTGTACCTTCTCCCGGCTCGACGCAGATACATTTCCCCGATTGTGCAACACACGATCCACCGTACCGGCGGAAACACCTGCCATACGCGCAATGTCCTTAATCGTATAATTTTCGTCTTTCATATCCACAACCTACTGCCAGCTATGCAATCTTAAATATTATAAATAATTGCCCCAAAGATACGAATTATTTTGTTTCTACAAGTAAAATTTCTACTTTTGTGTTCGATAACAGTTAATAAAAGCAAAAGCTAAAAATGAAATATTTTACTAATAATCAATACAATAGATATTAGTATAGAAGAAATAATAATTATATACACTTAAATCGATTGAAAAATGAAAGAATTTATGGGAAAAGATTTCCTGCTGCAGACCGAAACCGCACAGGAACTGTATCATGAACACGCAGCCAAGCTGCCCATCATCGACTATCATTGCCACCTCATTCCGAAAATGGTAGCAGACGATTACCAGTTCAAATCCATCACAGAAATCTGGTTGGGCGGAGACCACTACAAATGGCGTGCTATGCGCACCAATGGCATCGACGAGCGTTTCTGTACAGGCAGCGATACGAGCGACTGGGAGAAATTCGAGAAATGGGCCGAGACTGTACCCTACACCTTGCGCAATCCGCTATACCACTGGACACATCTGGAACTAAAGACAGCCTTTGGCATCGAAAAGATTCTGAATCCCCAGACTGCACGTGAAATCTTCGACGAATGCAACGAGAAACTTAAACTCCCAGAATATTCGGCAAGAGGCATGATGCGCCGTTATCATGTAGAAACAGTATGTACTACTGATGATCCCGTAGATTCTTTGGAATATCACATCCAGACACGCGAAAGCGGTTTCGAAATAAAAATGCTTCCTACCTGGCGTCCGGACAAAGCCATGGCTGTAGAAGTACCTGCTGACTTCCGCAATTACGTTGAGAAACTTTCACAGGTCAGCGGTGTCACCATTTCCGGGTTCGACGATATGATAGACGCCTTGCGCAAACGCCATGAGTTCTTTGCCGAACAGGGCTGTAAACTGTCCGACCACGGTATCGAAGAATTCTACGCCGAAGACTACACCGACGCTGAAATCAAAGCCATATTCAACAAAGTATACGGAGGACAAGAACTGACACACGAAGAGATCCTCAAATTCAAGTCGGCCATGCTTGTTATATTTGGCGAAATGGACAGTGAAACAGGATGGACACAACAGTTCCACTACGGAGCCATCCGCAACAACAACAGCAAAATGTTCAAGCTGCTGGGTCCTGATACCGGTTTCGACTCTATCGGCGAATTTTCTACCGCAAAGGCACTGGCTAAGTTCCTCGATCGGTTGAACTCGGAAGGCAAACTCACCAAGACCATTCTGTACAACTTGAATCCTTGTGCCAATGAAATGATAGCCACCATGCTCGGCAATTTCCAGGACGGAAGCGTCCCCGGCAAAATACAATTCGGTTCAGGATGGTGGTTCCTCGATCAGAAGGATGGAATGGAAAAACAGATGAATGCCCTGTCGGTACTCGGTCTGCTGAGCCGATTTGTAGGAATGCTTACCGATTCACGTTCCTTCCTGTCTTATCCTCGCCACGAATACTTCCGCCGTACTCTCTGCAACCTGATAGGTCGCGACGTGGAAAACGGCGAAATACCTGTTTCCGAAATGGTACGCGTCAGACAGATGGTTGAAGATATCAGCTACTACAACGCTAAAAATTTCTTCAAATTCTAAAAGATAGATAGTACAAAAAAGAAAGAGGTGTATCAGGAGAGCATTCGTTGCCTGATACACCTCTGTTTTTTATTACATTATTGTTATTTTTCCTGATAATACCTCACATAATCTATTTCCATTCTTGCCGGAAAAATCGTTTCGTCAATTCCCCACATTCCTCCCCAGCCTCCTCCAACTGCGATATTCAGAATCAAATAAAAAGGCTGATCAAACGGCCATTTCACAAACGAGGAATTCTTTCCACGATTATAGGTAAAAATCACTTTGTTATCAAACAGAACTTCCAGAGATTCTTCATTCCAAATCAGAGAATATAAATGAAACTCTGTATTCAGTGTCTCCGATATAATTGTTCCCGAAGCAATACGATTATTATTTACATCAGTATCCGTGGTATGTACAGTCGCAAATATCTGATTATGTACATTATCTCCCCATACATATTCCATTATATCAATCTCTCCACTACGAGGCCATCCTCCATATTTATTATCCAATGGCATCATCCAAATGGCGGGCCATATTCCACGTCCTACAGGAATTTTGGCAGATACATCCAACCTTCCGTATTTTATCGGAATAGTTTTTAACGACCGGAGTTCAGCCGAAGAATATTCAAATTGGTATGGTTCACCTGTCCATTGATTGACTCCTTCATGCGGATCCTTATGTGCTTCTATTATCAATTTCCCATTTTCTACACGGGCATATTTAGGATCAGCTTTCTTGTAATCCTGCAATTCATTATTACGACAATACCCTTCATCATATCCCCAATAATATTCATTTACCATTCCATCTTTATCAAATTCATCAGACCAAACCAATTCATATTCTTTACTTTCATTAATATTATCATCCAGTTCTATAGGTTCATCTACTCCGTTATCATTCGAACAAGCAGCTGCGAGGAGTATTAAAGCCAAGGTAGTAATCATTGTCTTCATATATTTTTTAGTTACTAATTTTTATATTTCTATCTTCTTGAATAATTCAAGTTGCAGTATTCATCCAATTTTAATTATATAATATGACGGTTTTCTTCAAATGGTCAGAACTGTTACCCACCATCAATTCAAACTCACCCGGTTCCACTACATATTCCAAGTTTCCATTATAAAAGCCCAGTTCTTTTTCATGAAGCTGAAAAACAACTTCCTTTTCCTCACCAGGTTTCAATGTCACCTGCTCAAAACCTCTCAATTCCTTTACGGGGCGAGTCACAGACGATACCAAATCACGAATATACAATTGCACAGTCTCCTTACCTTCACATTTACCAGTATTCTTTACTGTCACTCTACACTCTACCGTCTCTCCCTTTTTATATTCTTTTTTGGAAGGAATCGGATCTGATATTTCAAACTGTGTATAACTCAATCCATAACCGAAAGGATATGCCGGACGAAAATCCTGATCAAGATATCCGCAAGTATACGTCATAAAGCCTGGCTGACTAGGTCTTCCCGTATTCTTATAATTATAATATATTGGAACCTGGCCTATGGCAGCCGGAAAAGTCATCGGCAATTTTCCGGACGGATTATAATCACCAGACAGCACATCGGCTATCGAATTCCCGGCTTCCGTTCCCAACCACCATGTCATAAGAATTGCATCAGCATAAGGTTCCAATTCATTAAATATCAGCGGACGCCCGCCCATTACCAATACAATCACCTTTTTTCCCATCTCCTTCAAGTGTTTAACCAATTGCTGTTGTGAATCCGGAACATCAATATGAGCCATAGAACGTGCTTCACCACTCTGATATGCCCTTTCTCCTACTCCTACAATTACTATATCAGACATCGCAGCCACCCTCTTAGCCCCAGCCAAATCCAATTGATTGGTTTCCAAATCGAGCATCAAAAAAGCAAGATTGCGACAAATAACGTAACTCACTGAATCACACGTGTAAACTTCCATTTTCTTCTTATCGCTGCCAAGTGGCAAAAAAGCAAGATGCAGCGGATATATGCAAGCTTTCCGTTACGAATGCATTACCTGTTTATGGTGAAAGAAGCCTTTCCAAAATCCTTTTAGCAGAGCTGTAGGACAACGGTTTAGCCTGCTTGTGAGGCTTTCCTTTCCATAATGGGTTAAAATAGTTTCTCAATGGATTTTCTTGCACTCGTCCGCACCATTCTGCAAACAGATGATTAGCTCTATTGGCTGTAATTTTGCGAACAAAAAATAGAGCTGTTTATGGAAGAATTAAAAGTAACGTTTTACCTCAAAAAGAACGAGGAAAGAGCCGATGGGACGGTACCTGTCTTGGGACGAATCCGTATCGGCAAGTCAATGGTGCAGTTCAGCACCAAAGTATATGTCATTCCCGCCCTGTGGAATGTTAAGCCAGGAAGAGCAGTGGGCAAAAGCAAACAAGCCGCAGCCACCAATAAGGAGCTTGACAGGATTTCACTGGACATCCATTCCGCTTACAAGGACTTGCTGGCGAAAAAGGAAACCGTATCAGCGTTGGAAGTGAAAAATGCCTTTCAGGGCATCTCATCCGAGCAGGAAACCCTTGTATCGTTTTATGGCAAATGTAATGAACGGTTTTACGAGAAAGTCGGCACAAACCGTAAAGTGGAAACTTATAAGCGGTATTGTGTGGCATTGAACCACTTGAAAAATTTTCTTAGGCAGAAATATCATGTTAAGGATATGCCATTTCAAGCTCTCACTCCGTCCTTCGTTTCCTCTTTTGACCTCTATCTCCGTGCAGACCTGAAAATGGCATTGGGAACAGTGAACAACATTATCGGACGTTTGCGCAGCGTCATCAAGTCGGCACTCAATGACGGACTTTTGCGTAAAGACCCTTTTAACGGTTATACGTTTGATTATCCGCAGATTGTTCCGAAGTTCCTTTCAGAAAAGGAACTGGAACAGATGATGAACACTCCATTGCCGAAACCGAACCTCAATCTTGTGCGTGACGTGTTTCTCTTTTCCGCGTTCACAGGCATCGCCTTCAGCGACATACGCAATCTCACCCAAAAGAACCTTTTGAAAGCGGAGGACGGGATATGGTGGATTCATAGTGCGCGTAGAAAGACAGGAACGCCTTTCCATATTCCATTGCTGGATTTGCCATTGGAACTTATTGACAAGTACCGTGGCATAGCTCCTAATGGCAGACTTTTCCCGATGCTCAGTTGCAGCAAGACGAACATCAATCTGAAAAAAATAGCGTCAATATGCGGAATCGAACGCCGGGTGACCTTTCATCAGGCAAGACATACCTATGCCTCGGTAATCACTCTTTCTCAGGGAGTTCCGCTTGACACGGTACGCGAATTGATGGGGCATCGCGACTGGAGGGCTACACAAATTTATGCGCATCTTACCAATGACAAGGTAAGCGAGGATATGGGCAGGTTGCAAGAACGTATCGGTAACAAGTTCGAATTGACAGACAATAAAAGGGCGGAAGTTGTTATTCCAACACCCCAAATCAAACGTACCAAAAGGATGAAACCATGAGACAGGAGAGAAAGACCACTTACAATACTTTCGCCGTATTGTTTTATATCAACCGACAAAAGGTGAAGAAAAACGGCTTGTGTCCGCTCATGGGCAGGATTTCCATCAACACCGAGGTCGCACAGTTCTCCACGAAAATGGATGTACGACCTGATTTGTGGGATGCCAAGGCATACCGTCTGACAGGTAAAAGCCGCACCGCCAAAGAAACCAATGCCAAGATAGACAAGATTGAAGAGGACATACGCCGTTATTACAAAGAAATTCTTGACGAACAGGGGTATATCACAGCAGGACTTGTCAAGAACGCCGTGAACGGCATCGGGCAACACAAGCGGAAGTTGTTGGAGCTGTATCGTGAGTATATGGAAGACTTTGCCAAACGTGTGGGTATCAACCGTGCGCCAAGCACTCTAAGAAGTCATAAGACATCATATTGCAATCTTCAGAATTTTATCCGTGAATATTATGGCATTGAGGACATCCCTTTCAAACAATTGGATTATGCGTTCATCGAAAAGTATGACAATTACTTGCGTGTGGAAAAAGGATTTTCAGGCATGACCATAGAAAACCACATCATCATGTTGAAAACAATGACAAGGACGGCAATGGCACAAGGTACAATCCAATACAATCCGTTCGCATCATTCTCGCCTGAAAAGGCGTTGAGGAAGCACCGCCATCTGACAATGGACGAGTTGCAGAGGCTGATGAATACGCCTATCCGGGAAAAGTTCCTGTGTTTTGTCCGCGACCTGTTTGTCTTTAGCACGTTCACTGGCATCGCATATGCGGATATGTGCAATCTGGATGTTTCCAACCTAAGTAGGGATGACCAAGGAAATCTTTGGATAAAATTCAAACGCCAAAAGACAAAAAGCGAGTGCAGCATACTTCTCCTTGATGTTCCACGGAATATCATGGAAAAATACGAGTGCGAACGGAAAAGTGACAAACTTTTCAATATGCCCTGCCGTTCAGCCCTGACAAACAACATGCCTAAACTTGCCAAAGTATGCGGTATAGAACATCGGCTTACCTACCATATGGCAAGGCATAATTTCGGCACCCTGATTACTCTCTCTCAGGGAGTTCCGCTGGAAACCGTATGCCAAATGATGGGACACAAGAGCATGAGCACCACGCAAATCTACGCCCGACTGACCCATCAGAAAGTGGACGAGGACATGAAGAAACTGACACAGCGCATAGGCAACAAGTTCCGTATGCCGGAATGGAACAAGGATAAAGAAAATATCAAAAACATACATTATGGACAGGGGAATAATCACAATTACTGAAAACGGGGCGTTCACGATGCCGACCGCTCCCGTTTGGATGACGCAGCAAGAAATGTGCGATACCTTCAACGTGTTCGGCTGCTATATTCGTAAGGCTATTGCTGCCATTTACAAAAACAATGAATTGTCGGAAGAGGAAACGGTGCGGCACGTCAGGCAGGACGGCAGGATTCGCTACGATGTTTACAGCCTTGAAATGGTGATAGCCGTGGCGTTCAGGTTGCGAAGCCGCGAGGCAATGGCTTTCCGAAAGTTTATCGTGGAAAGGCTGTACACAGCAAGCCGTGAAAAGTCTGTAAATTTGTTCTTTTCGCTGTCCGTAGCCAGCCCACGGTGTTCGTGTTAGCTGTAAAGGATATAACATTACACAAAGAAAGCCGATGGCGACAAGTGAATTGTCCGCCATCGGCTTTCTTTGTTTTTGCACATTCAGATTTACGTTTCCAAGCGGTATGCATTCCGATACCCGCTCATCACCATCTTTTCGATGTCGGACTCCTTGTACAGAATTTTTCCGCCCAACTGGTAATAGGCAATCATCCCGTTGCTGCGGTAGTCCTGCAAGGTGCGTCGGCTCACCTTGAGCCATGCCGACACCTCCTTGTCCGTCAGGAACTGTTCGTTACTTGGCGAAGCCTTGTGCCCCGCGTCCATTCTTTCGATGCCTTCAAGCAGGGCATCCAGTTTTCCGATGAAGCCGACCTCCAGTTCACGGTCGGCAAGAATCAAGTCGTTCATAATTTACAGTGGATTTAGTGGTTGTACATTGTGTTGTCTGATTAGATGCTACAGCCACGATAGGCTGCATCCTTACGTCTGTCCTCCACAAGCCGGACGATGCGCTGCACATCCTCCGGCTTGTAGAAAATCTTATGCCCGATTTGCGAGTAAGCCAGTGTTCCGTTGTCGCGGAGCGTCTGCAAGGTGCGTGGACTGATGCGCAACTGTTGGCAAACTTCTTGGTTGTCCATCCAACGGCTGAGCCGTTTCCCTTCCCTCTTGCGGAGGATTTCATTTACCCGGTCGGACAGGTGGTTGAGCTTGCCGACCATTTCTTCATACTTGCTTTTTGAAATGATTACTACTTCCATACTCATTATATTTACTAATTGTTCTTCTTTTTGCCTGCAAAGTAAAGCCGTTGTCCGCTTGAAACAATGGATTTGCAATGAGGTGGCAGCTTGTGGCAGCAAGTGGTCGGGAGTGGCGTTATCCGTCGAACCCGTGACGACTGTTTCAAGCGTCCGTGGTGCAAAGAAAAGCGAAGTCCGGCATAATCCAACCGCTTTGCACCTGCGTGGCAGCATTTGGCGTCGGTGTGGTAGCCTGTGGCGTTCTTCGGATTCCTATACTTCTTGAAAGGAGCTTCATCTGTTTCACGCCAAGCCATGCCCTTAAATCTGTTCCAACCATTCCAATTAAGCCCTTAAAAATCCTAATGCCATTTCTCGCACAATGGCAAAACGATGCAGCACGCACCGTTCCGACAATGCGTAAAGTGCAAAACCAAACATTGTTGCCACAGTCCGCCCATTCGTTTGACAGCCTGCAATACAGCCATTTCCTTTGCAACTGATAATCGGTCAAATGTGCGCACAACGACTAACATTGTTAAACACTAAATTCAAACAAGTATGAAGAAAAATTTAAGCAGCCAAAGTATGGATGCAGCATTGCAGGATTTTTTAGGTAGCAAGCCGAATATGGAAATCCCTAAGCCCGACACACAGCCTGCCGACACAAAGGAACAGCCGGAAAAGGCAAGCGAGGTTGTACAGGAAAAGTTAAGTGAAGCCGTGCCGGAACAAGCGGATGGAACTCCACAGGTGGTACGCCGCATCAGCGGCAAGCAGCGACGGGCATCGTTGGAGGAGTACAAGGAAGCCTTCCTCCCTGTTCCGTCCATTGAAGACCGCAAGCCCGTATTCCTCAGCCGCCGCACGCGCGATGCACTCGACCGCATTGTCCGCATGTTCGGCGAGCGACGGATGAGCGTGTCGGGACTGGTGGAGAACATCGCCCGGCAGCACCTTGACACCTACGGGGAGGACATCGAAGCATGGCGTAAACTCTGAGAGTTAAGAAGTGGATTGACGGGGTGCAATTCAGAGTTACCCTGAACCTGTCCAACGGAGTTTTGAGGGGAGCAAGTTTGTGTTTCGGGCATACCGAAACCGCTTGCTCCCACTCATGAACTCCGTGGAGAGCTGCATCCCGTTGGTCTAATGGGTATCTGTATTATAAACAGTAACAAACGTATGGAGCATAAGCAAAAAACAGTAAGAAGAAACAAGGGAGGTCGCCCCAAGAAGGGAGCGGCAGATAAGCTGAAATACCGCTTCACGGTGAAGATGGCGACATCGGACTACTACACGCTGAAAGGCAAGGCACGGAGCGCGGGCATATCCGCCGGAGAGTTCCTGCGCCGTTGCATGAGGGACGGGCAGGTGAAGGAACGGCTTACACCGGAGCATACGGATTACGTCCGCAAGCTCTGCGGCATGGCAAACAACCTGAACCAGCTTGCGCACAAGGCGAACGCTGCTGGCTTCGTCACGGTAAAAATGGAATGCCGCATACTCGTGGCACGGATTGAAGAATTGCTGAATTTAATCCTCTTATGACAGCCGGATATGATAGCTAAAATCGTAAAAGGAAGCAGTTTCAGGGGCGTGGTAAACTACATTCTTGACAAAGGAAAGGACGCTAAAATCCTTGTCTGTGACGGTCTGTTTGCCGAGAACAAGGACACGATAGCCATGAGCTTCGAGGCACAATCAAAGATGAATCCGAAGGTTACGAAGCCCGTCGGACACATCTCTTTGGCTTTCCATAAGGAAGATGAACACCGTCTGACCGACCGCGCAATGGCAGGGATAGCGTTGGAATACCTGAAGGAAATGGGGATAACCGACACGCAGGTTCTCATCGTGCGCCACTTCGACAAGGAGCATCCGCATGTGCATATAGCGTTCAACCGAATCGCCAATAATGGCAGGACTATCAGTGACCGCAACGAGCGGATACGCAGCGCACGCATCTGCAAGGAACTGACACGGAAGTACAACCTTTATTTCGCCAGCGGCAAGGAACGGGTGAAGCAACACCGTCTGAAAGAGCCGGACAAGACCAAGTACGGGCTTTATACTATCCTTAAATCGGAAGTTTCAAGGTGTGGTAACTGGAACATGCTTGCCACTAATCTGAAGAAACAGGGCGTGGATATGCGGTTCAAGAACAAGGGCAATTCGGACGAGGCACAGGGCTTAGTTTTCATAATGAACGGCTATTCGTTCAGCGGTTCCAAGATTGACAGGCGGTTCAGCTATTCCAAAATAGATGCTGCATTGGAACGGAACAGACGTACTGAGCGAATGGAAATGCAATGGTCTTCACACCATGAAGAACTGCCCACGTTTCAACCTAAATCAAGGGGCAACGATGATTTGTACAACAGCTCGATTGGTCTTTTCATACCAGACAACACGGACGGACAGGCTGAGGAAAACCGTTTCGAGGAAGAATTAAAACGTAGGAGCAAAAAAAAGAGACAACGTAAAATAAGATTCTAAAAATGGATAATAACGAAGTATATGCACTCTTCGAGGGCATCAAGAATGACCTCAAGGGTATCAACGGGAAGTTGGAGAACGCTTCAAAAGTAGCAAATGACCAAGCAAGCGGACAGCCTCCAGCGATGGACTTGACATCCATAAAGGAGGTGTTTGACAATTCCGCAAAGGAACATCAACAGCAGACCAAAGCCATACTGACTAAGTTCGGAGAGGCGGAGGTTTACGCATCGAACAGGATTCTGAGTTTGTTACGGAATTTGAAGGAATCGTTTGCCCAAAGTTCAAATGAACGGAAGAACGAGCCGCAGGAGCATATCCACCGTCACCAATTCGACATCAAGTCCAACAAGGTGTTTTCTCTTTTGGTCGGCATGGGTATCGTTTGTACCCTTTCCATCTGGGGCAACATTGAACTATGGAAATCCAAGCGTCAGTATGCGGACGATGCGTTGAAGTTCCGCGTCATCCGTTCATGGGGAGGTTGCAACGCCAATCATATCCTTTGGTTGAATGACGTGTTCGACATCCACCGCAACGAGGAAGCCATTGAATGGATACGACAGGAGGCTGCCGACTATGACAGAGGGTTAAAGACTTTGTCCGACAGTCTGATGCAGGAGAGATTGAAAGTTAAACATGTAAACAGCAACAAAAAGTAAGGTGAATGGCATCAGTAAAAGTGAAATTCCGTCCTTCCGCCACAGACGGCAGGGAGGGCAGCATATATTATCAGGTGATACACAACCGCGCGGTCCGCCAGATTACGGCAGACTTGCATGTACATGAAAGCGAGTGGAACGCCGGAACATCGTCCGTAACGATTCCCTCTTGGGCTGATGCGGACAGGAAGCACCATCTTCATATTATCCAAAAACACATCAGCCGTGACGTATTGCGGTTGGAAAACATTATCCGCGACCTGACGCTCAAAGGTGTTTGTTCGGCAGATGCCATTGTGGACGGTTATCGAAAACAGACAAGCCTGCAATCGTTCTTCAATTTCATGGATTCCGTCATCGGACAACTGAAACGCCTGAGCAGGGAACGCACATCGGAAACCTATGCGTCTGCTTTGTCCAGTTTCATGCGTTTCAGGCGGAACAAGGATATACAGTTGGACGATGTGGATGAGGACTTGATAATGGAATACGAGGCATGGCTGAAAACAAATGACACATCCTTGAATACCATATCTTTCTATATGCGTATCCTGCGTGCCACCTACAACCGTGCCGTGGAAAAGGGGTTGACCGTACAGAAACATCCCTTCAGGCATGTCTATACGGGAATGGACAAGACCGTGAAACGCGCCATATCCCTGAAGGACATCCGGCGCATCAAGGAACTTGACCTGACGGGAAAGCCGCATTGGGAACTGGCAAGGGATATGTTCCTCTTTTCGTTTTACACCCGTGGAATGTCGTTCATTGACATGGCTTATTTGAAGAAGTCGGACTTGAAGAACGGCATATTGAGTTACCGGAGGCACAAGACCGGACAACAACTCCATATCAGGTGGGAAAGCTGCATGGAGGAAACCGTGGCGAAATATGCCGCAGGATGTTCCGGTAATTACCTGCTCCCTATCCTGAAACTGCCTTCCAAAAAACTGCGCAGCCAATACAAAAGCACGCTGTTCCGCATCAACAAGTACCTGAAAGAGATTGCCCGCCTGTGCGGTATTGCCGCGCCGCTTACCATGTACGTGAGCAGGCACTCTTGGGCAAGCATCGCCAAGAGCAAGAACATTCCCATTTCAATCATCAGCGAGGGCATGGGGCACGATTCGGAGGAAACCACACGTATCTACCTTGCATCATTGGACGGTTCGGTGATAGACAAGGCGAACGCCCTTATCCTGAAAGACTTGTAATCGGAAGTTGTTTGGGAATAATAGGGGTGCTTCTGACGGGAGAGCATAATGCCTGATAATCAAACCGTTTATTTCTCATTTGTAAAACAACAGCCGTTTCAATGCTGCTTTAATGCTTGTTTGACGCATTTTTATGGAGTGCAAATTGCCCGTTTTTCACAAAAATGTGTAATTTTGCATCCGATAGTGTATCTCCCGTCAGGAGATACACTTTAACATGAGTGTATCAACATGCCTGAAACAGCCGACATATTGGAGAACAGCATCTTGCAGGATTCCCCCGGATTGCTGTCCACCCTGCTCAAAGACCATACGACGAGCAGGGGCGATGCCGTGTGCAACATATTCTGGGCGACTTCCGACTATGAACACCTTGGCAAAGGGTATGGCTACCATGACCCGATATTGCCCGAACTCATTACGGGTGACAACGGTCAGGTCATCATGCCCCGTGTCCTGAAACACAAGGACACCCAGTCTGCGCGTGTCCGTGACATGGCGGAGGTATTCACCCCTGCATGGGTATGCAACGCGCAGAACAACCTCATTGACGAGGCGTGGTTCGGCAGGAAAGACGTGTTCAATACGGAATACACGTCAGAGGACGGCACGCACGGCTGGAAAACGAATCCTGAAAGAATCTCTTTCCCCGAAGGAAAGACATGGAAGGATTATGTCCGTGACACACGTCTTGAAATCACCTGCGGCGAAGCACCCTATATCGTCAGCCGCTATGACGCCACCACAGGCTCAGTTGTTCCGCTTGCCGACCGTATCGGACTACTCGACCGTAAGCTGCGTGTCATCAGCGAGAATACCGAAACTTCCGGCGAATGGCTGGAAGCCGCACAGGAAGCCTACAAAAGCCTCTATGCCTACGAATGGCAGGGCGACAGCCTGCTTATCGCCCGTGAATCCATGCTCGCCTCTTTTGTGGAATACTACCGTGCCAAGTTCGGGAAAGATCCGTTGGCAAAATCCGTCAACTACATTGCCTACATCATTTCGTGGAACGTGTGGCAGATGGACGGGCTGAAAGGTGTCGTGCCAAATAGTTGCCACGACAGGGTGGAAATGTCTACCGACCTTTTCGGAGAAACCACGCGGACTGTGACCGCTTGCGAGGGATGCCGCACGGACAACATTTTCAGGCATAACGGCACTTACTGCCTTATAAAGGACTGGCGCGGCAAAGACCCGCAGACCGGGCGTAAAGGCAAGCGAATCCGATACATCGACCTCCTAAAGTGAATGCCCATGAAATACTTTTCTTCCCTTAAACTGAAGCTGATATACGTGTTCCGCATCAACGATGCTGCACACGAAGGTTGCCTGAAGATAGGCGAGGCTACCTGTGACGATGAGAATGTCATCGGGCTGGCACCGAACAGCAAGCCGCTGAACGAGGCGGCAAGGAAGCGCATTAACCAATATACACAGACCGCAGGCATACGCTACGACCTGTTGCATACTGAACTGACACTGTACAACCGTGGCGGCTTGCGCTCGTTCAATGATAAGGAGGTGCATGCCGTGCTGGAGCGTTCCGGCGTGAAGAGGAAGGTGTTTGACAAGGAGAACAAGGCTAACGAGTGGTTCATCACCACGCTTGATGTCGTAAAGCGTGCCATTGCAGCCGTCAAGGAGGGCAAGGATTCCCTGTCGCCGGGAGAAGTGGCTCACGGGCGCAGCCCCATCGTGTTCCGTCCCGAACAGTGCGAGGCTATTGAGAAAACGGAAAAGCAGTTCAGGAAAGGCAACCAGATGCTATGGAACGCCAAGATGCGTTTCGGCAAGACCCTTTCCGCCCTACAGGTGGTCAAGGACATGGATTTCAAACGCACACTCATCCTTACCCACCGCCCCGTGGTGGACAGCGGATGGTTCGAGGATTTCGGCAAGATATTCTATGACCGCAACAACTTCGCTTACGGCTCCAAGAACAACGGGGAGAGCCATGAAAGCCTTGAACGCAGGGCAAAGTCAGACGGACTGCATTATATCTATTTCGTCTCCATGCAGGATTTGCGCGGGTCGGAACTCGTTGGCGGCAACTTCGACAAGAACAATGAGGTATTCGCTACACCTTGGGACTTAATCATTGTTGACGAGGCGCACGAGGGCACGCAGACCGAACTCGGCAAGGCGGTAATGGCTGAATTGGTCAAGGACGATACGAAAGTCCTACGATTGTCTGGAACGCCGTTCAACCTGCTGGACGATTTCAAGGAGAACGAAATCTATACATGGGACTATGTGATGGAGCAGCGTGCCAAACACGACTGGGATAAGAACCACTTCGGTGACCCGAACCCGTATGCGGCATTGCCTGCCATGAACATCTACACTTACGACCTCGGACGTTTACTGAAAGAGTTTGTCGATGAGGATGTGGCTTTCAATTTCCGCGAGTTCTTCCGTGTGGACAAAGACGGTAGCTTTATCCATGAGCGTGACGTTTCCGCTTTTCTCAACCTGCTTACCAAAGAGGACAAGGAAAGTTGTTATCCTTTCGCCAGCAAGGAATACCGCAATGTGTTCCGCCATACGCTGTGGATGGTGCCGGGCGTGAAGGAGGCAAAGGCGTTGAGTGCCTTGTTGCAGCGGCATCCCGTGTTCCAGCATTTCCATGTTGTCAATGTAGCAGGCAACGGCGATGAGGACGAGGAAAACCGTGGTGCGCTTGAGATGGTAAATGAGGCTATCGGGAAAGACCCGGACCAGACGCGCACCATCACCCTGTCCTGCGGACGCCTGACCACGGGCGTGAGCGTTCCGGCGTGGACTGCCGTGTTCATGCTCTCAGGTTCATATAACACGGCTGCTTCCAGCTATATGCAGACCATCTTCCGCGTGCAGACACCTGCCACTATCAACGGACGGGTGAAAGAGCAGTGCTACGTGTTTGACTTCGCGCCCGACCGCACGCTGAAAGTGCTTGCCGAGACCGCCAAGATTTCTGCCAAGGCAGGCAAGACCTCGCAGGACGACCGCAAGACGATGGGCGACTTCCTCAACTTCTGCCCGGTCATTTCCATCGAAGGCTCGCGCATGGACAAGTTCGACGTGCCGCGTATGTTGGAGCAGTTGAAGAAGGTCTATGTGGAGCGTGTGGTGCGCAACGGATTCGAGGACAACAGCCTCTACAATGATGAGTTATTGAAACTGGATGACTTGGAATTGAAGGAGTTCGATGACCTGAAGAAAATCATCGGTCAGACCAAGGCTATGCCCAAGACCAATCAGGTGGACATCAACAACCAAGGATTAACGGGAGAGGAATACGAGGAAAAGGAGAAGCTGGAGAAGAAGCCCAAGAAGGAACTGACCGAGGAGGAGAAGCGCAGATTAGAGGAACTGAAAAAGAAGACGAAGAACCGCGAGGCGGCTATCTCCATCCTCCGTGGCATCTCCATCCGTATGCCCCTGCTCATCTACGGTGCGGAGCTGGATAACGAGGACGAGGAAATCACCATAGACAACTTCGCCGAGAAGATAGACCCGCGTTCCTGGGAGGAGTTCATGCCCAAAGGGGTGAGCAAGCAGAAGTTCAACGCATTCAAGAAATACTACGACCCGGATATCTTCCGTGCCGCAGGCAAGCGCATCCGTGCGATGGCGAAAGCGGCTGACAAACTGAGTGTGGAGGAGCGCATCGGGCGCATCACGGACATCTTCAGCACGTTCCGCAATCCCGACAAGGAAACGGTGCTTACCCCGTGGCGTGTGGTGAACATGCACTTGGGCGACTGTTTGGGTGGCTACTGCTTCTTTGACAAGGATTATGAGCATACCATTGACGAGCCGCATTTCATTGACCACGGACAGGTCACGAAAAAAGTGTTCACCTCTGACAGCCGTATCCTTGAAATCAATTCCAAGTCGGGCTTGTATCCGCTTTATATGGCATACAGCATTTACCGCTCCCGGTTGAAAGACAGCACCATTTCTGCCGATACGCTTGAAGAGCAGCAGGCGGTATGGGACAAGGTCGTGGCAGAGAACATCTTTGTGGTGTGCAAGACCTCGATGGCGAAAAGCATTACCAAACGGACGTTGGTGGGCTTCCGAAAAGCTAAGACGAATATGTGGGCACCGGATGACCTTATCAATAAAATCAAGAATCAACCGGAACTTTTCATAAAGAAAGTACATGATTTAGTAGGAAAAGATATGAAAATCAATGCAGTAGTGGGGAATCCACCGTATCAAGTGAATGTTGGTAAGACTAAGGATAATTACGGAATAGTGGTTTTCAACGATTTTGTTGAAATTGCGAAACAAATCTCTCCTTTATTTATATCAATGATAATGCCATCACGCTGGTTTACAGGAGGAAGAGGTCTTGATGAATTTCGCAAAACGATGCTGAATGATGAAAGAATAGCATATATTCATGATTTTGTTAATTCTAACGATTGTTTTCCAGGGGTTGATATAGCAGGTGGAATTCAATATTTTTTATGGGACCAAAAACATATTGGAGAATGTCTATTTTCATGTACGTATAAGGGAAATTCAACTCAAACACATCGAAAACTTAACGAATATCCAATTTTTATTCGCTATAATAATCTATTAGGTATTTTGCGGAAAATAAAAATGCAAACATCACAGATTATAAATGAGGATTATATCAGTACACAAACTCCATTTGGGTTTATTTCTACATTTAAAGGGGCATCTAAACCTTTTCAAGGAGCATTAGAATTATTGGGGAGTAATCAATCTATAACTTATGTAAAAGATGACGAAGTCAATAGGAATAGAGATAAAATAAACAAATACAAGGTCATTTTTACAAAAGCAACTCCAGGAGGTGGAAGACCTGATTCTAAAGGTATGTACCTAATTTTAACTTCATTACAAGTTCTACGACCTAAACAAATATGCACCCAAACCTTTCTTATTGGTGGAACTTTTGATACTGAGGTAGAAGCGCATAATTATAAGAAATATTTGAGTACAAGATTTGTGCGTTTCTTAATTGTATTAAGTATGACTTCACAAGATTTAAGTGTTGACAAATTTCAATTCGTTCCTGTACAGAATTTTACAGCACACAGTGACATTGATTGGACCAAGAGTGTAGCTGATATAGACCGATTACTTTATAATAAATATAACTTGACTGATGTAGATATAGCTTGTATTGAGCAGATGATAAAACCAATGTAGAAATGGAAAGTGAAGGTTGAGACAACTCACCTCAACCTTCACAACAAATCTTAATCTTTAATCATTTCTCCTTTCTTACGCCTTTGAATGGCGTGCCATCTTGTTTGACACTTATAAAACGTCTCACATTCTTTTTTAGATGACTAGTTTTCAGACAACAATCTGCTTTTGTTTCGGACAATTGTTTCCCTTGGTAGGATAGTACTAATTTTAATTAGACCATAACAGAATCTAAAATTTCTATAACTCGAATTGCTTCAGAAAAACGATTTTTCATATCATTAAATGATAATGTGGAATTAATGCCATGTGCAACATTATTCCTTTCTCTATTTAATACAGAAAAAGATTCTTTTAAACTTTCAGTATTAGGCAATGCAGCAACCGCAGACTTAAAATTTTGTTGTCTATTATCATCAAAGCGCTTTATTGCTTGACAGATATTGTCATAAGTGGGATTCATGGATGCATCTCTTAAATGAAATCCTATAAATTGCCCCAATTGTGGAGAAATATTTTCATAATAATCAGCAATTATTGTTTTATAACAAATTTCTAAAGTTCCGCATATGCGAATTAAAGAGTATTTTGTTAAATACCCCGATAGAGGACTAGTACTTCCTACGCCATTTATTATTCCAGTAATACGAACTAAATCTGCATTACAATCGTCAATGGCATTTTTTGCATTAATATTATTAATCATAATTCCATGCCATATAAATAATGCAAAGCGTAAGAAATACGGGTGCGAATGCTCTCTGTTTTCATGGTGCCTTGTGAAATACTTTCTCTATATGTTGCGTTCTTTAGTAGTTCAAGGCGTTTGTCTGACAGATTTTCTCCTCGATTAATATATCCTCTTCTTTGTGCTATTGAGGTTGCTATCATAATTGAATCAAAAACTGTTGGATATAGTCTACGCCTAATTTTTGACAAATCATTCTGTAAATTGAAGAAAGCTTCTTCTCCCATATGTGTAAAAATAAAATCAATTACAGAATTGAACTCAAGTTCCTTTTCTGTGATAAAATCAGGCGATGCATTCATTTTTGATTGCATATATTTATTTAGCTCTTGTTTTAGACTTATCTTCTTTTTGTCGGAATTATATATTTCAGGTGAATTTAATGCGTAATACCTAAGAATTAATTCTAAATCCAGCATTCTGGAATCTTCTCCTTGCTCACCATACAAGACACGCCATTGCTGATTCTTGTTTACTTTAAATAAAAGAGTATTCAGTTCACCTTGATACACGCAATTACGAATCTCTTGATTATTCAGGGTAGTTCCACTTGTGTTAATTCTTTCAAACACCTGAAACAGTCCAGAATCATCAGATGGATGCTTTTGCTCAAAAACAATTGCATGAATAGTGTAATTCTTAAGTCTTCTTTTATCAGTTTCCGATAATTCTCTGAAGCATTTTCCTCTCCAACGCTCATTGATAAGTTCAGTATTTACCAACTTAAACTCTGAATTGTCACCATGCCATATTCCTTCTTCAATAAAATCATATAAAGTGCGTATCCTTTGGTATCCATCAATAATTAAACGTTTGCCTGACTGTTCGATATTCGCAAGAAATATACTTGGAACTGGAAGTCCAAGTAATAACGATTCTATAAATCTACTTGCCTCTTTTTTCTTCCAAACATATTTTCGTTGTAATTCTGGTTTCTCTATATCACCTTCTTTATATTGTAAAATTAATTCCCTGACAGATGGATCTGCTCCCCATGATGTGATGTTAAACAAGTCATCATTGGAAAATTCTTCATTTTGTTCTTCTGCAATTAAATCAATTCGTTCGTTACTCATAATTTTTATATTAAATGTATTTGTTTACATATTTTCAAACAACTCTATTACCTTATGTATCTCTGAATATGCTTTCAAATCTTCTGGTGATTTCTGGCAAAGTTGGCACAACTTTTCAGAATTTGACATCGCCCGTTCCAAATCACCATTCTCTGTCAGATATTTATAGAGATTGGTGCGTATGAAATATCGCTTTGTCTTTTCATATCCCGGCATATATTTTTGCAATTCGGGAAGCAGCTGTTCGTAACTCTCATATTGCCGACAAACCACATTCGGCAAGAAGTGGAGCAGGAACCAAAATTCCGTGCATGGATTCGTTTCTACAAACATCACCTTCCCTGCATATTTTTTCTTACTATACTCCTTCTTTGCTTTCTGATATAACTGCATTTCAGAGGGATACTGCAACAGTCTGTCCATATCAAACAAGCATACAATATAATCATATTGCTTATTCAAATAGGACTCTACAAGTTTCAGAATGTGATTGATGTCGCTATGCTGAGGAAAGTCAGGCGCAACCTTGAATGGATAGCGACACGCAATCCTCAGAGAGTCGAAATAAAACCATTCCGTTTCTCCTTCGCCTATGATGGCGATACTTTTTGTTACTGTCCGTCCCATATCATTAGTCATTCAGGTTGAGATACTGGCTACCCAAAAACGGCAACTTTACTAATTTCCCCTGCTTGTAAGCATTGTATGGGGAAAGATTCTTATGCAGTCCCAAAGAAGACAGGCGTACTATTTTAGTTTCGCCAAGTTCGTCTTTGTCGGTGAACCATATCGTATCACGGCGAATGAAATCCTCGTTGAGAAGATTGATGTCATGCGTTGTCAAGAGCATCTGAGATGGTCTATTGCTATTCGCTAAAAACACTTTTAAGAAATAAGCCAACAGTTCGTAATGGATGCTTGTCTCTACTTCATCAATAAGCACGAACCGGTTAGTCTTTAACAAGAAATTCAGAATCACGGCCATGCCCAAAAATCTCATTGTACCATTGGATTCATATTCTTCAGACAAGTCATATACTTTTTCGCCAGCCTTATGTTTGAAGGTCAGTTCCGCATTTGTAATTTTACCCCTTCTTAACATTTCAGCTTTTGCCTCTTTATCAATAGGCGCATTCTGAATCAGCTGTTCCAGTTCAGGGGTAATCAACTCTTCTTCTTCGTTCAACACCACATCTTCTATGTTGAAATCGGATGCTTTCAAGAAATTTAAAATGAACTTCTTCAAATCCCCAGTTTCGTCTTTATCCAATCGTGATTTGACATACCCAGAAAGCAACATGCCAGGAGCTAATACATCCTTTACATGGTTGGCAAAGTAATCGTACACATCATTCAACTTTGTCCGTTCCACATTGCTTTTGCCAAACGCGGCAAGCACACTGCAATTATTGATTGTATTCCCGGAAATTACTTCTTGGCTTTTCCGTAACATTTTCAGGTTTGAACCAAACTCAATGGATGTGGAATCTGTCGCGGCATCATAACTGCGATTATATAGTTTGGTAGGACGAATGGAATCATAAACGACTAATGTCTCGGAATAAATATACTTCGTATCCAATTCAAAACTAAGGACATACTTTGATTGATTGATATAGAATACCATCGACATCTTCGTCGTTTCATTCCTTGAAGTGTCGTCCAACATGAAAGGAACAACTCCAGTTTTTTCATTTCGGTCTTTAGGCATTCTTAATACCAGCATTCTGAAAAACTCGATGGCATTTAATATATTTGTCTTACCGGAAGCATTGGCTCCGTAGATGATTCCTATTTTCAGCAATCTAACACCATCTTTAACTTCATACGAATATTCATCAGACATAAAAGTATCTGATGTAGGTTCAAAGCTGATTCTTTGAGCCGATTTAATGGAGAAAAAGTTTTCAACCGAGAAGTTTGCTATCATACTTGTTGTATTTATCTTATTTGTGAGCAAAGATACAAATAAAATATCATACCACAAAATATAATACGGAATATCGTAGCAAAATTACAAATATGTTATTTAAAATAAGAATTTCATATCTTATATTTTACTAAACATATATTGAGTGATTATTGATAGAAGACGATACGAAAGGGTTGTCAAATTTGTGCATGATGTTTGAGTTTTCAAAGAAAAATTCCTATATTTGCATCAGCTAATCATCCCACTTCAAAGCGATGAAGAATACAGAAGTTAGCACGTTACAAATCCATTACCTATCGCCCAAACAATGCATCGTAACTAATTAAAAGATAATGGGTTGTATTCAGAAAGAATAGTTGTTTCCAGATCGTATCCATCGGCATAGGCGATTACACTATTCGGATATCTGTTCTTAATTCCTTGTAACACAGTAATAGCTTCCTCTCTGACTCCTTCTATAGCCCAACTCCCCATCATATCTTCCTTCGAATCAGCCAATGCACCGACAACAGCAATGTGCTCCGGCTCCTTCAAAGGAAGTACTCCATTATCATTTTTCAACAATACGATAGACTCAGCACCTGCTTCGCGTGCCACTTGCCTTAACTCCGGAGAAAGTACAGTTTTCTGTTGTCGCTGTTCATTACAGTAACGGAAAGGATCATCAAACAAGCCAAGTTCAAACTTTTTCAGTAAAATACGACGTACAGCATCATCAATATAAGCTTCATCCACTGTTCCTTCTTTTACCAACTCCTCCAAGTGAGAAGTATAGGCTCTGGACTCCATATCCATATCGCAACCAGCCGTGCCCCCTTTATAGGCAGCCCCCTTCAGATCTGGGACCAAACCATGATTAACCATTTCTCCTACCGAGTTCCAATCCGAAACGACAAATCCGTTAAAATTCCAGTCACCTTTCAGTACCTCGCGTACAAGATGCGCATTGCCAGTTGCAGGAACCC
>NZ_JAULLJ010000070.1:0-6261 GCF_030518095.1 Bacteroides sp. ET489
CCAGCCGAATTATCTTTTCCTGCTCCGTCCCCGCCGTTTCGGCAAGTCGTTGTTTCTGGCGATGCTGGAGACATATTACAGCGTAGATTATGCCGACCGCTTCGAAGAACTTTTCGGTGAACTGTATATCGGGAAGCATGCCACAAAGTCGCATAATAAGTATCTGGTGCTCAGATTCAATTTCTCCATTGTTAGCTCCAATCCTGATGAAATGGAACAATCGTTTAAAACCTATTGTAGTTCCACAATCACTCGTTTTGTGAAGAAATACGAGTATCTGTTGGGTGGTGAGATTTGGAATGAATTGAACATTTTTAATGATGTTCCCGGTCTGATGTTGGATGCGCTTGCCCGCTATATCAGCGACAACAACTGCCCGCATATCTACCTGCTGATTGATGAGTATGATAACTTCACCAATACCCTGCTGGCCACTTACGGCACGGAACGTTACCGCAAGACGACACATGGCGAAGGGTTTATCCGTGAGTTCTTCAATGTTATTAAAGCTGCTACTACCGGACCCGATGCGGCAATTGACCGTTTGTTCATCACCGGTGTCAGCCCCGTTACGATGGATGACGTAACCAGCGGATTCAACATCGGGACAAACATCAGCATGAAGCCGGAGTTCAATAGTATCATCGGTTTCAGCACGGAAGAAGTACGTCAGATGATCAGTTACTACAAGTCAGAAGGAGCATTACCGAAAGAGGTTACAGTAGATGATCTGTTGGAAGAGATGCGGCCATGGTACGATAACTATTGCTTTTCAGAGGATATGTCGGACGAGCATATGTTCAACTCAGATATGTCTCTATATTTCCTTAATGAATATATGCAACGGCATAAACCGCCTAAGATGATGGTTGATAGTAACATCCGCACCGACTACAATAAACTTCGCCACTTGGTGCAGATAGATAAACGATTAGGTGTTAATACTTCCGTTATCCAGCAGCTGGTGGCAGAGGGAAAGGTAACGGCCAATATCGCGCAATCTTTCCCTGCCGAACGGATGGTCGACACGGAGAATTTCAAGAGCCTGCTGTTCTTTTTCGGTATGTTGTCTATACAAGGAACGGATTTTGGTAGTCCTATTTTAGGTATTCCCAACCTGACTGTACGCGAACAGCTGTATACCTACCTAATTGAAGCCTACCGCAATGCTTCAGTTTTTGATATGGACATGACACAGCTTTCTATGCTTGTTAAAGGAATGGCTTTACAAGGTGACTGGCAACCTGTTTTTCAGTACTTTGCCAAAGAACTGGAACGTCAAAGCGCCATCCGAGAATTTATTGAAGGAGAAGCACACATAAAAGGTTTCCTGTTGGCATACTTAGGTCTGACCAAAGGCTATATCATCTTCCCCGAGCACGAATCCTCGAAAGGGTATGCCGATTTCTACATGATGCCTGATCTGGTTCGTCAGCCAGAAATAGCCTACAGCTACATTGTAGAAGTAAAATATGCCCGCCGCAATGCCACGGATGCCGAAATAGCCAGTCTGAAAGCACAAGCTGCCGAACAACTTCAACAGTATGCTGCGGATGAGAAAGTGCAGAAAACGAAAGGTAATACAGAGTTGCGTCTTATCACTTTAATCTTCCGTGGATGGGAACTGGAATGCCTTGAAGTGAAGCTGTAAAGCAGTTTCTTAATCCGGTTTACCATTATAATAGCATTAAACTTCATATTTCCCCGCTTACTGATATTTCATCGGCAAGCGGGTATTTTTTATCTAATTTCCTTACACCTTTTTACCCAAAAGTATCAATTATAGGTGTCAACACCATTGCATCAGCTACTTTTCTTCTTTCTATTTGTACTTAAAATCAGTGTTTTATAATACTCCCGTCCAGTGTCATGAAGTGGTGTTAATTGAACTTTTGGTTGATAATACTCTATAATGCAAAATCAGATAATCTTCTGATTATAAATAATTTACATTTTCTTTCTTAATCGCACCATTCACACCTGTTTTCTCGTTTACGTTCTTTTCTTAGTATGCATTCTGCTGATTATCAATAAAATACAATCGAAACCTATTTAGGAAATAAGTTAGTTACTTTGCAGCCTGAATTATGCGCTGTTGTATAGTATTATAATATACAGATATACAGCTAATTAGCGTTTGATAAACGAATAAATCCGAAGATAAATCAAACAGCAAAAAGAGGTTGGAATTTACACCTTATTATATATAGGGAATGGTTCGATACAAGAAGAAAGGACTTACGATAATTTTCATGGCTTAACAATATACAGCGTGCGATACGCTAAAAAGAGTTAATTTTATAATAAGGTATGTCGCACCACAATGCAATGACAACTGAACAAAAAACGAGAACGAAATATCAATAAACATTAATTTATTTACTAACAATTAAAAACTAAAATTATGGAAATGGAAAAGTTTTATGTAGCTCCGGAAGTGGAAGTTCTGGAGGTGGAAGTAGAGAAGGGTTTTGCTGCCAGCCCGATTGAAGGTGATGGTGGTACAACTATCCCTGGTACAGGTGGAGGAACAGATTGGTAATAAGTGATTAACTTTAAAATGTATAACTAATCAATTAGAGATAATGAAAGCTAAGTATTTATTAGGAGCATTGGTATTCCCGATGATTTTCGGTGCATGTACCAATGATTTATTTGAGCAGGAACCGGTTTCCTTACCTGAAAACTCCGTTTTGGCAGGTCGGGAGAAGGTTAATGTGTCGTTGAATGTTGAAAGAGTCGGTGCAGAAGCTCCCCAAACACGCGTTGATGGCTATTGGGATGATAAAGAAATCCAATGGGCATGGCGAGACAAAAATGACGGTATGGGTGCCGTAGTTGTAGACTACCTGCCAAACGATGAAATTGTGGATAAGGATAAAGCCGGTTATAACGATTATGTAATAACCAATTATCCATTCTATCCGCAAATTGAGCAATCGTCTAAATCTGCTAATTTCCGTACACCGACTGCAGTTGTAGAAGGTGCATATCTTTTTTATAGCCAATATGATGGCGACATGATTACCAGAGGTCAGATCGTTGATGAAATTCCTCGTTTACAGAACGTAAAGCCAGGATTCGATAATGGTGTTCTTCAAATTGGTTCAGAACGCACCAATGGAATCGGACAAAATTTCTTTGTATCACCGATTGTTAATGTTGGAGTTAAACATGGAGCCGACTTTGAACTTCCTCTTGCTCTGACAAGTGCACATTCCATTTTGCATATTCGCTTGGATGCTAATCTAGAAAGCAAATATTATGGAGAAAATGGTTTATCTATCAACAAAATTGTGCTTCGTGCATTGGATGATACAAATACTCCGTTCAACCGTAAACTGACACTGAATCCTATTGATATTGCTAATTTACAAGCAGAAGTAAGGACAGCAAACCCAACTTTGCCTATCGATGATAGAGGTGTAATTAACGGTCTTGCTGAGCCGAGTGAAGTAACAAGAGCTTTGAATGCTGTTCTTAATAAAATCATGAGCATTGAAGACGGTGAAGTTGATACGGACGCTCCTGTTTCAATAATTGGTGACTACAGTGACGCTACTGAAGACAAGTCCTCTGACCTTGTTTACCAGTTGGTAGAACCTTTCGTGTTTGAAAAGGAAGGTGATGTAATGGATTTGCTGGTTATTATGCCTGCCGGAACTTATAATGGTAAAAGTGGCCTTAAGGAATACGAGGGTAAAACCGACGGTGCATTGCGCCTGACTGTCTATACAAGCGAAGGTACTTATGACACTTATATTGGAGGCGGCACTGGAAAAACGATTACCGCTCACCGTGCTGAAAAGATCAATGTCAAGAGAACATTGGAAATCATGGGTGGTAAGACCAATATCAACCTTTTCGATCCCAACGAAGGTTTCAATATTGAATCAACTCAGGATTGGAACTTTACCATGGAATACATTAAAAATCACTTGCGTGACTTCGGTAACGGAAGTAACTGGAAGAAACCGGTTTTGAATCTTGTAGAAGGTCAGATAATTGAAGTTGACCCGGAACACTATTTCTTAGATTATCCTGTTGAATACAATGGTAATGCTACATTGAAATTGAAAGATCAATCTGAATATGTTATCAACCCGAACAATGTGATTTTAGACGAGACAAATCGTCCTACCATTTTAATTGAAGGGCAGCCAGAATCAACGGTTAAATTTAAAGATCCTGCTGAAAATGCTACAGAATTTACCGATGCATATAAACTTGTTTCTGACGCCAAAGTAATTGTTGAAAATGCACAATCACTGACATTCGAGAAACTTGTTAGCAATACAGCCATGCAAGTTGGTACTAATGCTAAGGTAAACATTGATTCAAAGGATGATGTTGTATTGAACGGTAATAATATTTTTGCAGCAGGTTCTTCTGTTACTGCAATTACTACTGGTAAAGTCACTTTGAATAATGCTACTTTAAATAACGATGTGGCAGTTACTTTAGCTGGTGCAAATAATGTGACTACCGGTACATTGGTTGTAGACACTAATGCAGAATTAACTGTTAATGGTGCTTATACAAACGATGCAGAGGCAACCATCGATGGTAATGCAAAAATGACATTGAAGGGTGCTAGCACCAATAACAAATCAATTAAAGTGGGTGTAGATGGTTATCTGAATGCAAGTGATGTTGAATTCACAAACGGAACAGGTGCTACATTGACTTTGGTTGGTGAAGAACAAGGTATGAACAGCGATAGCCGCAGTAAAGCCGACATCAAGACACTTACAAATAACGGTACGATTGATATTCAAGCAGGTGGCGAAAAGAAAGGTACTTATGGAGGCTGTTTGAATGTTTCTACCTCTATAACAAACGGTGAATATGGTGTAATCAATGTAGATGGTGAACTTTTTGCAACAGCTGCAAACGGAATTAACTACGGTAAAATCACATTGATGGATGATGAATATGCTGTAATCCAATTAGCTGGTTCTAAATTCAGCTCGCTTAACGATGGTAGCATTGTCCTTTCTGCACCTGCAAATTATGAGATGTTTAATTCATATTATACAGTGCATAATAAGTTGACAGGTGTTAAAGGTGCTATTGTTGCAAACTTAGATCAAGCTACATTCAACAAAGTATTTGAAAACTACAAATCCACTACCTTAGGATCACAAGAACGCGCTTGGCAGGTTATTAATAAAGTCAATGTTGAAGGTGATGTAGAATTTACTACAGTTTACTTAGCATCAGGTAAAAAGGTCGCAGTAAAAGACTTTATTCTGAATAACAGTAAATTCATTGCCAAAGATGCAAACATGACAATCGGTTCATTGACAATTAATGGAAAGTCTGCTTTTGAAACGAAAGTTCCTACAATAATCACTGTAAATAAAGTGGTAAGTGTAGAAGAAAGTTCTGATTTCTCTGTAGCAGAAGATGTTACAATGAATATTAAACCTATCAGTTCTACCATGTTGACAGTTAATGGCACAATGACTAACTATGGTAAAATTAATACCATAGCAAGTACTAAATATGGCAAGCCTAACTATATCAGAACAATAATTAATGAAAAGGGTATACTTGTAAATCATGGTACTTTAAGTCAAAAATCAACATCTGTTTATTCTCCTACCACTGCAGTATATAAGACTTTGAAAGCTTTTGTAAATGATTACAATAATGGAACTAATAGTATAAGAGTGGAAGTTATTGCTGGTACTACATCAGCCATCACTGGATCATGGAGTGGTTCTAAAGTAAATGTAGATAAAGCAACTCTTGCTAAAATACTGTCTCAGGGTACAGCGATGAAGATAAATAATTATCAAGCATTAGTAATAGAAAAAGATGCAAGTAATGTTTATGCTCTTTATTTAGGTGGTGGAATAAATGATAATAAGGATACACCAGAATTTAAAAATGCCCGTACTTATGACCTTACTAAGGGTGAAGTAACTCTTGCTGATTATGTAACTGGTGCAAAATCTAATCCAACAGATGCTAAGACTTGGTTCTATGTATCATATAACTATGGAACATTGGAATTAGCAGAAGATGGTCAAGCATGGGGTGAAATTGTTAATAACAAGGGATTCAAGAAAGGTGACTTTGAAAATGAATAATTTTCATCTTATCTTCTAACTATAAAAAGGTCGGGAACTGCCATAAGGTTTCCGACCTTTTTCAATATATCCACTCCATTTTTCTTCAGTTAGGGAAGAATTCCTCCGTAGTTACCCCAAAAATTTCCCTGTTAGGAAAAATCCTCCCTCAAAAACACACAAT
>NZ_JAULLJ010000071.1:0-6042 GCF_030518095.1 Bacteroides sp. ET489
ATGTAACGTTATAGCGCGCTTTTACCGAACGTGCGGTATTCCGAAGGAGTGAATCCGGTGTGCTTCTTGAAGGTGGAGAAAAAATGTTCGGTAGACTTGTAGTTGAGCATGAAGGCGATTTCTTTCACCGAATGCGAAGTATTTATCAGGAGTTGTTTAGCTTTTCGGAGCTTCAACTCCTGAAAATATTTGGCGGGGGCGTATCCGGTGTACTCCTTAAATACTTTTCTGAACCAGGAATAACTGATGTTTAGCTTCATCGCTAATTCTTCGGGATCGACGTCGCCCAGCAGGTTTTCGTTCATGATGATTTTGGCCTGTTCTATTTTCTGGTCGGTGTCGCTCATTTCGAATATTTTGTTTTTCGAGATGGATAGTATCATGCCCAACATGTGCAACACGATGCCGCCTAGGTATTGCTGTGAGGAGATTTTGTCACTCTCGGCTATTTCGAGTGCCCGCGAGAAGAGCGATACCAGTTCCTCGTTCAGTCCTACTTCGAGTACCTGATTTTCGGCGGTGAAGAAAGCCGCTTTCATAATGTTATCCGTCACAGGGCCTTCAAAGCCGATGTAGTATTCATCCCATCCGGTTTGTTTAAATGGGTGATAAGTGTGCCATTGGCCTGGGAACAGGAGCATCAGCCGACCTCTGCATACTTGTTTCTCGTGGGTGGTTTCAGAACTGAACAATCCGCGGCCTTTGGTGATGTAGACCAATTGGTATTCGCGCAACGTGCGTCCCTTCTGGGCGTTGAAAAAGTAGCCGGAGGGATGGTCCTTCAGCGGATAGGACGAGTGGGGCGGGATGGATTGAAAACCGACGGTGTTCACCCACAGGCCGAATCGCTTATCCATGTCGTTTACTATCAGGTATTTGAATTCTATTCCGGAATGGTTGTTGCAGATGTTCATGGCAAGTGTCTTTCTTGGTGTCTGTGACAAAGTTATTGTTTTTCCTCCGGAAAAACAACAGGCTTTTCACCCATGAATAGGCGGATTTTGTAAAAGGCTTGTTATCAGTGGAATAACTTTACGCTTCATAGCGGTTTGTGGGACACTTGTGTGGCTCGTGAGAAACACTTGCACGGCTCATGAGAAACACTTGTACGGCTCGCGAGCCACACAAGTGTGGCTCACGCGGGGTACAAGTAAGTATCAGAAGGCTTTCGTCAGTTGCTTATTTGGGCAGGTTGAATGCCTCGGTCATTTCCTTCATTTGTGTTTCGGTCATGCCTTCGGGTTCGAAACCCATGTTTTTGGCAGCTACGTAAATCAGAGCCGATTTGTTCAGCACATCTACCTGGTCGAAGGCAGACATGATGTCGGTGTCGACCGCAAATACACCATGTTTCTCCCACATCACTACATCGTAGTCGGCCAGCTTGCTGATGGTAGCGTCGGCCAGCTTGACAGAACCGGGCAATTCATAAGGGATGATACCCAGTCCGCGTGGACAGAAGGCTTTGGTCTCGGGTATCATGCTCCACAACAGGGTTCCTGCTACGTCGTCTTTCAGGAATCTGGGATGATGGCTCATGGCTATCAGTTCGATGGGGTGGGTGTGAAGTGATGCTTTGTAAGGCGAACCGTGTTCGATGAGGTAATTGTGTACGCTCAGGTGCGAGGGCAGTTCCGAAGTCGGCATTACGGGCTGGTCGGCTATGATGACGTAGCTGGTGCAGTCGTCCAGGATGCGGATGACAGCTCCGTTCTCCATCGGTCGGCGTGCCAGGTCGCGCATGCGTTTCTGGGTTCCCTTGCAGTAGAAGTAACAACCTTTCAGGTAGGGCAGGCAGGTGCCGATGCTCAGAACACCGCTGATGGCAGGCATGTTTCTGATTTCGTCGTCAACGAATTCGGTGATGTTCAATGTGATGTTTCCGCCGTTGCGTTCGGCCCAGCCTTTCTGCCATAAATAGCCGGCTACCTCGGCGGCTTTCTCTACTTCGGCAGCCAGTGCCGGACGATTGTTCAAGATTGATTCCATTTTTTATTCAGTATTTATGATTGATCGTTTATCGTTGTTTCCGTTTCATTCTGTTTCTTGGTTTAAGCCTGTGCCATTGCTACAGCTACGATAGAGGCTACCAGTGTTATCAGTCCGATGACAAGTACGCGTATGGTGCGCGGACTGCATCCTTTCCATTCCTTCAGCAAGATGCCCCAAAGATTGCTGAACACGACATTCAGCGACATCAGGATGCTCCACGAGAAAGCCAGCAGCGCCGGACTGTCGGTCAGGAAGCTTTTTCCCATTTCCAGTCCGAAGAATTGCGAGTACCACAAAACACCGGCCAGGGCACAGAAAAGCAGATTGTTGGCAAAGGTACTGCCCTTTACCGAAAGATATTCTTTCCCCGTATGATTTTTGATGTTTTGCTGGATGCAATAGGCGGCATTGGTGCAGAAACCGCCCAGGGTTACTAGAAAGATGACGGGCAATCCGGCATATAGCGGTTTCACCCCGTTGCTTAGTGCGGCTTCTTTAATGGGGGTACCCGCATCGAGCCCCAGGGCGAAGCAGGCACTCATTACTCCGGCCAGCAGGGCTACCAGCAGACCTTTGGTCAGTGCAAAGTCCTTGATAGCCGCTGTTTTTTCTTTCTGCGACATGCTTTGCGAGCGGAGGCTTCCGGCATAGCCGATGATAGCGATGCCGGTCAGCGTGATGCAAACACCGGTCAGCAGCATCAGGCCTTCTCCGTGCCATAAATCTTTTCCGGCAAATATGGCTGGGAACAAGGTGCCAAAGGCTGCACAGGTGCCTAAAGAGATGCTTTGTCCCAAGGCCACACCCAGGTAGCGCATGCTCAATCCGAATGTCAGTCCGCCAATGCCCCAGAGTGCTCCGTAAGCGATGGCCGGGATGGCTCCGCCCGAGCTCCATAGTTCGGGAAGGCTGCTCCCGGCAGGCACGGCCAGCATGGCTCCCAGCAGCGGGAACAACAGCCAGGCGAAGATGCCTTGCACCAGCCAGAAACTTTCCCACGACCATTGTTTCACTTTATTGATAGGGACGTACGAACTGCTTTGTCCGAAACTGCCTATCGCTATGATCAGCAATCCTATCAGTGTATTCATCTTTTTCAGCTTTAAGAATCCTTGAGGTGTATCAGCAACGTTTGGAAGTAACTTCGGCTTCGTACTTCTCGACTTCGGCAATGAAACCTTCGCCTACGGGCACATTGTTCTTCAGGCAGAACATGTCCCATACGGCATTCCAAGGCATTGACTTGGCTTCTTCCAGCAAAGCCAGCCGTTCGAATCCCTGTCCGCAGGCTTCGTACTGGCGGAGTGTCTCCAGCGGTTCCAACAGAGCTTGCAACAGGCATTTTTGTGTGGCGCGGCTGCCGATGACGTAAGCACCGATACGGTTGATGCTGGCATCGAAATAATCCAGACCGATGTGTACGCGATCCAATGCATTGCAACGGACAATCTCTTTGCACAAGTCCAGTGTATCGTCGTTCATAATGGTTACGTGGTCGCTGTCCCAACGTACCGGACGGCTTACGTGCAGCATCACTTCCGGTATGAACAGCAGCAGGGCCGATAGCTTGTCGGCTACGCTCTCGGTGGGATGGAAGTGTCCGGTGTCCAGTGTGACAATCTTCTTCCGGCTTGCTCCGTATGCGGTGTAGAAATCGCTCGAACCTACCGTATAGCTTTCCAGCCCGATACCGAATACTTTGGACTCTATGCAGTCTTTCATATGTTTGTATTCGGTTGCAAAGATTTCGTCCAGCGATTCCATTAATATTTCGCGGTACTTCATGCGGTTCACCGTGATGTCTTTGCTGCCGTCGTGTATCCACAGGTTCATGATGCACGGGTCACCTTGCCGTTTTCCCATTTCTTCGGCTATGAGGCGGCAGCGTTTGGTATGTTCTATCCAGAAGTTGCGTATGGCTTTGTCCGGATTGGCTAAGGAAAGGTTTCTGCTTTTGGGATGCGAGAAGGAAGTAGAGTTGAAGTCCAGCTTCATGTTGTGTTCGGCTCCCCATTGCATCCAGCTTTCAAAATGCTGTGGTTCTACCTGGTCGCGGTCTACAAACTTTCCTCCAAAGTCTCCGTATATCTCGTGCAGATTCAGGCGATGGTTGCCGGGAATGTAGCTGGCAGCTTTTAGAATGTCCTGGCGCACTTCGTCAATGTTTCGTGCCTTGCCTGGATAATTACCGGTGGCCTGTATGCCTCCCGACAGTTCGCCGGATGCTTCGAAACCGGATACGTCATCGGTCTGCCAGCAATGCAGCGACAATTGTATGTTCTGTAGGGCATCCATTGCTTTTTCCGTATCTATACCGATGGATGCATAGCGCTCTTGGGCTATCTCGTAAGCTTTTACAATCAGTTCTTCTTTCATGGTTCTTTATTTATTGATAAGGTTTTTATATCTGAGTTTTGTGTTTGAATTGGGCATAGGCTTGTTCCCACATCGGCTTGTCTTTCGGTTGGAATGTTTTCAGGGGAACAGATTGTGCGACAAGCTGACGCATGGCGAACAGGTCACATGCCTTTCCGGCTGCTATTGCCTGCATCATGATGTTGCCGATGGCAGTTGCTTCGGAGGGACCTGCTACGACCGGAATTCCGGCAGCGTTGGCAGTCCATTGGTTCAGCAGTTCGTTCCGGCTACCGCCCCCTATGATGTGTAGCGTTTCTATCGGATGGGGCGACAGGGCATGCAGATCGTCCAATACCTGCCGGTAGCGCAAGGCCAGACTTTCGAAGATGCAGCGCACAATTTGTCCGCGAGTCTCGGGCACAGGTTGGCCTGTGTCTTTACAATAATCTTTTATAGCCTGTTCCATATTGATAGGATTATTGAATCGGTCATCGTCCGGGTAAATCAGGCTGCGGAATGCTTCACAAGCGGATGCCTCGGCTATCAGTTCCGGGTAAGAGGTATTGCCCCATTGTTGTCGGCATCGTTCGAGGAGCCACATGCCGCAGATGTTTTTCAGAAAACGAATACTTCCTTCCACTCCGCCTTCGTTCGTATAGTTCAACGATTCGGTTTGAGGAGTGATGATGGGGTTGTCTGTCTCGATTCCCATCAGCGACCAGGTGCCACTGCTCAGGTATGCAAAGTTACGGTTACGGGCAGGGATGGCAGCTACGGCCGAAGCTGTGTCATGTCCGGCGACGGCTATGACGGGAATTTCTCCCAGTCCTGTAATGCGTTGGACTTCGGCCGATAGTACGCCTGCTTTTTCGCCCGGATATACAAAACGTCCGAAGTGGGAAGTGTTTAAGCCTATTGCCTGTAGTAATTCCGGTTCCAGCTGGCGCGTAGTGGCGTTGACCAGCTGGCCTGTGGAGGCGATGGTATATTCGGTGACTGTCTCTCCGGTCAGCAGGTAGGTCAGGGCGTCGGGTATAAACAGTATTTTCTCCGCACTGTCCAGTGCGCTGTTCTTGTCTCGTCGCATTGTGTCCAGCTGGAAAAGTGTGTTGAAGTTCATCACCTGGATGCCTGTCAGGTTGTAGACGTGTTGGCGTGGGATACGCATAAAGAACTTTTCGGGTGCACCGTTGGTATGTGAATCCCGGTAGGAATAAGGCAGACGCATGAGTTGACCGTCTTTGCCTATGCATGCAAAATCTACTCCCCAGGTGTCTACTCCGATAGAAATGATTTCCACATCTTTTCTGTCAGATACCCGTTTTAATCCTTCAAGAATGTTGCGGTAGAGCTCGTAGATGTCCCAATAGCAATGGCCGTTTACTTCAATCAGATGGTTGGGAAAGCGGTTGATTTCTTCCATTTCCCAACCTTCCGTTGTGAAGTTTCCTATGATGGTACGCCCACTGGTAGCCCCGAGGTCGACAGCAAAAAGGTATTGTTTCATAGCTATTCGTTTTTCTGCAAAAATAGCAGTTTATGTCCGAGCCGTTCATGTGCTTTTTGACCTTAAAAGTAAGTAATGTGGCAGAAATAATACGGTAGAATTTTTTTCTTAACTGGAGAAATATTTTTTCCCAGTTAGGGAAAAATATTTTTCTAACTGGGCAGAAAAAGATAAGGTAGTAGGCA
>NZ_JAULLJ010000072.1:0-5490 GCF_030518095.1 Bacteroides sp. ET489
TATCGAGTTCACAACGGGCTACCGCATAGATGTCGCCAAATGGGATGCCGATAAGCAACGGGTAAAGAACGGATGTACCAACAAGCTGAAGCAAAGCGCATCGGAAATCAATGCGGATTTGCTGAAATACTACACCGAAATACAGAATATCTTCAAGGAGTTCGAGGTGCAGGGATTCATGCCCACTACCGAGCAGGTAAAGGACGCGTTCAACAGATTGCACAATGGAAAAAAGGAAGATGAGGAG
Organism: Bacteroides sp. ET489; assembly: GCF_030518095.1. Classification (NCBI taxonomy): domain Bacteria; kingdom Pseudomonadati; phylum Bacteroidota; class Bacteroidia; order Bacteroidales; family Bacteroidaceae; genus Bacteroides; species Bacteroides sp. ET489. The sequence continues at coordinate 248 of NZ_JAULLJ010000072.1, forward strand.
CAGGCTTCGGTGGTATTTCTGCCTTTGGAGGTGTTTGATGAGTTCATCAAGGAGTGCGGCACGCAAAACGGCTGGTCTGATGCCACCTATGAGAAATTTGCCGCAGTCAGGAAACATCTTGAAAAGTTTGACAAGGGACTGACTTTTGAATCGTTGGACGAACCCAAGCTGACAAAGTATGTGAATTTCCTGAAAGACACCGAAGATATGCGGAACACATCCATCATGAAACAGGTCGCCTATCTGAAATGGTTCCTGCGCTGGTGTACCAAGAAAGGGTATTGCATGAACAATGCCTACGAAGATTTCAATCCAAAACTGCGGAGTACCCCGAAAAAAGTGATATTCCTCACATGGGAAGAACTGAACCAACTCAAGAACTATCAGATACCTGAAACCAAACAGTATCTTGAACGGGTGAGGGATGTCTTTCTGTTCTGCTGCTTCACCGGGCTTCGGTATTCTGATGTGCATAACCTGAAGAAAAGCGACATCAGGGACGGATATATAGAAATCACCACCGTAAAGACCGCCGAAAGGCTTATCATCGAGCTGAACAACCACAGCAAGGCGATACTGGATAAATATAAAAATGTGGAGTTTGAGGGGCATAAGGCTCTCCCGGTCATCAGCAACCAGAAGATGAACGATTATTTGAAGGAATTGGGCGAGCTTGCCGAAATCAACGAGCCTGTGAGTGAAACCTATTATAAAGGGAGCAGGCGTATAGATACCATTACACCCAAATACGCATTGCTGGGCACCCATGCCGGAAGAAGGACTTTTATCTGCAATGCCTTGGCTCTCGGCATTCCGGCTCAGGTGGTCATGAAATGGACGGGACACAGCGACTACAAGGCGATGAAACCCTACATTGACATCGCTGATGATGTGAAAGCCAATGCGATGAACAAATTCAACCAACTGTAAAAAACAATCATCAAGTTTCATGGAAAGCCTGTAATTTGGCTTACCTTTGTGACTTTCAAAGCATACAACAATGAGCAACAACGATAACAATATAGAGAAAAGAAGTTTCGAGGCTTTCGTCAATGCCATCGGTTCGGAAATAGAGCAGGCGCAAGTCCGGCTCATCAGTGCAGCCAATGCGCAGATGCTGTTCCATTACTGGAAGATGGGCAACTACATATTGTACCATCAAAACCTGCAAGGATGGGGCGGCAAGGTCATCAAGAAACTGGCGCAGGCGATACGGTTCAATTATCCCGAAAAAAAAGGATATTCGGTCAGGAACTTGGCTTATATGTGCCAGTTCGCACGTTCATATCCATTGGGTGCATTACGGAGTTTCATCGAAACCGATGCGAAATTGATTACTCCAAGTGTGCAAAGAATCACGGATGAAATCCAAAGCCTGAACAATGTTTCATTTACGCAAGAACCTCTTGCGCAAATACAATCCTCAGACAACAAGGGAGTTGCAATTGTGCAAGAACCTCTTGCACAAATTCAGGATGTAGCCCAGACAGTAGCCGCCGTTTACCGGATGCCGATAGAGGACATGGAAAAACTGTTCCTTGCATCACCTGTTGCAAGAATCAATTGGGCAAGCCATGTGATTCTGCTGAACAGTTCGCTTCCGTTGGGTGTGGAATACTGGTATATGAAGCAATCCGTGGAAATGGGCTGGAGCAGCAATGTCCTGAAAATGCAGATTGAAAGCAAATTGTTTGAACGGCAAATCAACAGCCACAAGGTCAACAATTTTATCGCCACGCTTCCTGCACCCCAAAGCGACCTTGCCAACTACCTGTTAAAAGACCCGTATATCTTTGACTTGGCTGGAGCTAAAGAACGTGCGGACGAAAGGGACATAGAGGAACAACTGGTGAAGCACGTTACCCGTTACCTGTTGGAGATGGGCAACGGATTCGCCTTTGTCGCAAGGCAGAAGCATTTCCAGATTGGCGACAGCGATTTCTATGCCGACTTAATCCTGTACAACATAAAGCTCCATGCATACGTAGTTGTGGAACTGAAAGCCACCCCGTTCAAACCGGAATACGCAGGACAGTTGAACTTCTACATTAATGTGGTGGACGACAAACTGAGGGGAGAGAATGACAACAAGACCATCGGGCTGCTGCTATGCAAGGGCAAGGATGAAATTGTAGCGCAGTATGCGCTGACAGGCTATGACCAGCCTATCGGCATCAGCGACTACCAACTCAGCAAGGCAGTACCCGAAAATCTGAAATCTGCGTTGCCGAGCATAGAACAGGTGGAAGAAGAACTGACAATGCTTCTTGACAATGAAAAGAACAAACAAAAGTAAGACACCTATGGCAGACAAGATACAAACGATAATCCCCCGATACGGAGAACTCAACAGAATATACAGGGACTATATAGACAATAGAGTTTTCTCTTTTGACAGGCAGAAATTCATTTCCGATTTCTATCAGGAATATAGTGACACAAAATCTTTTGAAGCCGCCATCCTTGAACTGGTGCTTGACAGGCAAAAAGAACAATACATCTTGATACTCAACAGCCTGAAAACCGAAATAGAAAAGAGCATACAGGCCTATGAAACGCACCCCATAAGTGACAGTGCGATAGAACGTGCCTGTTATCAACATATGGAAAGGTATTCCCTTGAAATTAAAGCCCAACTGGATGTCACAAGAAGCCTGAGCAAGCCGCTGAATGAAGCCAACAACAGGTATGATTCCATTGGCTATAGGGAACATACTGCCGAAGAGGAAAAACAGGCTGAAAAAGAATATGAACGCTGCAAGGATGAATATGACAAGGAAAGAGCCAAACTGAATGAACTCTATGACCAGCAAAAGGCAGCAAGGAAAGAGGCATTCCAATATATGAAGAACCGTTGTGAGGACATGTACCGTCAAAGTTGCCTTTTTCTGGATATATTGAAGAAATACATTCCTGACGGGAAACGACAGGACGAGCCGAGCAAGCCAATCAGTCAGCAGGAAACGGCGGATGAACAACAAGAGTATTTCAGCATGAAATTGCTTTCGCTCATTCATGAGGTATGTGTTGGAGAACAGTTCGAGGAAATTTCCGCACCGGACTTCTATGCCAATATGAACCTGCACCCCTGCAACTGCAAGTTGAGAATTAAACCGAGAGAGAAAATACGTGTATGCTATCTGATATTTCTGATGGGCGAGAAACTTTCCAAACAGGACAGGGACAAATGGAAAGCCGGAATACTGGAACTGCTGGATATTGACGATAGCTACTACAAGTCAAAGTACAAGGAGCCTGTTTCCGATTTTCCGAGTGACAGTAACCAGAAATTCGCCAAAGAAATGGAACATATATTCAGATAATCCTCTAATCATAATCAACTTATTTCGTAAACATATGAATGATATGAAAAAAATATTTATAGTAAAATATGTGCTTGCATTATTGTGTTCTATAATATCATCTTGGGGGATTGCACAAGATGACATATCAACCCCTATACCTGTATTAACATTAGGAACCTTTCATTTTGATTTCCCAAATTTGGATAAAGTACAATATGATACCAATGAAATAATTGACATATTTGAACCAAAGTATCAAACTGAAATTGATGCATTGGTTAATGCTTTATCGAAATTTTCTCCTACTATCATCGTAATAGAGCGTCCAGTAAAAATGCAGGCTGAAATAGATTCTTTATATAAATTATATCGAGAAAACCAATATGTCTTACAACGAGGAGAGTATGAGCAAATAGGTTTTCGTCTGGCTAAAAAATTAGGTATAAATCAAATTTATTGTGTTGATGAATGGGGCAAACATTATAATAATATTGAAGAGCTATTGAAGGATGAAAGTACCAAAGATTTTATACAATTTGAAAACAGTTTCTATAATCATCCTGACTCTTCTAAGATGTATTATCCCAAATCAGTATTTAAGGAACAAGGAATAATATCCGAACTGATTTTGCTTAATAATCCGGAAAATATTCGACGAAGTTTAGGAAACTATTTAATAGGACATTTCAAATACGAAGCCAATAATCATGACTTTATTGGAACTGATTTTGAAACTGGACGCTGGTTTAATCGGAATTTACGTATATTCAGAAACATACAGAGAATCAAAACGGGGACAAAAGATAGAATTCTTGTAATATTTGGCTCTGGTCATATGAATATATTAAATTACCTATTTGAATGTTCACCTGAATATCGGTTGTATGATGTGTGTAATTATTTGAATATAGATAACTGAGGTAACATGAAATGATATATCCTGATATTTTACGAAAGTTCCACTTTTACCACTCAAATTAATTTTTGAGTGGTATTTTTATTTTCTGATATTCAATAAGATACATCGATATTCGGATTATATCGTCCCCATCCTTACCACTCATAATCCTACCTAATTTTGCATCGTTCGAGAACAGAAATAACAGCCAGTGCGCAGGGCTGATTGTTTAACGACTAATTAGATTGGACGATGACAAATATCCAAGAATTATTATCCAAACCCGTCTGGCAGATGACAGGCGAAGAGTTCATAATGTTGAGCAGGCACGCATCCGTTCAGACAGAAGCGCAGCCGCAGCCCGTAACGGACACAAGCAGGAAATATGTGTACGGAATACCCGGCATAGCCAGACTGTTCGGATGCAGCCTGCCTACTGCCAACCGCATAAAGAAAAGCGGAAAGATAGACAAGGCTATCACCCAGATAGGGCGCAAGATTATCGTGGATGCGGAACTTGCCCTTGAACTGGCAGGGAAGAAAACAGGCGGACGCCAATAACGGGAGGAATCGCTATGGACTATATGAAAGACATCCGGGAAATATCGGACGAACAGGCGGTAATTCTTTGGCAAGCCTCACGGCTGAGCCTGTCAGGAAAATACGAAAAAGCACCCGAAATCCTCAGCGTGAAAGGTTCAGTTATCGGTACGTTGGGAAATTTCAGCGCATCCATCGGCAAAGCCAAAAGCAAGAAAACATTCAATGTGTCGGCTATCGTGGCTGCGGTATTGAAGAACGGCACGGTGCTCAGGTATGCGGCTGAACTTCCCGAAGCAAAGCGGAAAGTGCTTTACGTAGATACGGAGCAAAGCCCCCACCACTGCCTGAATGTAATGGAACGCATCATGCGCATGGCAGGGCTGCCCGATGACAGGGACAACGAGAACCTTGAGTTCCTTGCCCTGCGGAAATACACGCCGGAGCAGCGCATAAGGATTGTCGAACAGGCAATCTACCATACGCCGAACCTTGGTCTA
>NZ_JAULLJ010000073.1:0-5480 GCF_030518095.1 Bacteroides sp. ET489
TATTATATTATAGTCTTAAATTTCGCGCTCTGGTAGGCAATTTCATAAAACGGTTGCTTTCGATTGGTAATACTGAACAGACCATTGTTCTTTTTATCATTTATGCTCGGCCATTGAGACTGTTTTGTCCACCGTTTGGCACACAACGGGAGTATTGTCTTCATTCAGTGCGTAAACACTCTGTTGCATGTCCTTGCTATAACTATGGTTTGATTCATTCCAACGGGCATAATTTATGATGATTTCACCAGCTTCGTAGCGATAAGTCATTTGGAAATAAGGTTCCCATTTGTCCGATGTGCCATCCCATTTGTTGGCTGTCTTACAGATAAGGCGATTCTGTTCATCGTAAGCAAACTCGTAGCGTATGTGATTATGTAGATAATTGCCGTCTAATTTATAGATGGTACGAGAAACGACCAGATTGTTCTTTACTTTATCGTTTGTTATAAAGTTGTCCTGGGCCTTTACTTCAGTGCTAAGAGCGCTCACTAATGTCAATACTGAAAATGCCAATGCTTTGAATAAATTTGTTGCTTTCATAATCGATATTCTTTTAAGTTATTATTTCTATTTCTTTTCTCATTGGACTTGCATCCGCCTATGATAATTCAAAAGATGTGCCAATGAATCAAATATCTGATTATCAGTTTACAATAAATTTATAAGGCTGTTCGGAATCGGACACGTGTTCGCTTTTAGCGTACAGTAGATGTTCGTTGCTCTTTACTTTTTGTTTTCCGAATAAACGGCTGGTTATGGGGGTATTGATATTGTTGACCGCATAACTGATTTTCTGGAAACAAGAAGAGGATGCATTGTTTAGAAATGCACCCTCTTATCTTTTGAAATTAGTTGCTTTGGGCTGAAAAGCTAAGCATTCTGCATACTTCCGTCGGTCATAATCTGTTAAGCTTATATCAGATGTAATCTTCACCTAATTTGATTTGCGCATCGTTGACGTATTTCCGGATGGCATGTTCTTCGTCTTTCTTACAGATTAGCAGTACATTGTCCGATTCGGCAATCAGATACCCTTCTAAGCCTTCAATAACCGCAAGTTTGTCTTTGGGCAATACAACGATGTTGTCTTTGCTGCCGTAGAACATCGACTGACACTTTAAAGTTACGTTATTGTTTTCGTCTTTAGGTGACAAATCGTAGAGCGAACCCCAGGTTCCAAGGTCGGACCATCCAAAGTCGCCTAATGAAACATATACATTGTCGGCTTTCTCCATAATGCCGAAGTCGATTGATACGTTGGGGCATGCGGGGAAGTTCTCATCGATAAACTTCTTTTCGTCCGGCGTACCATAGACGTCTTTACCTGGTTCCAGTTTAGCAGCCAGTTCGGGGAGCAGTAATTCTCCGGCTTTGATGATAGTATTGACATTCCAAACAAAAAGTCCTGAATTCCAATAGAATTCTCCGCTTTCTACAAAGACTTTTGCGAGCTCTAATTCCGGCTTTTCGGTGAATGTTTTTACTTTATAGAAATTGTCACCCTTCTGTTCGGCGATTTGTATATAGCCATATCCTGTTTCCGGTCTGTTGGGCTTGATACCCAGTGTAAGCAGAATTTCCGATTTGGCAACGAATTCCAATCCTTTTGTGATGATATCAAGAAACTCATTTTCTTTCAGTATCAGGTGGTCGGAGGGGGCTACTACAATGTTGGCATTTGGATTGATGGCTCGGATATGGTAAGATGCCCATGCAATACAAGGCGCTGTATTTCTGCGTGTAGGCTCCAGCAAAATCTGTTCGCTGGTTAGCTCAGGCAGTTGCTCTTTTACAAGGGCGGCATACATATCATTGGTCACAATAAAAATGTTCTCAGTCGGTATAATCTTTTTAAACCGGTCAAAAGTCTGTTGTAACAACGAGCGTCCTGTTCCGAAGAAATCCAGGAATTGTTTAGGGAGCGTCTTGCGGCTGAATGGCCAGAATCGGCTTCCGATTCCTCCACCCATGATTACACAGAAGTTGTCCTTATTTGTCATCATTTTGTTTTTTGTTTAAAGTTTCTGCTAAAGTACAGTATTTTCTGTAAATGCGGAATGCTTATGGTGTGTTTTATTATTTTTTTCTTGTTTTTCCCTTGTTTTTTTTATGAATCGCTTGCAGGTTTAGAAAAAAACCGTATCTTTGCACCGCAATTGAGAAATCAATGCAATGCCCAGATGGCGGAATCGGTAGACGCGCTGGTCTCAAACACCAGTGGATTCACTTCCATCCCGGTTCGACCCCGGGTCTGGGTACAGAGTTGGAGAAAGATGTATTTCTTTCTCCTTTTTCTTTTTTCTTTCCTCGTAACTCGTTGGTTTGCTGAAAAATAAGGTCAAGCACTTTGTTGTATGAGTTGGTTCGATATTTTTCTCCGTCATATTCTATTTTATCATCAAATATCGAACCAATGAGTTTGATTTTAGTCTCTAAAGGCGCATCACGGATGTAGCTATCTATATTGTTTATCAGCATAATAGCATAGCTTAGCTTTGGTTCGATATTTCCCCGTTTGCTTAATTCAAGTGTTGAAATGCGTGTTTGAAGTTCCGATACCTCTTTTTCGTACCGTTCCAGGATGCGGTTATATCTATTGGAATGGCTTTTATCCATAATTAACATGTCTTCCACACTTTCTATCTGAGATTGCTTTGCTGTAACCTCCTTATTTAACTTGTTTATCTCAGCTTGAATCTCGCGCTTACTATCTACGTGCAAGTCTTTCAACACTTCTTTATACAGGTTTAGCACCTCTATTGAAGGCTTCAATGCTCCGACATATTTAGCAAAACCTTCATTCACTTCTTCTGCTCGTTTACGGATATGTTTGGCGTCATGGCAGCAATTATAATATGTGTACTTTCCTCCATTACCCCTACTTGTAGCACCTGTTAAGGAATGGCCGCAGATAGGGCAAACGAGAAATTTCCGTAAAAATAAGTCGGGATTGGTGGGTTTACTTAGTTTAGGCTTACTTTTCTTTTTCCCATCAAGTAAATCTTGTATTCTTTGGAATGTATCTTCACTTATCAACGGTTCATGTCGCCCATCTACCAAGTGGGATGAAATGCCGTTATACTCAGGTACTTTTATTTTTCCTATATAGAAAGGATTTCGGAGCATACCCAAAAAGGTGCTTTCTGCAATTTGTGGGCAATACCTTCTTCTTGCATAATCCGCACTGATAGTTCCTTTGGCAAATTCTTCAAACGCTTTTCGTATAGAATTGGCTTCTTCGCTAAATTCGACATATTTCTCTAGTACCATACCGTTATTATCTACACGGTGTTTGTTTTTATAACCGCGGGGGGCTTTATTGTAACATTTGCCTTGAGACGCTGTTCCGTAAATTCCATCCTTGGTTGCTTTTGAGCGGCTAATATTGTCGCCTTGGGCTTGCCCTATATAAACACCTAATAGCATAGGCCAATTTGCAGAATTGAAATTTATCTCTTCCTCTATGGCATTAGGCTCTACACCCATAGAAAGTAAATCGTTTACTACATTAGTAGCCTGTGGCAAGTCCCTTGAAAAGCGATTCCAACGCAGGAAAAGCAACTTGTTTACTTCTTTCTTATGGCTCTTGATATAGCTTAATATAGACTGCATTACAGGCCGTTTTTTAAACGTCTTTGCACTTTCATCTTCTTTGAAGTTCGGGAGCTCTATGATATTGTAACCTTTGTATTTGCAATATCCTCTCAATCTCTCTTCCTGCACTTCTACACTTGTGCCTTTTCTCTGTTCATCCGTGCTGACACGGCAGTAGATGATTACATTAGTTTGATTATTTACCTTTGCTTTCATAAAATTAATTTTCGAGTTAACCTAATCCGTTTTCGCTTTCTATCTGAAGTTGTGCCAGTAAATAAAGATATTCCCTAATTTGCTTCACTTCTTCATTGCTATATTTCTTTTTTCCATTGTTTAGTATTTTTGTGCATGTTTCCAAAGTTAACATAGCTATTAAACATTAAGATGTGCATCGCTGCACTTATTTGTTTTTCGCCTCTTGGTCATTAAATAATGCCCCAAGACTTTTACCGCGGCAGGGATAAGCGTAAAACCCTTTTTTCAGATAGCTATGCTCTTAGCCCTTTCCTTCGTTTTGTTGCATATTTTCCCTCCTTATTTCTTATTTTTAAATTCGACGTTTGTTTTTTACATTGCAAATATACTACAAATTGCAATTGGAAAAAGAAGTGTTAAAAGCCCGACTTTTTGTTGGGTTTTGTATGTAACTTTCTGATAATCAGACTTAGAAAATCTTAATTGATTTATATTTTTATTTTAATTAATATTTTGAATTTATTTAACTATAGTCGGCGTTGTTTTGCTTGCTTTAAACTGAAAATTAACAAAATTTATCATATAGCTTACGCAAAGTGTTAACGCTCGTGTGGGTGAGTTTTGACACATTTCGCAACGAATATCCCTTTTTCAACAGACGTAATTCTTCTGCGTATTCTTTTTTCATCGTTTCATCACTCTTCATATATCCAGCTTTTCTACCGACCTTTCCACCATTAGCTCGAAAGTTATTGTAACCGCTTTCTACTCGTTCCCTTATTGTCTTACGTTCCATTCGTGCAACTTCCGCTAATATGGTAATTAGAAACTGACTCATAGCATTAACCTTACCTTCTTGGGTCAAAGTCTCAATGGCATAATTCTGAATATAAAGGCTAATCTTTTTTTTATTTAGCATTTCTATTACTTCTAAAACCTGTAAGGTGTCACGGCCTAAACGGCTTAACTCTGTCACTAACACCTTATCTATGTGATTTCTCTCAACATAGCTTATCATGTTTAGAAGTTCCGTCCTTTCTTTATTTGATTTTGCTCCCGAAATCTTTTCGGCGAACACAGCCTCAATACTCCAGCCATTTGATTTTGACAAAGTTGTTAATTCACTGACTTGTCTATCGTATTCTTGTAGACTTGTTGATACTCGTGCGAAAATTACCGTCTTTACCATAATTGTTTTAAATATCAATTTATCATGTTGCAAATATACATATAATATAATTGACTTGCAAATACAAGTTGATTAAAAAATCAATTAATATTATTTGTTTTGATATTTAAAACAAATAAACTAACTTTGCCAAAAAAGATGTATATGGAAAGAATCTTGGCTGAAAATGTAAAACGACTTTGCAAAGAGCAAGGTAAACAATTGAAAGACTTAGCAGCAAGTATGGGGATTGACCCTGCAAGCCTCACCCGAGCAATGTACGGAAATGCACGCCTAGACACTATTGAGAAAATAGCGAACGCTCTACGAGTATCTATCAAAAGTCTATTTGAACAAACAGATGATGATGCAATAGAAGGTTATATTAAGATAAGAGGAAAAATCTATAAATTTTATAACAAAGAAGAGCTAGATAAGATTTTGAAAAATAATACTCTTTAAATTGCGAACAATAATAAAAAACTTCTTATCTTTGTAAACTAACAAAATTAAAAAT
>NZ_JAULLJ010000074.1:0-5296 GCF_030518095.1 Bacteroides sp. ET489
TTCCAGTAACTCTATGTAACGGGTTTTGTCCACATAGTAATAGTCCTCCGATATAAGCCGGGGGAAGTCCGATAATCCGTATGGCAGCTTCTTCATGACGATGATGTTTTATCTGATTGATGCAGAAGCAAAGATAGTGGAAAGCATGGGAAAAACAAAACTGAAAATAAAAAAGCCACTCCTATAGGAATGGCTTTCTTGCAGATGGAATGGAAAAGGGGGGAGCTTATTCGGCAATCACACCGCAACCGACCAAGCGCTCTACCCACGAACGAGCGTCGGCTTCGGCACGGGAACGGTCAATTCCAAAATGAGTCACCAATACTGAAGCAGCATCCGCCAATGTAAAATCGCGTCCCTGCAACTCGTTCCATAACAGCAGTGCTGTAGAATTGAGTGAAATCACTTTGGTCATGTCGGCATGTATGGCACCTTGCCCCACAATAATGTTTTCGCCAGCTATTTGGCGAACTTTATACGTGTCTTTTATGTGCATAATTCAATAATAATCATTTGTATATATTCAGCGGACAAAAATACAGATATTTTTTTATAATCGAACGTTATTTCGAAAAAAGAATTGATAAAACATGCACTTTATGCTATATTTGCACCCCAAACTGAAATAATCGACTGCTAATATGACCATATTACAAAAACAATTCTTTGCATTGGTACGTTCGGGACTGTGGGGAAACGAGGTTGACGCCACATTGTTTGATGCTTCAACTGATTGGGCTAAAATCTACCAGTCGGCACGTAAGCAAGCACTGTTGGGCATTGTGTTCGACGGTGTACAAACTTTGCCTAAAGAAAAACAGCCCCCTCGTAATATCTATTTGCAATGGTGTAATGCGATGCTGCATATCGAAGAAAACAACCGTGTGCTAAATCGCGAATTAGCCAATGTATATGCCCTGATGCGTGAAAATGGTATAGAACCGGTACTAATGAAAGGACAAGGTGTGGCGCAGAATTATCGCTATCCATTGCATCGGCATTGTGGTGATATTGATTTGTATATCGGTCCCGAGAATTATGAAAAAGCTAATGCACTGTTGCGAAAGGAATCAACATGCGAGCATGAAGAGAACTATAAACATACCAGTTTAACTTGGCATGGCATAACGATAGAAAATCATCAAATTTTAACACAACTCAGTGCACCAGCAGCAGATCGGCGTTTACAAGCAGAAATCAATCGGTGGCACGAAACCTCTGAATGTCGTAAAAGGTTAATTGGTAATGTTGAAGTAACGCTTGCTCCTTTACCTTTTGATACTGCTTTTGTGTTAATCCATTCAGTACAACATTTCTTGAACGAAGGAATTGGACTTCGCCAAATATGTGATTGGGCTTGTATGCTTCATGCTCAACGTGATTTACCAGGAAAAGAAGAAATTGCATTGCTACTTAAAAGTTTTGGTTTAGAAAAAGCTGCAAGAGTGTTCGGAGCATTAGCTGTACGTTATTTAGGACTCTCTATAGACGTTCTTCCTATTGTATATCAACAGAAGGATATACAAACTGCAGATTGGCTGCTCAATGACGTTTGGCAAGGTGGGAACTTTGGACAATATGATGAGGAACGTAAAAAAAGACCAAAAGGTTATTGGCAAGGAAAATGGTATACTTTTTCACGTGCACTTAGTCGTTGCCGTGAGTTAGGTGCTTTAGCGCCAGGAGAGGCACGTTGGTATCCATTAATATTGATGAAGCATTCTATGCAGATGCAGTGGAAGAAACGTTTTTCGGGAAATTCTTCACCGCATGACTAAAGAAATCATGTAAAGTCGTTATTTATTTTTAATTGTAAAAATCCATTTATTTCCTAACTGAGATATTGGAATATATTTAATAATCTTTTCCCCGTTTCTTGATGAAAATCTAGAGTCGGGGATTTTTATTTATATATCTTGACATACTCTGAGATATTGGTGTCAATTTGAAGTGTCATAGTCACTCTGTTTGTCGCCCTTTTGTATTCCATTTATTCATAATATCAATCTTTTACGACATTTGCTATTGGTGACAAGTTTCAGTGTCAATCTGTTTTATATTGTTAGAGATTTACGCTAGTTGGATATATAATTATTTATATATCAGAATATTATATCCTATTCAAACACTTTTCTATTACTCCTATATTTCATCTTATATAGAATCATTGGACTTATATAGATCTGATTATCAACAAAATACCATCGAAACCTATTTAGGAATATAAGTTAGTTACTTTGCAGCCTGAATTATGCACTGTTGCGTAGTGTGATAATATGCAGATATACAGAGAATTAGCATAATTCAAATGAATAAAATCCGAAGATAAATCAAACAGCAAAAAGAGGTTGGAATTTACACCTTATTATATATGGGGAATGGCTCGATACAAGAAGAAAGGACTTACGATAATTTTCATGGCTTAACAATATACAGCGTGCGATACGCTAAAGAAACTTAAACTTATAATAAGGTATGTCGCACCACATGCAATAGTAACTGAACAAAAACGAGAACGAAATACTAATAAACATTAATTTATTTACTAACAATTAAAAACTAAAATTATGGAAATGGAAAAGTTTTATGTAGCTCCGGAAGTGGAAGTTCTGGAGGTAGCTATTGAAAGAGGCTTCGCAGGAAGTACAGATGTTGACCCGGGTGAAGGTGGTGGAATCTAATTAAATTGTATTAATAATTATGAATATGAAAACAAAAGTAATTTTTGCGAGCGCATTGGCTTTGCTTGCTGCAAGTTGTACCCAAAATGAAATGGAACAACTTGAAAAGAGCCAATATAACGGAAATGAAGGAATTTCTTTCGTTGCCACCATGGATGAGGGTGCAACTACAAGAGGAGATTTCTCTCAATCTACATCACAATCTGGTAAAGTTAATTTTGATGCAAACTGGTTTGCCGATAAGGACGTTATTGGTGTATTTTATAAGGCTGGATCTCTTGTTGAACCTATGACAGGAACACTACAGGCAATTAACGGAAATAGCTGGGTTGGAAAGCAAGAGAGTGGTTCAGAAGCAAGAGCATATAAATTTAGAGCTTCTGCATCAGGAACAACAGGCTACTTTGTTGCAGATTCAGGTAATGATATGTTGGCATTGACTGGATCATGGAATGAAACAAATAAGCCAACTTTCCGCGTTTACTATCCATACTCAGCAGCAGAAAGCCAAAATTTTGTATCAGAAACAAATATCACATTGCCGGCAATTGGTAACCTAACTCAAACAACTACTGATGGTGTAGGTGTCATGGAGAAGGTATTTATGGTTTCTGAAAGTACAATCGCTAACGATGTCGTATATGATGAGAATGACAATTCTATTGCAAAAAATAGACTCGCTTTGAAATTAAAGCGTGTAAATCCGATTGTATATTTCCAACTCAAGTTGAATAATCCTTCGGAAAATATAGAAAATGAGATCTATAAGAGAGATTATCCAGCTAACACATTTGATGATCGCTATGGCGTTTTAAAATCTGTAAAACTTGAAGCTCTTGGCTCTGCTACTATTTCTACAGGAAGTAATCTGACATTTAATACTGATGCAGCGTGGGATATTGCTGCAGAAAACGTATATGATGGTTTTGTGGAAGGTACTTATGGAGCAGCTCCTAGCGCAACAACTAATGTAAATAATTTGAGTTGGAATGACAACGCAACAGTCTTTATGCCTATTGCAAATGTTAGTCGTGAAGCATTCCGTGATGTTGATGAAAAAGAAAATTTAAAAGCAACTTATACTTTCGATAAAATTACTTTCGAAAAAACAGCCGCAACTGATAAAGATTGGGATGTTAATAATGCAAATAATCAACAGTGGTATTCATATCCAGCTGAAGGTGGTTACAAACTCTATGAAGACAATTACACTGTTTACATGAAAGGTAGCGACTATGTTCTTGAGATCAACAAAGACTTTGATCTTGCTGATGCTTTTGATGTTTCCGATAATGTTGTTAATATTAAAAAAGCTAATGGCGATCCTATCAATAAAATAGACATCAAACATTTTGTATCTAAAGTAGCTTTGAATGATGATGCTGATTATGCATTCATCCGTTCATTGAGCAACTTAACCAACATCACTATGTTGGCAAATACGGAAATTGCAGCTGGTGCTTTCTCTGATTTGAGTAGTCTTGTATATCTGAACCTGCCGAATGTAACAACAGTTGGTGACAATGCATTCCCTAACAATAATTATACAGATGTATACATGGGTTCTTACAACTTTGAGGATGTTGCTGAAACCAACCAGTTAGCAGTCCGCAATACTTTGTTGAAGGCTGGATCACTTGTAAAGGCTGATATCTCTGGCGTTAAAACAATCGGTGTTCTGTTTGTACAAAATCAGTATCCGACATTTATGAACTTTACAAAATTGCAAGAAATTAAAGTTCAAGATAATGTAACATTAGCAACAGCTGCGTTTAGAGGATGTGAGGCTTTAACTAAGGTTGATGGAACTGTTGTACTTAATGCAACATCTAATAGTCAGTTTGCAAATTGCGTACAGTTGGCAACTATTAATATCAATGGAACCGTAATACCTGAAGCTGCATTTAGTGGATGTAAATTATTAACAACAGTTAGCAATGGCACTGATGCCGTAGTTCCGTCTTACATTGGTGAAAGTGCATTCGCACAGACTAAGTTGTCAGACATAGACCTTTCTGCTGCTACAACTATTGGTAAGTCTGCATTTGAAGGATGTGAATCATTAACTGGTGGTGATGATAATACTTTAGTTGTAAAAGTAGCACAACATATCTCTGACAGAGCATTCTATGGATGTAACAAATTGCAAAACATTACATTCGAAGCAGCGACTTCTATTGGTGCTGATATTTTGAATACAGCAAGTGCAATCAAGAAGATTGAATTTAAACAAGTGTTTAAACTTAATACTACACAAACTAAAGACGTATGGTGCTTCGGTTCTGTAACTAACACAAAACAATTGTTCTGCCACAAAGATCAACCGGGCGTTGAATTCCCGATTGGTGGAAGTCCTAAGATCACCCTTACTAATGAACAAGGTGGTGCAACTTATTCATATACATTTATGTCTATCGATAAGAAATATGGATATCAATAAATGGTAAGCTTGTAATAATAATCAGGGTCACTCATACTGGGTGGCCCTGTTTTATTTTTGCGAAAAGGAATCTAATAAACCCTTCATTTTCCCTAGCTAGCTCCCCAAAGCCCCCCAGTTACCAAAATATTTTTTCCCAGTTAGCAAAAAAAATCCTCCCTCAAAAACACACTAT
>NZ_JAULLJ010000075.1:0-5142 GCF_030518095.1 Bacteroides sp. ET489
AGTTTATAGAACAAAAAAGCGTCTAGTTAAATCAGGAAAAGACAAAAGATATTCTGTAGCAAAATTTTCCTAACTAGGGAAAAAATATTCCCCAGTTAGGAAAAAATTTTTTCCCAGTTAGAGAAAAATGAAGGGCCTTGCTGGCTTCGGATGACTGCCCTAAAAGCAATAGGGCT
Source organism: Bacteroides sp. ET489 (assembly GCF_030518095.1). Classification (NCBI taxonomy): domain Bacteria; kingdom Pseudomonadati; phylum Bacteroidota; class Bacteroidia; order Bacteroidales; family Bacteroidaceae; genus Bacteroides; species Bacteroides sp. ET489. The sequence continues at coordinate 177 of NZ_JAULLJ010000075.1, forward strand.
GTTACTTTTTGTTTTGCTACGTACCTTTACAGATAAAATCAGGCGGAACTTTACTGAATCGATGATATTCGTAAAGTTCCGCCTGTATTTATTATCTCTATATGATAGCCGAAAGGGCTGAAGAGAAGCTTTTATTTCTCTTTTTTCAGTTCGGCAAAGATAAGTCCTTCCAGTTCTTCTGCCAGTTCAGGATTGTCCATGATGACTTGCTTGGCCGCATCGCGTCCTTGTGCCAGCTTGGTATCGTTGTAGCTGAACCAGGAACCGCTTTTCTTGATGATGCCCAGTTCGGCACCCAAGTCAATGATTTCGCCTGCACGCGACACACCCTCGCCAAACATGATGTCGAACTCTGCTTTGCGGAAAGGAGGAGCCACTTTGTTCTTGACAACCTTCACTTTGGTCTGCTTGCCTAAGATTTCTTCTCCGTTCTTGATGGCTTGTCCGGGGCGGATGTCGATACGTACCGAAGCATAGAATTTCAGTGCGTTACCACCTGTAGTCGTTTCAGGATTGCCAAACATTACTCCGATCTTTTCACGCAATTGGTTGATGAAGATGCAGCAGGTACGTGTCTTGCTGATAGCGGACGTCAGTTTGCGCAGGGCTTGCGACATCAGACGTGCCTGAAGTCCCACTTTGTTGTCTCCCATGTCGCCTTCTATTTCAGCTTTTGGGGTCAGTGCGGCTACAGAGTCAATAACGATGATGTCGATGGCTGATGAATGAATCAGCTGGTCGGCTATTTCCAGCGCCTGTTCTCCATTGTCGGGCTGCGAGATGAGCAGGTTGTCGATATCTACTCCCAATTTGGCCGCATAGAAGCGGTCGAATGCATGTTCGGCATCGATGAATGCAGCGATACCGCCCGCTTTTTGTGCTTCGGCAATGGCATGGATGGCAAGCGTTGTTTTACCGGAAGATTCCGGACCATAGATTTCGATGATACGTCCACGTGGATAACCACCTACCCCCAAAGCGGCATTCAGGCCGATGGAGCCGGTAGGAATCACGTCGATCGGCTCGATTTCTTCGCCTCCCATTCTCATGATTGAGCCTTTTCCGAAGCTTTTTTCTATTTTGTCCATGGCAGCTTGCAATGCTTTCAGCTTTTCGCTGGAAGCCTGTGGAGCTGTACCATTCTCGTCAAAATTAAGTTCGTCTTTTTTTGCCATAAGCTGTTTTTTTTGATAGTTGGATAATTAAGTAGCCTCAAGGTTGTTATTCTCCAAGAATCTGTTTGGCATGTTCCTTGGTTTTTACCTCTTTAGGGCCGATGATGCGTTCTATCACCCCTTCTTCGTTAATCAGGAAGGTAGTGCGAAACGTTCCCATGTATTTACGCCCGTACATGCTTTTTTCTCCCCATACTCCGAATTCTTCTACCAGTTTTTTGTCGGTATCGGTAATCAGCGTAAACGGAAGCGCATTTTTTTCAATAAATTTCTGATGCGATTTGGCGCTGTCTACGCTTACTCCTATCACTTCGTATCCGGCCTGACGCAATTCGCTGTAATTGTCGCGCAGGTTACATGCCTGAGCCGTACAGCCCGAAGTACTGTCTTTAGGGTAGAAGTAGAGTACAATCTTCTTGCCTTTATAGTTGCTGAGACGGATTTCTTCGCCTTTTTCGTTTACACCCAGCAGTTCGGGTGCTTTGTCTCCTACGTTCATGCGGGATAATGATTAATGGTTAATGGTTAATAATATAAGTACGCAGTTCTTTAGTTTTTGAGTTTGTAAGTTTATAGGTTATTACTTTATTTCAACTCAAAAGCCTATAACTAACAAACTTAAAAACTCAAAAAACTCATAAACTTACAAACTCAGAGTTCCAGATCGCCGTCGAACACTTCGTGCCAGGGCAGTCCCTGCTTGTTAAGCTGCTCCATGAACGGATCCGGATCGAATTCCTCTACGTTCCATACTCCCGGCTTTTTCCAGATGCCTTTCAGGAACATCATGGCTCCGATCATGGCCGGAACGCCAGTGGTGTAGCTCACTCCCTGCATACCTGTTTCTTTGTAGGCTGCCTGATGGCTACAATTATTGTATACGTAGTAGGTGCGTTCTTTTCCGTCTTTCAGTCCGCGGATGCGGCATCCGATAGAAGTTTCGCCTTCGTAATTTTCGCCCAGATCCTGCGGGTTAGGCAATACAGCCTTCAGGAATTGGAGCGGAACGATTTTTACGCCGTTGTATTCCACTTCGTCGATACGAGCCATACCGATGTTTTGGATGACGCGCAAGTGTGTCAGGTATTCCTGTCCGAAAGTCATCCAGAAGCGTGCCCGTTTGATGGTGGGGAAATTCTTTACCAGTGATTCCAGCTCTTCGTGATAGAGCAAGTAAGAATCGCGCGGACCGATGTTAGGATAAGTCAGGTCTTTGTGGATTTCCATCGGTTGGGTAGTTATCCACTGGCCGTTTTCATAATAACGTCCGTTCTGTGTGATTTCGCGGATGTTGATTTCGGGATTGAAGTTAGTCGCAAAAGCTTTATGGTGATTACCGGCGTTACAATCGACAATGTCCAGATACTGTATTTCGTCGAAATGATGCTTGGCTGCATAGGCTGTATAGACACCACTGACACCCGGGTCGAAACCACATCCCAGGATAGCGGTCAGACCGGCATCCTCGAAGCGTTTCTTGTAAGCCCATTGCCAGCTATATTCGAAGTGGGCCACGTCCTTCGGTTCGTAGTTGGCAGTATCCAGATAGTTTACTCCGGTTTTCAGGCAGGCTTCCATGATGGTAAGATCCTGATAGGGAAGGGCCACGTTGATAACGATTTCCGGCTTGAAGCTGTTGAACAGTGCCACCAGTTCGTCTACGTTGTCTGCATCCACCTGAGCGGTTTGGATGTTAGGGTTACCGATTGCTTTTACTACTGCATCGCATTTTGATTTGGTGCGGCTGGCAATCATGATTTCGGTGAATACATCAGGATTTTGAGCCACTTTGTGGGCAACAACGGTACCTACACCGCCTGCACCAATAATAAGAACTTTACCCATTTTCTTGTTATATTAATAAGGTTACGAAATAAATTCCATTTAAAGTAATTTTGAGCAAATATACGGGTTAATTCTCACATAAGCATTAAAATCGTGCTAAATACTTGGGAGAATTTAGCCCTGTTCTTGAACATTCTGTTTCTTTTCTGGTTATTTTGTTGTGTTTAATAAGGAATATAGTTTATATTTGCCCATGAATTCATATGGCTGTGATATGCTTTCACTAACGTCTTTCTGTCTTTCAGAAGATTAGGTGATGGATTTATTAACTTAAAACTTAAATAATAACGAATGATGATGAAAAATGTTTTTGTTTCTTTATGTATGGTATTAACGATGGTGATTGCTTCGTCTTGTGTATCGACAAAAAATGCGGCAACTGTAGCCGACATCAGTGGAGAGTGGAATATCATTGAACTGAATGGTGCGGCAGTGGTTCCGGCACCGGGTCAGGCGTTTCCTTTCATCGGTTTCGATGTTGCGCAGGGAACTGTGTATGGCAACAGCGGATGTAACCGTATGACTGGCCGTTTCGATGTGAATGCCAAGCCGGGCACTATCGATTTGGGAGCTTTGGGAAGTACGCGTATGATGTGTCCTGACATGACTGTCGAAAAAAATGTCTTGGCAGCCCTGTCGCAAGTGAAAAAGTATAAGAAGCTGGGCGATGATCAGATAGCCTTGTGCGGTTCGTCCAAACGCCCTATTGCAGTATTGCAGAAACGGCCGGCGACGGTGACGCTGAACGATTTGTCCGGTAAGTGGCTCATCAGTGAAGTAAGCGGAGTAGCTGTTCCCGACAGTCTGGAGAATAAACCTTTCCTTGAATTCAACGTGGCAGAAAAACGTCTGCACGGAAATGCTGGTTGCAATGTTATCAACGGAGGTATTCAGACCGAGGATGCAAATTCTGCAGCAGTGTCTTTCCCGCAAGTTATCAGTACCATGATGGCATGTCCGGATATGAAAATCGAAAGCAGCATTCTTAAGGCATTGAATTCTGTTCGTTCCTTTGGTAAGTTGGCCAACGGCGGCGTAGGTTTCTACAATGCAGAAAATACGCTGGTTTTGGTACTGACGAAGGAGTAATTTCTCCCATTCAGCATTATGAAATATATTGTTATCGGTTTAAACAATTACGGTAGTGTACTTGCTGAAGAACTTTCAGCTTTGGGACACGAAGTGATAGGTGCAGATATTAATGCCAGTAGGGCAGACTGTCTGAAGGATAAGATTGCAGCTACTTTTGTCATCGACGCAACCGACGAGCAGGCTCTTTCCGTTCTTCCGCTCAATACGGTCGATGTTGTGATCGTTTCCGTAGGAAAGAATTTGGGAGTTTCCATCCGTACGGTAGCGTTGCTGAAGCAGAAGAAAGTAAAACGCATCTATGCCCGTGCCATCGATTCGGTTCATCGTGCCATACTCGAAGCTTTCGGATTGGAACGCATTCTTACTCCCGAAGCCGATGCTGCCCGTTCGTTGGTTCGTATGCTTGAGTTTGGAGCCGATATGGAGACTTTCCAGATAGATTCGGAATACTATGTTGTAAAGTTCACCGCACCTTCCCGTCTGGTGGGATATTATGTAAGCGAACTGAAACTGGACTCAGAGTTCCATTTGCAACTTCTGGCTTTGAAGCGTGCCGGGACTCAGAAGAATGCTCTCGACATATCGTTTGTTGAACGTACTGTAGTCGAAGGAGCTTTTGACAAAGAGCAAGTTCAGGAAGGCGATCAGCTGGTTTGCTATGGCCGTTACCACGATTTCCGAAAATTCTGGAAGGCCTTGAAATAATTCTTTCCTTTTAGAACTTTTTTCAAAAAAGCTATGTTACGTTTGCCAAGTGCCACTTGGTAAACGTAACTATCTATATAAGCCAAATCGGCTTAGATGTTAATTCCCGATTCTATAATAATCAATCTTATTTTGGGTGACATGTAACG
>NZ_JAULLJ010000076.1:0-5084 GCF_030518095.1 Bacteroides sp. ET489
CTCCCACTGTTACGCAGTACCATCGGCGTGACCGGGCTTAACTTCTCTGTTCGGAATGGGAAGAGGTGGAACCCCGATGCTATAGTCACCTTAATAAGGTCGACATGATGTCTGAAAGTAAAACCATCAATTCTGAACGTATATAACGACTATCCTGTTACTATTCAAGACCTAAAAGTGAACGGGCAATTAGTAATGCTCGGCTTTGGTGTCGCCACCTTTACACCTGCATCCTATCAACGTCATCGTCTTTGACGACCCTAAGAAATCTAATCTTGTGGCTGGCTTCGTACTTAGATGCTTTCAGCACTTATCCAATCCCGACTTAGATACCCGGCAATGCACCTGGCGGCACAACCGGTAAACCAGAGGTCAGTCCAACACGGTCCTCTCGTACTAGTGTCAGAGCCACGCAAATTTCATACGCCCACGATAGATAGAGACCGAACTGTCTCACGACGTTCTGAACCCAGCTCGCGTGCCACTTTAATGGGCGAACAGCCCAACCCTTGGGACCTTCTCCAGCCCCAGGATGTGACGAGCCGACATCGAGGTGCCAAACCCCTCCGTCGATATGAGCTCTTGGGAGGGATCAGCCTGTTATCCCCGGAGTACCTTTTATCCTTTGAGCGATGTCCTTTCCATACAGAAACACCGGATCACTATGCTCTAGTTTCCTACCTGATCGACTTGTATGTCTCCCAGTCAAGCGCCCTTATGCCATTACACTCTGCGGACGGTTACCAATCGTCCTGAGGGCACCTTTAGAAGCCTCCGTTACGCTTTTGGAGGCGACCACCCCAGTCAAACTACCCACCAAACAGTGTCCTCCATCCAGGAGTTAGAACTCAAACAACCAAAGGGCCGTATTTCAACAGCGGCTCCACGATGACTGGCGTCACCGCTTCGATGCCTCCGGCCTATCCTACACATCAGTTGCCCAAATTCAATGTTAAGCTATAGTAAAGGTTCACGGGGTCTTTTCGTCCCATCGCGGGTAATCGGCATCTTCACCGATACTACAATTTCACTGAGCTCACGGTTGAGACAGCGTCCGGATCATTACACCATTCGTGCAGGTCGGAACTTACCCGACAAGGAATTTCGCTACCTTAGGACCGTTATAGTTACGGCCGCCGTTTACTGGGGCTTCAATTCAACGCTTCTCTTGCGATGACGTCTCCTCTTAACCTTCCAGCACCGGGCAGGTGTCAGGCTGTATACTTCATCTTTCAATTTTGCACAGCCCTGTGTTTTTGTTAAACAGTTGCCTGGACCTATTCTCTGCGCCTCAACTTGCATTGAGGACCCTTTATCCCGAAGTTACAGGGTCAGTTTGCCTAGTTCCTTAACCGTGATTCACTCAAGCGCCTTAGTATATTCAACCCGACTACGTGTGTCCGTTTGCGGTACGGGTACCATACAAGTTATGTTTAGCGGATTTTCTCGGCAGTATGTTTACCCACACTATTGACTTGTCCCGAAGGACGCGTCATACTTTCAGGTTCGATTCTTTCCGTGGATTTGCCTGCGGAAATCAACATCTACTCCCTTAAACCGGCTATTCCGTCAGCCGGCGGTGGTGTCACTCCTGCGTCCCCGCGTCACCCTGCATGGTAGTAACGGAATATTAACCGTTTCTGCCATCGGCGTCGCCGTTCGGCTGAGCCTTAGGACCCGACTTACCCTGATCCGATTAGCGTTGATCAGGAAACCTTAGTCTTTCGGCGGGCAGGTTTCTCGCCTGCCTTATCGTTACTTATACCTACATTTGCTTTTCCACACGCTCCAGAATACCTCACGGTACGCCTTCAACGCTGAGTGGAATGCTCCCCTACCGATGTATAAACATCCCAGAGCTTCGGTAGAATACTTATGCCCGATTATTATCCACGCCAAACTCCTCGACTAGTGAGCTGTTACGCACTCTTTAAATGAATGGCTGCTTCCAAGCCAACATCCTAGCTGTCTTAGCAATCTGACTTCGTTAGTTCAACTCAGTATTCATTTCGGGACCTTAGCTGCTGGTCCGGATTGTTCTCCTTTAGGACATGGACCTTAGCACCCATGCCCTCACTCCCGACATAGAACTGGCACGCATTCGGAGTTTGTCAAGACTTGATAGGCGGTGAAGCCCTCGCATCTTATCAGTCGCTCTACCTCATGCCAGTATAAGTCGAGGCTGCACCTAAATGCATTTCGGGGAGTACGAGCTATCTCCAAGTTTGATTAGCCTTTCACCCCCACCCTCAGTTCATCCAGAAGCTTTTCAACGCTTATTGGTGCGGTCCTCCAGCTGGTGTTACCCAGCCTTCAACCTGACCAAGGGTAGATCACTTGGTTTCGCGTCTGTTCCTTCCGACTATCCGCCCTGTTCAGACTCGCTTTCGCTTCGGCTGCAGGCCTCAAGGCCCTTAACCTTGCCGGAAATAACAACTCGTAGGTTCATTATGCAAAAGGCACGCCGTCACACCGAAAGGTGCTCCGACCGCTTGTAGGCGCACGGTTTCAGGAACTATTTCACTCTTCTGTTCGAAGTGCTTTTCACCTTTCCCTCACGGTACTGGTTCGCTATCGGTCTCTCGGGAGTATTTAGCCTTACCGGATGGTCCCGGCTGATTCACGCAGAATTCCTCGTGCTCCGCGCTACTCAGGATACCACTATGCTTCGTCTGACTTCATGTACGGGACTGTCACCGTCTGCGGTGCTACTTTCCAGAAGCTTCCATTCGTCAGATTTCTTGCAACGACGTGGTCCTACAACCCCTGTCATGCCGTAACATGGCAGGTTTGGGCTAGTCCCCGTTCGCTCGCCACTACTTGGGGAATCATTATTTATTTTCTTTTCCTGCAGGTACTAAGATGTTTCAGTTCCCTGCGTTGGCCTCCACCATAAGGATGGATGGTATTCCTTCAGAATACCGGGTTGTCCCATTCGGAAATCCGCGGATCAAAGGTCATTTGCACCTACCCGCGGCTTATCGCAGCTTATCACGTCCTTCATCGCCTCCGAGAGCCAAGGCATCCGCCATGCGCCCTTGCTTACTTTTTTGTCTTATCGACACAGCAGTCGATATATACTTTCAGCTTTCAACTTTTACTTTCATTTTGTACATCATGTCATAGATCGTCGTGAATGAAGAATGAAGAATTATGAATGAAGAATCAAAATTCAGGCATCCCATCACATAAGTGGAGAATAACGGATTCGAACCGTTGACCCCCTGCTTGCAAAGCAGGTGCTCTAGCCAGCTGAGCTAATCCCCCAGAATCTTCAGGTAGTCCCAGGCAGAGTTGAACTGCCGACCTCTACATTATCAGTGTAGCGCTCTAACCAACTGAGCTATAGGACTGTCAGTCTAACCCTCGCCTTTCGGCTCGGCTTCTACTTTTCTCGCAATATCGTAAAACAATCACGCAGGTACAAGAGAACGGTAAGAGAACCATCCGAACTTCATCTTTCGGACGTCACTCCAGAAAGGAGGTGTTCCAGCCGCACCTTCCGGTACGGCTACCTTGTTACGACTTAGCCCCAATCACCGGTTTTACCCTAGGGCGCTCCTTGCGGTTACGCACTTCAGGTACCCCCGGCTTTCATGGCTTGACGGGCGGTGTGTACAAGGCCCGGGAACGTATTCACCGCGCCGTGGCTGATGCGCGATTACTAGCGAATCCAGCTTCGTGGAGTCGGGTTGCAGACTCCAGTCCGAACTGAGAGGGGTTTTGGAGATTGGCATCCTGTCGCCAGGTAGCGGCCTGCTGTACCCCCCATTGTAACACGTGTGTAGCCCCGGACGTAAGGGCCGTGCTGATTTGACGTCATCCCCTCCTTCCTCACATCTTACGACGGCAGTCTATCCAGAGTCCCCAGCATGACCTGATGGTAACTGGATATAAGGGTTGCGCTCGTTATGGCACTTAAGCCGACACCTCACGGCACGAGCTGACGACAACCATGCAGCACCTCCACAGCGGCGATTGCTCGCTGACATGTTTCCACATCATTCCGCTGCAGTTCAAGCCCGGGTAAGGTTCCTCGCGTATCATCGAATTAAACCACATGTTCCTCCGCTTGTGCGGGCCCCCGTCAATTCCTTTGAGTTTCACCGTTGCCGGCGTACTCCCCAGGTGGGACACTTAACGCTTTCGCTAAGCCGCTGACCGTATATCGCCAACAGCGAGTGTCCATCGTTTACTGTGTGGACTACCAGGGTATCTAATCCTGTTTGATACCCACACTTTCGAGCATCAGCGTCAGTTACAGTCCAGCAAGCTGCCTTCGCAATCGGAGTTCTTCGTGATATCTAAGCATTTCACCGCTACACCACGAATTCCGCCTGCCTCTACTGTACTCAAGGCTTCCAGTATCAACTGCAATTTTACGGTTGAGCCGCAAACTTTCACAACTGACTTAAAAGCCCGCCTACGCTCCCTTTAAACCCAATAAATCCGGATAACGCTCGGATCCTCCGTATTACCGCGGCTGCTGGCACGGAGTTAGCCGATCCTTATTCATACGGTACATACAAACACCCACACGTGGATGACTTTATTCCCGTATAAAAGAAGTTTACAACCCATAGGGCAGTCTTCCTTCACGCTACTTGGCTGGTTCAGGCTCTCGCCCATTGACCAATATTCCTCACTGCTGCCTCCCGTAGGAGTTTGGACCGTGTCTCAGTTCCAATGTGGGGGACCTTCCTCTCAGAACCCCTATCCATCGTCGACTTGGTGGGCCGTTACCCCGCCAACTATCTAATGGAACGCATCCCCATCGCTGACCGGAATCCTTTAAAAGGATATCCATGCGGAAGTCCTTTGCTATCGGGTATTAATCTTTCTTTCGAAAGGCTATCCCCGAGTCAGCGGAAGGTTGGATACGTGTTACTCACCCGTGCGCCGGTCGCCATCAATTGAAGCAAGCTTCAATCATGCTGCCCCTCGACTTGCATGTGTTAGGCCTGTAGCTAGCGTTCATCCTGAGCCAGGATCAAACTCTTCATTGTAAGAATATCTTTTGCGACAGTTGCCTGTCGGCATTTGCTCTGTTCAGGACGACCGATTGATTTACCGAAGTTCTCAAT
>NZ_JAULLJ010000077.1:0-4785 GCF_030518095.1 Bacteroides sp. ET489
TAGTCTTAATATCCCAAATCCTTTAAATAATCTCCCATCTTAGCCTGCACCTCTGCTAATTCTGCCTCCAATGCATCAATTTCTTTCTGTACGGCCGGAATATCCACTTCTGCTTCTTCCTCAAAAGTGTCCACATAGCGAGGAATGTTCAGATTATAGTCATTTTCCTGTATATCGGCAGGAGTAGCTACAAAAGCGTATTTCTCTTCTGCGACACCGGGTTCGAGCTGCCCCGCAGTGAACTGTTGATAAACAGAAACGATATGGCTAATATCTTCCGAACGTAACTTGTTCTGGTTCTTTCCGTTTTCATACTCTCTGCTGGCATCGATAAATAATACATTGTCCGTCTTCTTCCCCTTACTGAAAATGGCAATGGCTGCCGGAATACCTGTTCCAAAAAACAGATTAGCCGGCAATCCGATAACAGCTTCCAACAAATTCTCATCAATCACCTGTTTGCGGATTTTGCCTTCGCTTGTTCCGCGGAACAGTACGCCGTGCGGAATTACTACACCGACCTTACCGCTACCATCCTGAGCTACTTCTATCATGTGGGAAATAAAAGCCCAGTCGCCTTTGCTCCTTGGTGGAACACCTCTCCAAAAACGGTTATAAGAATCGTGAGCAGCCTCTTCAGCTCCCCATTTGTCTAACGAAAATGGAGGATTAGCAATCACTGTATCAAACTTCATTAACTTGTCATCCTCTTTCAGCTTCGGATTGCGTAACGTATCTCCCCAGCGTATCACTGCGTTGTCGAAACCGTGGAGGAACATGTTCATCATGGCCAGCGCCCAAGTGCTACCATTTACTTCCTGACCGTAAAGAGAGAAGTTATTGTTACCCACCTCCTTGCCGGCCTTAATTAGCAGAGAGCCGGAACCACAAGTCGGATCACAGATACGTGCACCAGGTTTACTCTTTGTCAGTTTAGACAACAAAGTTGAAACTTCTGCCGGAGTAAAGAACTCTCCCGCTTTCTTCCCTGACTCACTAGCAAATGTAGAGACCAGATACATATAAGCATCTCCAATGATATCATTATTTTCTAAATGAGATTCATCCAATTCCAGTTCACTGAAATCTACCAATAGATTTTTCAATCGGGCATTCTTTTCTTTCGGTTCACCCAAATTAGCTGAATTGAAACTGATATTACGGAAAATACTACTACCGTCTTCACTGCTCATTTTCTCACGATTGGCATCCTCAATGTCTGCCAATGCCATATCAATCAACTCTCCGATATTGTCCGCCGTACGGTGTTGATATAAATAATCAAATGAACTGGTTTCAGGAATAAGGAAACGTTCATGACGCATGGAACGGGCCGCCCGTTCTTTATCTCCTTCGTATCTGTTCAAATATTCTGAATATTTGGCTTTGTACACATCACTGACATATTTCAAGAAAAGCATAGTCAGAATATAATCTTTATATTGACTAGGATCTATCACTCCACGGAAAGTGTCACAAGCTTTCCAAACTACACGATTGATTTGTGACTGATCTGTTTTTTGTTGAATTTCCATATATTGATTACTTTATTTTATTCATTAATAATTGTTGTACAATGGTCTGTTTTTTTTCAATGATTGCTTGTTGTAGCTCCATTTCTCTTTTTGACAAACGAGCTATGGCTACAATAGTTTTTTGTTCTTCTAACGAAGGGACGGGTATCTCTAAATTTTCCACAGCAGGTTTATGAATAAGTGGTGTTGCACTACCGACCTGATTGCTTTTGAAATATGCCTTTATAGAAGGTTGACGCAAGAACCAACAAAGATACTCAGGTGTAACTACCGGTGATTTCAATCGTATTACGAAAAAAGAAGTAGAAGCTACCGCTTTTTCTTGCTCACGAAATACCACACTTAAGTAATTTACTCCCTTAGAGGCAAAAAGAATATCACCTTCCTGCAATAAATTCTTCTGCATTTTAGCTGTCAATAATACTCGGGAAGCATATTTTATAATTACCGCATCCGTACAATCTTTGGTCTGTAGATATGCTATCTCTCCATCAGGATCTGTTTTCTCATACACTCCAGATAGGATTTCTGCAAGGTCTTTTAGATATATTTTTTTCTTAGTAATCATTTTACTTTAATTTATCAATGCAAATATACATCTTATTTTTAAGATTCCAAATAGTATAACATATTTTTCTAAGTAATCTAATTACTATTTATATTACATAGGTATAATACCATATATTATTCATACGATGACATGATAATCTCTGCCTAAATTGAAAAAATAAACAACTCATTTCCAAATACATGTTACATTGATATAGGAAAGCCAGAATTTAAAAAAAATAGAAGCAAATACTTATGAATATGAATAATATAACCCAATAAAGACTAAAAATCATACCATTATTTCATTTCTTACAGCAAATATCGCCCTTTGCCACTGACTGTGCAAGGCGGCCCTGTCGGGCTGGTTGGCTGGAAAAAAATCATCCTCGCTTCGCTCCGGTATTTTTTTCCGCCAAGCCTTGCACCGGTCATTGGCAAAGAACAGCCGGGCCAGTAAGAAATTGAAATACTGGCTCCACGGAGCCGGTCATGTCTAATTTAAATAAAAGAATATGACTGAAGAAGTTGGAAAGAAGGTATGTGAAGGTACAGTAGCAGACCTCATGAAGGACAAGACCGGAAAACAGACGGTTATCACGTTGACAAGAAAGAATGCTTACCGAGTGAAGAAAATCAGAGAACAAGGGACGGATGACGAAGCCGTCCTTTTTCATTTCCGTAAACGCTGTACGGGAATGGGCTCCTATGTACACACAATCGAAGCGGCAGACGGAGAAACAGAACTTCATCCGTCTGAATTTGAAAAATGGGAAGCTGTGGAATTCCTGTATCCCGGCTACCTGGAAGACCTGCTTGATGCTGCATACAACGCATACAGATGGAGTTCCTTTGAACCTGAAGCAAGGGCGGAAACAGACATCATGCAATATGAAAAACAACTTGTAGAGGATCTGAAACAGATTCCGGAAGAAAAGCAGAACGAGTATGTCAGTGCATACCATAGCAAGTTTTCCGCCCTGTTGGGCAGTCTCTCACGATGTGCCAGTCCGATGGTGACAGGGCCTGCCAAATTCAACTGCCAGCGCAACAACAAGGCCTTGGACGCATACCAGAACAGATTTGATGAATTTCATGACTGGCGTAACCGCTTCAAGGCTGCCATGGAAAGGATGAAAGAGGCTGCCAAACCGGAAGAACAGAAGCAGGAAGAGGCATGGAACCGCCTGAAGCGTGACATTGCAAGCAGCGCACAGACCATTCACGATATTGATACCGGTAAAGCAAGAGGATACAGCCGTGCCTTATTTGTCAGCAGTATCCTCAATAAGGTAAGCACCTATGCAGGAAAAGGAGAAGTGGAAATCGTACAGAAAGCGGTAGACTTCATTACAGACTTCAATGCACAATGCAAAAAACCTGTTATCACTCCGCGGAACCGTTTCTTCCAACTGACGGAAATGGCACGGCAGGCCAGACTGAAACTTCAGGAAATCAGAGAACGGGAAAACCGTGAACTGAAATTTGAAGGCGGAACGCTGGTATGGAACTATGAGGCAGACCGCCTGCAAATCCTGTTTGACAGTATTCCGGATGACCAGAGGCGCAGGGAACTGAAATCATACGGTTTCAAATGGTCGCCGAGATACCAGGCATGGCAACGGCAACTTACACAGAATGCCGTATATGCAGTCAAAAGAGTGTTGAACCTTCAAAACCTATAAGACATGAAAGACCAATTGAAATATGTAATCGATTTCCGCTACTTCGACGGAACATGCCTGACAAGTATGAGTGACGGATTCCACAATGACTATGGTGGGGAAACAATAGAAGAACTGCGCATACGGGAAAACAATCCCTATCTGAAAGCAGTAACACCTTCTGATATAGACAAGAAGCTGCGGCTATACAATCAATCCCTGTCCGAACCGTTCAAGGAAATCACCGAAGAAGACTACTATGACCTGCTGGATGTACTGCCACCCTTGCGCATGAGACAAAACTCGTTCTTTGTGGGAGAACCGTATTACGGAAATATGTACTCTTTCTGCTTCACCCATCAAGGAAGATATTTCAAGGGCCTGCGCTCCGTACTTACTCCGCAATCCGAACTGGACAGTCAGATAGACCGTCACATGGAAATCATCAACCGAAAAGCCGTGATCTCAAAAGAGGAAACAGGCAAAACGGTCACAACCGGAACCAGACTCATTCCATATTATTTTTCACTGGACGGAAAACAGCCCGTATTCATCTGCAACCTTGTCATCCAATCAGATTCCAGACAAGCAAGGACGGACATGGCGAATACCCTGAAAAGTCTTCGCCGGAACCATTATCAGTTCTATAAAGGGAAAGGACATTACGAAACTCCGGACGAACTGATAGACCATATATCAGGAAAGAAGTTCACCCTTGTTTCCGACGGACATTTCTTTCAATATCCTCCCGACAGGGAATCCGCAACTTTCATCGGACATATCAAGGAGACATCAGAGGAATTTCTTTTCCGGATCTATGACCGTGAATATTTCCTGTATCTCCTTAAAAGACTGAGGACCGTGAAAAAGGAGTCCGCACAGGAACAAATAAATATCAAATCATAACATTCGGGGAATGCGGTAGAATGACTGCCGTATTCCCTCATAAAAACAATAAAAGTATGAACAAATCAAACACTCTATACTGGAAAACAGCCACAGATCCGGCTGAGCGCATTGAGGTCAGACTCGTCCTT
>NZ_JAULLJ010000078.1:0-4587 GCF_030518095.1 Bacteroides sp. ET489
TACCTCCTCGATAATCTCACCGGCCGTATTATATTTCTTCTTTATATATCCAACAAGCAGCTGTTTGATACTTACTTTGTTCTTGATACCGTGGATGACGCAGATATGCTCCATGATAGAGTCGAACTCAAATACGATGGCCAGCCCAAGACCGCACATGGCCGAAACGGTATAGCTGCATATACCAACCGGCTGCAGGATCGCAAGTCCAAGCATAAAACCGAGTACCAGGTACGAATTGTACTCGATAAACTTGCACATCGTACGCCGCCCCGCCCTGCTAAAACGGAAATCTTCACCTCGCTTCACCACGCTGTCAATGATACCAAGCACGAAGTCTGCGACGATCATCACGATGATAAATACCAGCATCCAGCGAAGTTCAAATACAACACCCTTGATCTCTCCGATGAAGGAGTAAGCCCCGGCAACTGCCAGTTGCGGGGCTATGGTGTGCAGCAGCTTCTCCATTACTCTTTCTTAACTTTACTACCGAACAACTTGGCCAGCCATTCGCTTGTTACAACGGATACAATTCCGGTCGATGCTAATGCGACAAACAATGCGTCAATCACCACTACCCAGATACTTGCATCTACAGGCGGGAATCCCAAATCCATCCACCAAGAGAAAAAAGTCACAACTACGCCAACGACTGCTGTCACCCAGCACGTCACCCATCTATTCATCGGATTCTGGAGCTTCGAAGCGATGAAGCCGACCACTGCCGGAACTACTACGGTGGCCAATCCGACAAAACTCTTGAAGCCATCGAGAAAGTCAGCCGTCACTGATTCACTACCTGCGGTTTGAGCCGCGAAAACACTCACTACGCACATCAAAAGTGCGGCACACATGAAAATCAGTCTTTTCATAGCAAACATGCGATTACCTATACATCGCGAGGTTCTAAGTTTTACAATAGAATTATTCTGCTACTCTTACATGTGCAGTAAGATCTGACAAGTCATAAGGCTGTGGTGTCGCTGCATTGTAACACTCATATACTACACCATACTGGACATAGTATTTCCCTTGTTCCAATGCCATATTTTGTTTATATGGAATTGGATCTTCTTTTGTCCCGGAATGAGTTACGTCTACTACTTCATAAAGAGAAGACGTATTATCAGAAGGTGGATATTGCGCCTGTGCTGTATGCTTCTGACGGAACTTGTACAGCGTGTACTCTTCTTCTTCATCAGTCTTATATTTGAACATGTATCCTTCATCGAATTCTTTTCCAACAACGTCTGCAAAAAATTCAGGGTACATATCCTTGAACTCCAAGGCTTTTTCGTTTGAAAGGCCGAACGAGTTAATAGATGCTGTAATAAGCGAAGACTGCTGGGTAATGCTTTCGTTCATACTTGCAATTTGACCCTTAGCAACAAGCTGGGCAGATATAATACGATTTTTCTCCTCTTCTGTAATCTCATCCCATTGATCATTCGACGAATCCAATGGCACAAAAACTTTGAGCGCAATCAATTTGTCTACATCTTCCTTAGCGGAAGCATTCACTAAGAATTTTCCGTAACCTGGGAAAATCCACTTTCCGTCCTGTTCTTTTTTAATTTCCATAATCAAAAAATTAATAATTAGTTATCTAAAACTGTTATTCTCGCATATCCATTTCCGCTATGACCAGTCTCTGTTCCTCCCGACGTGCTTGGGTGACTACTATTACCTGCGGTAGTAGTACCGCTGTCTAACTGTAATCCTGTATATCCGGATGGCCGGTACCCGGCATTTGCGGCTGTGTTGACAAATCCGCTTCCACCACCTGAATAGTTCACATAGCTGGTTGACGAATCTGAATAGCTTGTACCTCCACCATACCAGCCACCGCCACCTGCCCCAGCATCATAGCGGTAGTTGGTAGTAGTTTGATTTGCACCTAATCCGAATGCACCACCTGAACCCGCTGAATTTTGTTTTCCTGGATACTGCCCACGCCCACTTGTTCCACCACCTTGTTGTGAAGAGTTGGACTTACCGGAACTTGTTGATGTATCAGCAACCTCATCATACCTATAAATATTAAACTTGCATGAACTTGGAGAGAATCCTTCATCTTCTGTACTATTTGTTGCTACAAAACATTTCATTTCGTAAGCATTAGATGGGGCTGTACCCTCATTGCTCTTAATAGTAGAAATCCAAGTTCCATCTTGTTTATGAAATTGAATTTGGTAAGCGTATATTCCAGAAGAGGATGGATTATTAACTGAAAATTTATATTTTTTTCCAACACTAACCGATATGTTCTTTTGAAAGTACATACGGCCCTCCCAGGCAGATGAATTTGAGTAGCTGTCAGCACCTCCTGTATATATACTTACCCAATCATTAGTTGTTGTAGCACTTTCAGTATATCTTGCAGAAGCACCTGCGCCACCACCTGCCACTATAAATCTACTCAATAGTGATACAGAACTTCTATTTGTTCTCCCAGAAGAATAAGACATAGAGGATGTAACCAAACACATATCAGTTGCGCCGCCACCTGGCCTTGGATAAGATTCTCCGTAAGTACCTCCACTGTTATACGAAGATCTCCTTACAGAAGAACCTCCACCATTCCAACCACCATTAGCGGTCCCACTTGTACTCGATGTTGAGGAAGATGTACCCTGCCCACCCACGAACACATAGATAGTTGTAGGTTCTGTAAGAGTCAGAACACCCTCGGAATATCCTCCTTTGCTCCCGGTCGCTGTATAACTACCACTCACGTTACCTCCTTGCGCTCCCCAACATTGTAGCTTGTAACGCCCTTTCGGAAGAGTGATTTCCTGTACTGAACCCGTATAAGCAAAATTGAAGACTGTACCAACTGGATAGCTCTTTCCTTTCAGAACAATAGTTTTTTTTGATCTTGCATTTCCGCACACCGCTCTTACACGAATAGTTTTATCTTCAAAACTATCGTTCTCGGATATAAGCTGAAAACTTATAGGATTCGTTCCAGCTTGCCCGGACTGCGGTGTGATGGATAACCAGTCTATGTTCATACAACTTCCTCTATGTACCAGTCTGAATTTGCTGTCAGGTTGTTATTCTTGATTTGATTCAGATCATCATTTGTGAATGTCAGTGTATCGCTTTCCCACGAAATTGCGTATGCCTCTCCAGCTACCTGTTTTGCGGCAAGAGTACCGATAACACTGCCTGTAATGTTCGACTTGAATTTAATCGATACTTCTCTTGCTTCTGCTCCTACGGCTTGCGCTGCCGCTGTTATATTCAATTCTTCTGTTGTTGCCGTACCAGATTGACGTGATAACGTTAGCCAGCTTGTTTCGACATCTCCTTGTACTTCGATGGAATAAGCCACGTTAGATGTGATTGATACAGTCTGTGTGCCTCCCTCTTTGGCGAAATCTTCGAGAGTGTTAGGAGTGATAGTAAACGAAACATCTGCATCCGAAGATGACTGAATGATGTTATGTGTACCTGCACTCTGCCATTCACTACCATCCCAGTACTCAACCAATACAGGAATAGTTTCCGAACTGCTAGTATTATTAGCCGCAAATTGTAGTTTGATTGCCACTGAACCTTCCGCTTGCTCACCAAATCCTGCAGAAAATGTACCTACATTTTCGGATACAGTATATCCAGTGTTGGTCACAAGCGTGATTGATTTGCCCGATGAAGAAACACGAAATTTCTCAGCGTTACTTTTTCCATTTAACGTCACTGTAGTAACATTATATGCTACTTCAGTTTGCGATGTGTTCAATGTCAGATAGGGTGTCATTCCTTGCACTTCAAGCGTCTCGATCGCTTCCGATTGTGAACCAGGTGCTGATATGCTAGCGCGCACCATTTTCTGATATTTATTTCTACCTGTGTGTTTCTCGGTGAGCTTATGCCCAATAGGCGTTTTCCCTGCCGTTCCGCTTTGTTGCGAAATCTCAAACTTACCAATTTTAATACTTCCCATATTTCTATTTTATAAAAGTTTTTCTATTGTTACTTCTTCTAACTTCCAGTCTTTAGTAGATATGATGCTGTTATACTTTACAATACCTACTTCACTATTGAGCCAAACGAGATACTTGTCCGACCACAATATCTTGTTTTGAGAGTTTATCGTGCAAACAAGGCCGCATGTAACACTCATGCCACCTATCCGGTCGGCAAGAATCTGAATGCCTTTTCCGACACGTGCGGAATGTGCATGGATACCGTCACCGATACGATTTGTTATGACCTTCAGACATCCCATTTCATCTGACTATTGTAATGCCCGTATTCACTTCCTCAATCTCAGCACGGATGCCGTCATCAAAGTCCGCATCAGGTATGTGTGCAGTGACACGGCATCTGATTGTACCCGTCCCCAACTTCGATGAGTCAACCAAAGCCACATAATTGTCATCGTCAGCCTTTATCATCTGCTCCTTGGCAATCGTCACCCTACGATTGGTGTAAACATAGAAATCACAAGTGAAATCAATGTCACTCATCCTATATCCGTCCATCTTATCGAGGTGTACGTTAATCTTCAATTCAGTCCCAATGCTGCTCATAATACTATAGTAATGTTATTGTTTTCCAACCTTGCCATGCAGAGGT
>NZ_JAULLJ010000079.1:0-4574 GCF_030518095.1 Bacteroides sp. ET489
CATACCGAGGTTCGGTGTATGGTAGATTGCCTGTTCGACAATCCTTATGCGTTGCTCCGGCGTATATTTCCGCAGGGCAAGGAACTCAAGGTTCTCGTTGTCCCTGTCATCGGGCAGCCCTGCCATGCGCATGATGCGTTCCATCACATTCAGGCAGTGGTGGGGGCTTTGCTCCGTATCGACATACAGCACTTTCCGCTTGGCTTCGGGAAGTTCAGCCGCATACCTGAGCACCGTGCCGTTCTTCAAAGCCGCAGCCACGATAGCCGACACATTGAATGTCTTCTTGCTTTTGGCTTTGCCGATGGATGCACTGAAATTTCCCAACGTGCCGATTACAGAACCTTTCACGCTGAGGATTTCTGGCGCTTTCTCGTATTTTCCCGACAG
Source organism: Bacteroides sp. ET489 (assembly GCF_030518095.1). NCBI lineage: Bacteria > Pseudomonadati > Bacteroidota > Bacteroidia > Bacteroidales > Bacteroidaceae > Bacteroides > Bacteroides sp. ET489. Next base: position 391 of record NZ_JAULLJ010000079.1, read on the forward strand.
GCTCAACCGTGAGGCTTGCCAGAGGATTACCGCCTGTTCGTCCGATATTTCCCGGATGTCTTTCATATAGTCCATAGCAATTCCTCCCGTTACTTGCGTCCGCCTGTTTTCTTCCCTGCCAGTTCAAGGGCAAGTTCCGCATCCACGATAATCTTGCGCCCTATCTGGGTGATAGCCTTGTCTATTTTTCCGCTTTTCTTTATGCGGTTGGCGGTGGGCAGGCTGCATCCGAACAGTCTGGCTATGCCGGGTATTCCGTACACATACTTTCTGTTTGTGTCCGTTACGGACTGCGGCTGCGCTTCCGTCTGAACGGAAGCGTGTCTGCTTAACATTATGAACTCTTCACCCGTCATCTGCCAGACGGGTTTGGATAATAATTCTTGTAGATTTTGCATAGTTCTACTTTTTTGATTCAACAATCAGCCCTGCGCACTGGCTGTTATTTCTGTTCTCGAACGGTGCAAAATTAGGTAGGGTTATGGGTGGTAAGGATGGGGACGGTATAATCCGAGCATCGCTGTATCTTATTGAATATCAGAAAATAAAAATACCACTCAAAAATTAATTTGAGTGGTAAAAGTGGAACTTTCGTAAAATATCAGGATATGTCACCGATTATCTGAATATATGCTCCATTTCTTTGGCGAATTTCTGGTTGCTGTCACTGGGGAAATCAGAAACTGGCTCCTTGTACTTGGACTTGTAGTAGCTGTCATCAATATCCAGCAGTTTCAGTATCCCGGCTTTCCATTTGTCCTTGTCCTGTTTGGAGAGTTTTTCGCTCATGAGGAATATCAGATAGCATACACGTATCTTCTCTCTCGGTTTAATTCTCAACTTGCAGTTGCAGGGGTGCAAGTTCATATTGGCATAAAAATCCGGTGCGGAAATTTCCTCGAACTGTTCTCCAACACATACCTCATGAATGAGCGAAAGCAATTTCATGCTGAAATACTCTTGTTGTTCATCCGCCGTTTCCTGCTGACTGATTGGCTTGCCCGGCTCGTCCTGTCGTTTCCCGTCAGGAATGTATTTCTTCAATATATCCAGAAAAAGGCAGCTTTGACGGTACATGTCCGCACAACGGTTCTTCATATATTGGAATGCCTCTTTCCTTGCTGCCTTTTGCTGGTCATAGAGTTCATTCAGTTTGGCTCTTTCCTTGTCATATTCAGCCTTGCAGCGTTCATATTCTTTTTCAGCCTGTTTTTCCTCTTCGGCAGTATGTTCCCTGTAGCCAATGGAATCATACCTGTTGTTGGCTTCATTCAGCGGCTTGCTTAGGCTCCTTGTTACATCCTGTTGGGCTTCAATTTCAAGGGAATACCTTTCCATGTGTCGATAGCAAGCACGCTCTACGGCACTATCACTCAACGGGCACACCTCATAAGCCTGTATGCTCTTTTCTATTTCGGTTTTCAGGCTGTTGAGTATCAAGGTGTATTGTTCTTTTTGCCTGTCAAGCACCAGTTCAAGGATAGCAGCCTCAAAAGACTTCATGTCATTGTATTCCTGACAGAAATCGGAAATGAATTTTTGTCTGTCAAAAGAGAAAACGCGATTGTCTATATAGTCCCTGTATATTCTATTGAGTTCCCCGTATCGGGGAATCATCGTCTGTATCTTGTCTGCCATAGGTGTCCTACTTTTGTCTGTTCTTTTCATTGTCAAGAAGCATAGTCAGTTCTTCTTCCACCTGTTCTATGCTTGGCAACGCCGATTTCAGGCTTTCCGGCACAGCCTTGCTGAGCTGGTAATCGCTGATGCCGATAGGCTGGTCATAGCCTGTCAGTGCATATTGCGCGACAATCTCATCCTTGCCCTTGCACAACAGCAGCCCGATGGTCTTGTTGTCATTCTCTCCCCTCAGTTTGTCATCCACCACATTGATGTAGAAGTTCAACTGTCCGGCGTATTCCGGTTTGAACGGGGTAGCTTTCAGTTCCACAACTACGTATGCATGGAGCTTTATGTTGTACAGAATCAGGTCGGCATAGAAATCGCTGTCGCCAATCTGGAAATGCTTCTGCCTTGCGACAAAGGCAAATCCGTTGCCCATCTCCAACAAGTATCGGGTGACGTGCTTTACCAACTGTTCCTCTATGTCCCTTTCGTCCGCACGTTCTTTGGCTCCTGCCAAGTCAAAGATATACGGGTCTTTCAACAGGTAGTTGGCAAGGCCGCTTTGAGGTGCAGGAAGCGTGGCGGTAAAATTATTGACCTTGTGACTGTTGATTTGCCGTTCAAACAATTTGCTTTCAATCTGCATTTTAAGAACATTGCTGCTCCAGCCCATTTCCACGGATTGCTTTATATACCAGTAATCGACACCTAACGGAAGGGAACTGTTCAGCAGAATCACATGGCTTGCCCAATTGATTCTTGCAACAGGTGATGCTAGGAACAGTTTTTCCATGTCCTCAATCGGCATCCGGTAAACGACGGCTACTGTCTGGGTTACATCCTGAATTTGCGCAAGAGGTTCTTGCACAATTGCAACTTCCTTGTTGTCTGAGGATTGTATTTGCGCAAGAGGTTCTTGCGTAAATGGCACATTGTTCAGGCTTTGGATTTCATCCGTGATTTTCCGCACACTTGGAGTAATCAATTTCGCATCGGTTTCGATGAAACTCCGTAATACGGTCAATGGATATGAACGTGCGAACTGGCACATATAAGCCAAGTTCCTGACCGAATATCCTTTCTTTTCGGGATAATTGAACCGTATCGCCTGCGCCAGTTTCTTGATGACCTTGCCGCCCCAGCCTTGTCGGTTCTGGTGGTACAATATGTAGTTGCCCATCTTCCAGTAATGGAACAGCATCTGCGCATTGGCGGCACTAATGAGCCGGACTTGCGCCTGCTCTATTTCTGACCCAATGGCATTGACAAAAGCCTCGAAACTCCTTTTCTCTATATTGTTATCGTTGTTGCTCATTGTTATATGTATTGAAAGTTACAAAGATAAGCCCAATAACAGGCATCCCGTGAAACTTGCTGATTGTTTTTATAGTTGGTTGAATTTGTTCATCGCACTGGCTTTCACATCATCGGCAATGTCGATGTAGGGTTTCATAGCCTTGTAGTCGCTATGTCCCGTCCATTTCATCACTACCTGTGCCGGAATACCGAGAGCCAGAGCGTTACAGATGAAAGTCCTTCTCCCGGCATGGGTACCCAGCAATGCGTATTTGGGTGTAATGGTGTCTATACGGCTGCTTCCTTTGTAGTAGGTTTCACTTACAGGTTCGTTGATTTCGGCAAGTTCGCCCAGTTCCTTCAAATAGTCATTCATCTTTTGGTTGCTTATGACAGGGAGAGCCTTGTGCCCCTCAAATTCCACACCCTTGTATTTGTCGAGTATTGCCTTGCTGTGGTTGTTAAGTTCGATGATGAGCCTTTCTGCGGTCTTTACGGTAGTAATTTCTATATATCCGTCCCTGATGTCGCTTTTCTTCAGATTATGCACATCCGAATACCGGAGTCCGGTAAAGCAACAGAACAGAAAGACATCCCTCACCCGTTCAAGGTATTGCTTTGTGTCGGGTATCTGATAATTTTTGAGTTTGTTCAGTTCTTCCCAAGTGAGGAATATCACCTTTTTCGGTGTGCTTCGTAATTTGGGGTTGAAATCTTCATAGGCATTGTTCATGCAATACCCTTTCTTGGTACACCAGCGCAGGAACCATTTCAGATAAGCGACCTGTTTCATGATGGACGTGTTCCGCATATCTTCGGTGTCTTTCAGGAAATTCACATACTTTGTTAGCTTGGGTTCGTCCAACGATTCAAAAGTCAGTCCCTTGTCAAACTTTTCAAGATGTTTCCTTACTGCGGCAAATTTCTCATAGGTGGCATCAGACCAACCGTTTTGCGTGCCGCACTCCTTAATGAACTCATCAAATACCTCCAACGGAAGAAACACCACCGGGGCTTCCTCCTCTTCCTTTTTCCCATCGTGCAATCTGTTGAACGCATCCTTTACCTGTTCGGTAGTGGGCATGAATCCCTGCACCTCGAACTCCTTGAAGATATTCTGTATTTCGGTGTAGTATTTCAGCAAGTCCGCATTGATTTCCGATGCGCTTTGCTTCAGCTTGTTGGTGCATCCGTTCTTTACCCGCTGCTTGTCGGCATCCCATTTGGCGACATCAATGCGGTAGCCCGTTGTGAACTCAATG
>NZ_JAULLJ010000008.1:0-159393 GCF_030518095.1 Bacteroides sp. ET489
GCTTCCAGCCAGTACCCTGACCTTGGACAGCCAACTTGACGGAATGTCCATGCTTTCCGTTGATACTGTCAATGGCATTCATTAACCGTTCCCGCTTGTCTCGATCCACGGTGTCGAACAGGTTATGCTGGACATTGTACGTGATTTCCGTGATGATCACTCCTGCCTTTTTGTATTGGTATCCAGTCCTGAAGATGCTTCGCAATCCTGACAAGGCGTAGTGAACAATCTTCAGCGTATCGTCTGTGGGCACCGGCAGATTGACCGATACGCTTTTCCAGTATTGCGGAAGGTCTTCCCGGAAGCGGTTAGTTATAATGAACACAAGAAGCGACACGGCATAGCCATTCTGCTCACGTAACTTCTTGGCACACGTAGAGGCAAATGTCGACACAGCTTCATCCATTTGCTCAATGTTTTCAATCATCTGACCAAAGCTGCGTGAGGTGCAGATTTGTTTCCGTGGGGTGATGTTCTCAGTGATGCAGGGTATTCCGCGCAGTTCTTTCCATGTACGTTCACCTACTACTGTCATGTACTTGCGCACCCATGATCCAGGAAGTTGGGTGAAATCATAGGCCGTCTTTACACCTTCTTTCTCCAGCTTAGCAGCCTGTCGCCGACCAATTCCCCAGACATCGCCTATTTCAAATAAACGCAGGGCCTTCTCCCGCTTCTCTTCCGTGTCAATACAGCAGACTCGCTTGTATGCCGGGTATTTCTTTGCAAACTTGTTGGCCATCTTTGCCAATGTTCGAGTGGGGGCTATGCCCAGACTGACGGGGATGCCTGTACCTTTATATACCTTGTTGACGATATCTGTTCCCAAGCTATGATAGTTCGTAATGCCGTCCAAGTTCACGAATGCTTCGTCAATGGAATAGACTTCGATTTCCGGTACCAGAGAGGAGAGGATGGACATGACCCGAGAGGACATATCTCCGTATAACGTATAGTTGGACGAAAAGACTGTAATGCCGTGCTTCTCTACCAGTTCTTTTATCTGAAATGCCGGTGCGCCCATCGGAATACCAAGTACTTTCGCTTCATTGGAGCGGGCGATGACACATCCGTCGTTGTTGCTCAATACAACTACAGGCCGGCCATTCAGCGATGGGTTGAACACCCGTTCGCAAGAGGCATAGAAGTTATTACAGTCCATCAGGCCGAACATGGTTACCTCCTCCTTCTGCGGTTTTTCTTTATAGTATAGGTCACGATACCCCAAACCATGAAATCATTGTCGGCTGTCACCTTGATACGTGGGTAATCAGGATTTGACGGTACAAGCCAGACGGTATCTTTCTCGATGGATACACGTTTGACTGTGAAGTCACCGTCGACATAGCACACGGCCAAGTCGCCCTCAATCAGCTCCAACGACTTATCGATGACGAGGATGTCTCCTTCTTCGATGCCTTCGTCCTTCATGCTGTCACCGACTACACGACCGTAGAACGTGCTTGAGGGATGCTTTATCAACTCCTTATTCAGATCAATGGCCTGCTCCATGTAGTCCTGGGCAGGTGAAGGGAAGCCAGCACGGATACCCTCGTCAGCGTAAGGTAACGGTAGGGTAGTGGACAAGTCCACAAGATGTATTTCGATATTCTTCATGGCGACAAATGTAGGAATAAAGGCCGATATGCTGATACTCTTTATACAAAAAATCCCCGCAGCGGCTCATGCTGCGGGGAAGATGTCAAATAACAAAGTATCAATGAGAGATACTGAGTGAGCCTATTTTTTTGGATATGTCTTGCAAAGCATTATTGAACGTTGCTAATTCTTCTTCGGTGAATCGGGCTGGTTTACCGTTGACAATATTCCCGTTTAACCTTTGGTACAGCCATGAGCGACTTCTATTGAAATATTTTTTTGCTAGGTAGCTCAGAGACACAATCTCCGCAACCTCCTGTAGTTGTAATTTGATGGCATTTTCTTCCATGGAATCTATTTTCTTGTCAACCTCCTGCAATCGATCAGAAACAAATTCAGATATTACCTTTTTATCGTCATTGGAAGTATACCGTGTGGCAATGTCTTTCATCCGGTCGTAAAACTCGGGGGAATCAGTCCCAAGCAACGGCTTTAATGCCTGTAGTTCATCTTTTAGTGTCATACATATATTTTTTTGTACCCTCTCCGAAGAGAGGGCTTGTTTTTACTTCTTTTTTTCTAACTCTTCCAAGATCTTGTCGATGGTTAGGAGCCTGTCTAATCTTTTATCAATCTCTTTTTCCTGATTGGTTCCTGTTACCTCGGCAATAAACCTTAGCTGATCCAGTTCTTTTTTCAGAAATGCTCTTTGTATAAGCAGGTCTTTTTTAATTTGTTCATTACTCATATTTCTTTGTTATTTGACACAACAAAGATAATAATCTTTTGGTTATTATCAAAAAATAATCGAGAATATTTCGTACTCCGGCGTAATTTTACCATCTTTGTATTGCGTTACTTACTAATTTGCGTCAGAGATAATCTGACCGTTGGGCTACTGGTGATGGGTGTTGCCAGTAGCTTCTTCATATGCGGTCCCGACCCCCGTGATGTATGCTTAATGGCTACACTGTATCTGACGCAAATAGGTATGTAACGCAACGGGAAAGCGGGACCGTTCTTGTTTCTCGCTACTCAAACATTTCAGATATGGCTAAAAAACAATCCGCGCCAACGCTCACTAAGGCTTTTGTAGGCTATGGTCATTACCGGCTTACGGTCGCATTTCCGGAGGGGGAGAAGTCGGCAATTTCGGGAGATATGGACCTTATTGAACGTTTAAATTCTGAGGTAGAAAAGGAGAGGGAAGAGGCTATCAAAGAAGCGATAGCCTTTGTCCAAACATCAGCGTAAGTTATCCAATATTTTGCGGATTGCTTCGTCCGCATGCTTTCTCATTATTTTAACGTAGTTGAATATCGGCCTATTTGCCTTCATGCTTTGGCCGATACAATATTCGAGTGTTTCAAGGGGTATCCCAAGCTCAAATCCATGCTGTACGAAGCTTTTCCTTGCTGAATAATATACTACATGCTTTTCAATTCCAATCCTATCTGCGAGTCGTATAATCTCTTTAGTGACATATTTCCTAAAGTTGTCATAAGATAGCTTATATCCGAAATTTAGCTTACCATTCTTACCCATCCATTTTTTTATTATTGGCTTAGCTTCATCCGGGATAGTGAAGCTAATCTTTTTGTCACCCTTTTTGGTATTCTTTGATTTCTCACGTATATACTCTATCGTGTCTTTCCCTTTAAAATTGATCTGCATTAAATCGATCAGGTTGATTCCACCCAGGTAATAGGATAACATGAAAAGGTCACGGGCCATACAAAGCGATTTCTCTGTAACCTCTGCATCTCTGATCAGACGTACTTCATCAACGCTGATATCCAATTCCCGAACGGAGCAATCTGGTTTTTCATAAAATTCGAATGGATGAGCTTCATATGATACTTTCCTATATTTTATAGCATAATTAATGATTGCTTTTAGATGTGCCATGTGTGTACCTCTTGTCGCCGGACTGAAATTGCGTTGTTTAAGGTATAAGTCGAAGTCTTTGATGGTACGTGGTGTGATTCCCTCAAGCATTGAGTCATGTCCTACACTATCCAGGAAGTAATCGGTAGTTTTCTGGTACAGTTGTGCTGTACTCTTTCTGCCTTCTTTAATCATCCCACCAATATATTCGTTGGCAATGTCTGTAAAAGGACAAGTACCTTCTCTATAATTAGAGAGGTATTCTGCGATTTGGGAGCATGTATAGGAATTGGTGTTTATCTTATCTAATGCTTCTTGATAAGTATTAAGTAGGTTTCTCAGCTTCATATTAATATGTGAAGCGTAAGGAGCATCTACAATTTGTCCGTCTCTAAACTGAGAAGGAGAATCAATAACGAAACGAGTAACAAGATATCTTGTTTCTTGTTTATGTCCTATTGCAATTCTGATTTTATGTTTTCCGCTTTTCAGCACCTTGGCCGGAACAACGGCTAATTTGAGAGTTGTCATAATTGTTTTGGATTCGTTTTCGACAAGTTCTTAATGTCAAAAATGGCATTAATTGTCTTTTTTTTAATCCAAAACGAATTGAAGAAGTTTTGGAAGTGCCTCTGTAGCACTGTAAGAGCGATTTTGAGAAGTGGAGCATAGCGGACTCGAACCGCTCACCTCGACACTGCCAGTGTCGCGCTCTAGCCAGATGAGCTAATACCCCAATTTAAGCGTCATTGAAACGTTTGCGGAACGTTTTCTTGTTTTGACGGCGCAAATATAATGCATAATTCTGAAATAATTGCTATGTTTGCGGAGAAAAATAAGAAAAAAGTTATGCTGGTCTATAATACAACCTATCATGTGGAAGACGGGCAGGAGAAATATTTCCTGATTTGGATGCAGGAATACTACTTGCCCGAAGTGGAGAAAACAGGGATATTGCGCTCACCGCGTATTACTCGCATCTTGAGCCATCGCGAAGAAGGCAACTGCTATTCTGTGCAGTTCGAGGTAGAAGATTCTGCCAGTCTGCACCGCTGGCACACCGAACAGGGCGTGAAACTGAATGAGGAGATGATGAAGCTATTCAAAGACAAAGTAGTGGGCTTCCCTACACTGATGGAGGTAATCGTGTGATACAGCCGGTAAAGGAAAAAGTCATTCTGGGCATCGACCCGGGAACTACCATCATGGGATATGGCGTTTTGCGGGTGACGGGTGTCAAGCCCGAGATGATAGCGATGGGCATCATTGACCTGCGTAAGTTTGGCGACCACTACCTGAAATTGCGGCATATCCACGAACGGGTGTTGAGCATCATCGAGAGCTATCTGCCCGACGAAGTGGCCATCGAAGCACCTTTTTTCGGTAAGAACGTGCAGTCCATGCTGAAACTGGGACGGGCACAGGGAGTAGCCATGGCGGCAGCATTGAGTCGCGACATCCCGATTACGGAATATGCCCCGCTGAAGATAAAGATGGCTATCACGGGCAACGGGCAGGCTTCGAAAGAGCAGGTGGCCGATATGTTGCAGCGCATGTTGCACTTCAGTAAGGCCGATATGCCTACCTTTATGGATGCTACCGATGCTCTGGCAGCCGCCTATTGCCACTACCTGCAGATGGGGCGTCCGGCAGTGGAGAAAAGCTATCGTGGATGGAAAGACTTCATCGCCAAGAATCCCGACAAGGTAAAAGGATAGACAGGAACAAATGGACGAAATTATTGAAACAATAAAATAATAACAGTATGGTGAAGCTGAACGATTTGGTAATCATTGGAGTAGCGGCGGCCACAGTTGTCAGTTGTGCTCCGGCAAAGAATGAATACACTTCTTTTGAACTTTATCCGGTACGTTCCGGCAGTCTGACCGAGATGGAGTATGCGCCCGAAGCAACTCAGTTTACGCTGTGGGCACCCACAGCCGACGAAGTACGCCTGATGCTTTACGAGGCAGGCGAAGGTGGACATGCCTACGAGACCGTCAGCATGGAACGGGCCGAGGAAGGTACCTGGAAGACAAAAGTAGAAAAAGACCTGAAAGGGAAATTCTACACCTTCAACGTGAAGATAGACGGAAAGTGGCAAGGCGATACTCCCGGTATCAACGCCAAGGCAGTAGGAGTGAACGGCAAGCGTGCTGCCATCATCGACTTGCGCGAGACCGATCCCGAAGGATGGGCCGAGGACAAGCGTCCGCCGCTGGCAAGTCCTGCTGACATTATCATTTATGAAGTGCATCACCGCGACTTCTCCGTACATCCTTCATCGGGCATCGAGCATAAGGGCAAGTTCCTGGCCATGACCGAGACCGGTACGAAGAACTCCGGCGGAATGGCTACCGGCATCGACCACCTGAAGGAGCTGGGTGTGACGCACGTGCATATCCTGCCTTCGTATGACTATGCTTCGGTCGATGAGACCCGTCTGGATGAAAACAAATACAACTGGGGCTACGACCCATTGAACTACAATGTGCCCGAAGGCTCTTATTCTATCGATCCCTATCGTCCGGAAGTCCGTATCCGCGAGTTCAAGCAGATGGTGCAGGCTTTGCACAAGGCAGGCATCCGCGTAGTGCTTGATGTTGTTTATAACCATACGTTCAACACAGCCGAAAGCAATTTCGAACGTACCGTGCCCGGTTACTTCTATCGTCAGCGGCCTGATGGTACACTGGCCGACGCTTCGGCTTGTGGCAACGAGACGGCAAGCAACCGCCCCATGATGCGCAAGTACATGATCGAGTCAGTGCTCTACTGGATCAACGAATATCACATCGACGGTTTCCGTTTCGATCTGATGGGCATTCACGACATCGAAACGATGAACGAAATACGTAAGGCCGCTTCGGCTATCGATCCTACCATATTTATATATGGTGAAGGTTGGGCTGCTTCGGCACCGCAGATGCCCGAAGATTCGCTGGCCATGAAAGCCAACACTTACAAGATGCCTGGCATCGCCGCTTTCTCCGACGAGATGCGTGATGCTCTCCGAGGACCTTTCAACAACAACGAGCAAGGCGCATTTCTGGCCGGACTGCCGGGTGGAGAAGAAAGCATCAAGTTTGGCATTGCAGGTGCTGTAAAGCATCCGCAGATTAACAACGACTCGGTGAATTACAGCAAGGCTCCCTGGGCCGGACAGCCTACGCAGATGATCAGCTACGTGTCGTGTCACGACGATATGTGTCTGGTAGACCGCCTGAAGGCAAGTGTACCCGGCATCACGCCTGAAGAACTGGTACGCTTAGACAAGCTGGCACAGACGGCTGTGTTCACCTCGCAGGGCGTCCCCTTCATCTATGCCGGTGAAGAAGTGATGCGCGACAAGAAAGGCGTGCACAACAGCTATCAGAGTCCGGACTCCATCAACGCTATCGACTGGGATCGCAAGACGCTCAATGCCGACGCATTTGCCTACTACAAGGGGCTGATACAGTTGCGCCGCAATCATCCGGCCTTCCGTCTGGGCGATGCCGAACTGGTAAGAAAGCATCTGGAGTTCCTGCCTGTCGAAGGTACGAACCTCGTGGCTTACCGCTTGAAGGATCACGCTGGAGGCGATACATGGAAAGACATCATCGTAGTGCTGAATGCCCGCCGCGAGTCAGCCTCCCTGTCGGTACCCGAAGGCAAATATACAGTTGTTTGTCAGAACGGTTTAGTCAACGAAAAAGGGTTGGCGACAGTCTATGGCCCCTCGCTGACGGTAGCGCCGCAGTCGGCCATGATCATATATCAGTAATTTATTTCTATAATATGCCACATTATACAATACATGTAGCGGGGGGCGTCGTACGCAACCCGCTTGTGCGTTTGGCCCGTCCCGTTTCACTCGATTTCATGGACGGGGAGCACATCGCCATTGTCGGCCCCAACGGAGCCGGTAAGAGTCTGCTGGTCGATATGCTGACAGGCAAATATCCTTTGTACGAAGGTGAATTGTCTTACGACTTTTCTCCTTCGGCTTCGAAAGCGGTTTATGATAATATCAAATACATAGCCTTTCGCGACACGTACGGGTCGGCCGACGCCAACTATTACTACCAGCAACGTTGGAATGCACACGATCAGGACGATGCCCCCGTGGTACGCGACCTGTTGGGGACGATCAAGGATGATGCCCTGAAGCAACAGCTATTCGACCTGTTCCGCATCGAACCAATGCTGGAAAAGAAAATCATCCTGCTTTCCAGCGGAGAGTTGCGCAAGTTCCAGCTGACCAAGACGCTGCTGACTTCGCCCCGCATCCTTATTATGGACAATCCTTTCATCGGCCTCGATGCGGCGACACGCGATCTGCTGTTCCATCTGTTGGACGAACTGACGCGGCTTGCTTCGTTGCAGATTGTGCTGGTACTCTCGATGCTCGACGACATCCCATCGTTCATCACCCATGTAGTGCCCGTCAGCAACCGGACGGTTGGTCCCAAGATGACGCGCGAGGAGTATCTGAAGGCCTTCCGCGAGCAGGACACAGCCCACTCGTTCGACGAACTGCAACAACGCATCCTGAACTATCCCTACGAACACGCCAACTACGATTCCGCCGAGGTAGTCCGGCTGAACAAGGTAAGCATCCGTTATGGCGACCGTACTATCCTGAAGGACCTTGACTGGACCGTTATGCGCGGCCAGAAGTGGGCACTGAGTGGCGAAAATGGTGCGGGAAAGTCGACCCTGCTCAGTCTGGTGTGCGCCGATAATCCCCAGTCGTATGCCTGCGATATCAGCCTGTTCGGACGCAAGCGCGGTTCGGGCGAGAGCATCTGGGAGATAAAGAAACACATCGGCTACGTCAGCCCCGAGATGCACCGCGCTTATCTGAAGAACCTGCCTGCCATCGAGATTGTGGCTTCGGGTCTGCACGACAGCATCGGACTGTACAAGCGTCCCAAGGAAGAACAGATGTCGGTATGCGAGTGGTGGATGGACATATTCGGCATTGCCGCCCTGAAGGACCGTCCGTTCCTGCAGCTGTCCAGTGGCGAACAACGGCTGGCCTTGCTGGCACGTGCTTTTGTGAAGGACCCGGAACTGCTGATTCTTGACGAGCCATTGCATGGGCTGGATACCTACAACCGCCGGCGGGTGAAGAAGGTGATCGAAGCCTTCTGCCAGCGACGCGACAAGACGCTGATCATGGTTACTCACTACGAAAACGAGCTACCTGCCACGATAACCCATCGTCTGCATCTGGAACGCCATTAAGGCGGATGCCGACCCTTTCTGATGTCCCTGTATGCTGGTCTGTATTGCTCCAGATGCAGGGCATTTTTCGTTTTTCTTTCAGCATCATGACCGGAAATAGAAATAAAAAGCCTATTTTTGTCCGGAATATCAGATTCTTAGATAAAAAGTAGCTAGAAAAGACACCATGAAAGAAAGACTCATTGCATTCCTCAAGACATATCTTCTGTTCGTCTGTATCTTCGTTGTGCAGAAGCCGTTGTTCATGCTCTGCTATCATTCGCTGTATGCCGATGCCTCGTGGAAGGACTGGCTGCAGGTGATGTGGCACGGCCTTCCGCTCGACCTGTCGCTGGCAGGATACTTGACGCTGATTCCCGGGCTGCTGGCCATTGTGACCGTATGGACACTGTCGGGAGCTTTGCACCGCATCTGGAAGGGGTATTTCCTGTTCATATCCATATTGCTTTCCGTTATTTTCGTGGTCGACCTTGCTTTATACGGCTACTGGGGCTTCCGTCTTGATGCTACTCCGCTGTTTTACTTCTTTTCCTCGCCTAAGGAGGCGATGGCTAGTGTCAGTGTGTGGTTTGTGTTGGGCGGATTACTCGTCATGGCGGTGTATGCCATGTTGCTGTACTGGCTTTTCCGTGTGTTGCTGATAGGGAAGAAGTACCGCCAGATGAAGCTGCCTTACCATCGTCTGGGCATGTCGTTCCTGCTGCTTCTGCTGACGGGATTGCTGTTTATCCCTATCCGTGGAGGTTTTACGGTGTCGACGATGAACACCGGTAAGGTTTATTTCAGTACCAATATCCTGCTGAACCATGCTGCTACCAACCCGGCCTTCAGCCTGATGGAGTCATTATCCAAACAGAAAGACTTTGCCAGTCAGTATCGCTTTATGGAGCCGGACGAGGCCGACCGACTGTTTGCCACCCTGATTGACCCGGCTGTCGAAGGAGCCGCACAACCTGCCGATTCGCTGCGTGCCCTGGCCACCGATTCGCTGACAATGGCCGACCGCACCCTGTTCAATACACAGCGGCCCGACGTGTGCATCGTGATTCTGGAAGGCTTCTCTTCACGGCTGATGACTACACTGGGCGGCGCACCCGACATTGCGGTGCAGATGGATAGCCTGACCCGCGAAGGTGTGCTGTTCACCAACTTCTATGCCAACAGCTTTCGTACCGACCGCGGACTTGTATCGATACTGAGCGGTTATCCGGCACAGCCCACGACAAGCATCATGAAATATCCGCGTAAGACGCAGAACCTGCCTGCCATAGCCGGTAGCCTGAAGAAGGCAGGCTACAGTGCCAAGTACTACTATGGTGGCGATGCCGACTTCACCAACATGCGTTCGTACCTGATGTCGTCGGGCTTCGAAGATATTGTAGCCGACAAGGACTTCCCCGTTGCCGACCGTCTGAGCAAGTGGGGCGTGCACGACCATCTGGTGTTCCGCCGTCTGCTGGACGAACTGAAGGAAGAGGCTGCCACCCTTCCTGCCCCCGACGGACAGAAGCAGCCTGCCTACCGCGTCATTCAGACCTCCAGCAGTCACGAGCCCTTCGAAGTGCCCTACCGCCGTCTGGAGAACGACGCCATGAACTCGTTTGCCTACACCGACAGTTGCGTGGGCGACTTCATAAGGCAATACCGTGAGTTGCCCCAGTGGAAAAACACCGTCGTACTGCTTGTCCCCGATCACCTGGGAGCTACGCCCGAACCTGTGAACAACTTCATGATAGAACGTTACCAGATACCGTTGCTGATGGTGGGCGGTGCCATCGAGAAGCCGCGTCGCATCGATGTCTACGGTTCGCAGCAGGACATTGCCGCAACGCTGCTGGCACAACTGGGCTTGCCGCACGGCGAATTTGTGTTCAGCAAGGACCTGATGAACCCGGCATCGCCCCATTTCGCCTTCTTCACCGTGCCCGATGCCTTCGGTGTGGCTACAGCCGACAACCATTTGATATTCGACAACCAGTCGGGCAAGGTCGTTCTTGACGAAGGAGAGCACAAAGGCGCCAATCTGCGTGCAGGCGAGGCCTATCTGCAGAAGTTGTACGACGACCTGGCAACCCGATAAATCACTGAACCGATAACCCTAAACAACAGAACCCGAGAGATGATGTTAATTGACTTTTTGTCGGTCCTGTCCGATGCGGACACCGATTTGCTGCTGGCCATCAACGGATGGCGTGCGGAGTGGGCCGATTACTTTATGTATGCCTTTAGCGGCAAGTTGGTGTGGATTCCCATGTATGCCGCCATATTGTATGTGATATTCCGTAACCTGGGATGGAAGATGGCACTGGGTTGCATCGTCACGGTAGCGTTGACTATCACCTTTGCCGACCAGGTATGCGCCACCCTGATTCGTCCGGTGGCCTGCCGTCTTCGCCCGGCCAATCTGGAGAACCCCATTTCGGACCTGGTGCAGATTGTGAACGGTTACCGGGGCGGTCGCTACGGTTTCCCCTCCTGCCACGCCGCCAACACGTTCGGACTGGCTTTCTTCGTCTTCTACATATTCCGCAACCGCCTGCTCACGGCGTTCATCATGTTTTGGGCGCTGCTGACCTGCTACTCGCGTTCGTACCTGGGCGTTCACTACCCCGGCGACCTGCTGGCAGGTGCTCTGGTAGGCTTTGTCGGAGCCAGCCTGTGCTATTGGCTGTTTGTCAAGCTCGGCAAGTATCGGCGGAAGGAGTTCCGCGAGACGTGGGTTCCGATAGCGGTGGGCGGCATTACGATAGGGTGCATACTGGTCTATGCCTTGGTGAAGAGCTGTTGACCGGAACTTCCCGTATCAGAACTGGTAGCTGACTTTCGCCATCCCCTCCCGCGGGCGTATGTTCAGCCAGTAGGTATAGCTTTGTGTAGCTGTGTAGTTTGTGTAGGCATACGTCCGTTTGTCGAAGAGGTTGCGGACGGATGCCTCGAACCTCCATCGCCCATGCCGGTAGGTCAGGGTAGCATCGGCCAGCAGGGTGGTCTGGTGGTTGCCCCCTCCAAGGTCGTTACGGTAGTGCTCGCCCGAAAGACGCAGATAGACGTCTCCGACGCTCAGGGTCAGATGCAGGCGGTTGACCATATCGAGTAAGGGGCTGAGGCGGGTGTGGTCACCAATCTTGCTGCCGCCGTAGGCAAACGTGCCGTGATACTGCATTTCGAGCGCATCGACGGGAGCCCAGACTATTTTGGGTTCGGCTTTCAGGTAGTCGTAACGGTAGTTTTGCGGCAGGGCGTCGGTGGCGCCGGTGCTGCCGGTGCCGGTGGCGGCGGACAGGGTCAGCTGCTTGCCCGTACTGCGGTTCAGCGACAGTTCCAGTGAGGTTTTCAGGTTCCAGTCGTAGCATCCTTTGGACAGATGGGTGCTGACAGACCATTGCTCGGTGTGGTTGGGCATCGCCTGCCGGAGGTAGAGCAGGGTGTCGGCCGCAATGTATTGGGCGGTCAGGGTACGGCTGTGGCGTTTCGCGTATTGCAGGGACAAGGTGACGAAGAACTCGTGTGCCGTATTCTTGTATTCCCCATACACTTGATAGTTCTGGCTGAGGCTGACCGGCAGTAGCCCGTTGGTGCAGTGCAGCGTGCGGTAATCGGTGCGGTACAGGTACGGGTACAGGTCGGACGTGCTGCCTGCCGAGCGGTTGATGTAGGCCAGTGTCGAGAATTTCCAGTGATAGTCCGGCCGATAGCTGGCGTACAGGGTGGGCTGGAACAGCAGGTGGGGCCGGCTTTGCGCGAAGTAGTGCTTCAGTCCGACGGGCAGCGAGAGGGAGACCCTCCACGGATCGCGGTCGAGCAGGAAAGAGGTGAGCAGCCGCAACGCCAGTGAGCCGGCCGCGAATCCGTTGTCGCGTGTCCATTCCCCTTCTATGCCGGCCTGATGCTGGCGGGTAAGGCCGTTCCGCTTGTGCAGGTAGCTGACCTGGTTGTCGGTACGGAACGCCTGCTGACGATAGTCGTCGGTTCCGGCCGGAAGTTGCAGGCGCGAGGGCATCCAGGCATAACGGGTGGTGGAAGTGACCTCCCACGTGTGCTGGTCGGCATTGCGAATCAGGCTGAAGAGGTTGGCGGCCTGCAGCGAACCGGTGTTCAGGGTCTGTTGCAGTTCCGCCGAGCGGCTCCGTCCGGCGTTGGCTTGCAGCGTGAGGCGGTTGCTGAGGTAGTGCCGCTCGCTGTTGTCCTCGTAGCGGGCTTCGGCAAAGGCGTCGTGTTCCAGCAGGTTATACCGGAATTCCTCGTCCAGTCGCACGGTGTCGCCCGGCTGGTAGTAGAGGCGGACATTGCCCTGCTGCTGCTCCAGCCGGTTTCGGGTGTATCCGGCCTGCAGGCGCAGCGAGCGGTTGTCGTCGTACTTGTACATGCGGTTGGCATTCAGCGTGTGTGTCTGGTTGAAAAGCAGGCGGTGTTCGTCCAGCGGAGCCTGTATGCCGGGCTGGGTCAGGAAGGCTGTCATCGGCGTGTCGGCGCTTGCGTCGGCTGTCTGCACGTCCTGTTCGCGGCTCAGGTCGGTGCCGTTGTTGTTCGTCTTGTAGTTGTAGATGCTCTGCCGCCCTTTGCCTAACTGCAAGGCGTTGAGGCTGCCTTCCCACAACACGTCGGTGCCGCCTCCCAGGCCCGCGGTGACATTCCATATCCACTGGTCGCGCACCTTGGGATCGAGCTTCAGGTTCAGGGCCACTTCCTCGGAGTTGATTTTCCCTTTCAGTGCCTTCACCGACTGATAGTTTTCCATGATTTCGGCCGTCTTCACGGCCCGTGCGTCGAGGTTGTTGTTGATTTGGGCGTATCGTCCGCCGGTGACGTCCATCCCCTCCACGTAGTAATGGTCGATGGGCTTGCCTTTGTACCTTACCTGGCCGTTTTCGTCCACGTCCACGCCGGGCAGACGTTTCAGCACGTCTTTGATGTGCACGTCTTTCGAGGTGGCAAAGCGGGCCAGGTCGTAGCGCACCGTGTCCTTGCGCGTGCTGATGCGCCCCGGCCGTATCTGTACTTCCTTCAGGACGACGGCTTCGGGCACGAGAGCGATGTCCAGCCGGCCGGGGGCGATAACGGTGCGTACTTCCGTGCGGTAGCCCAGCAGCGAAACCGACACCTGCCGGCTGCCCTCATATTTCCAGGGCAGGGCGAAGCGTCCGTCGGCATCGGTCAGACGGTAGTCGGTCAGTAGGTTGCCGCGCGTCACGCTCACCATGACGGCTTCTAACGGCTGGCTGGTTTCGGCATCGGTGATGCGGCCCTCCAGCGTTTGTGCCCGCAGGGCGGTGCATAGGGTCAGAAGAAGCCCCAGGAAAAGTATCGGTAGTTTCTGGTTCATATTCGGGAATTTGATAAATATTTTTCGTTGCTGATGTGGGGAGGAAGTGGAGGCCTTTTACGGGCACTCTGGAAGGGTGTCGGCCTCGGTATACGACCGAGCCCCCCTAAGTATACGACCGAGGGTACCTAAGTATACGACTGAGGGTGCCTCAGTATACGACTGTGATAGATGGAGTGCAACTATCACGTAGTCAGTGCTTTATGATTTGCCTGTCTGCCTTCCTTACCCCCTTGCATCCACACCCTCCGGCAGCCCGTCTTTTGTCGGGATAATTCGCAGCCGGAGGTTGGCGATTGCCGGTGTGGCAGGCGATGTTCGTGCTACTCTCTTTCCAGCGGATTGTAGGGCAGGTTTTTGGGGTTGCTGGTAGGGTTGCCCTGTGAGTCCTTGATGGTAATCTTCACGTTGGGCATGTTGCCGGTGATGAAGCCGACGGGGTCGGCATAGTAGCGTTCGTGTACCTTGTTGTAGGCTTTGCGGTTCATCGGCTCGTAGTCTTTTCCGGCGTACAGGATGGGGCGATAGGCGCGGCACTGTTCGATGCCGGTGCACTCGAAGCGGTAGTGACCCTCGTCGTCCTCGGCCAGCAGTATCAGGCCCGGCAGTCCGCACAGTTTCCAAGGGCCTTCGCTCGAAGCAATGTCGGTGGTGTACCAGGCCGTCCAGTTGCGCCCCTTGAAGCGGCAGGTGGCCTTGCGGCACCCGAAGGACAACACCCGCATCGTGTCGGCCGACAGTTCCCACTGCGGACGCTCCTCGTCCTCTTCGCAACGCAGGCGGCTGATGCCTCCCGCCACTTCGTCGAGGGTCGTCACCTTTCCGTCGGGGAATCGCTTGAAGGTCTGTTCGCTCAGCCGGCTTTTCCCATACCGGCCCAGGTGCTCGTTGATGACCTCTTGCGACGCATGGTTGGCCAGATCGGCGGCCAGCACCGAGTCGCATACGAATTTGGTGTAGCTGTAGAACTTCGAGAGTTTCCGGCCTACTTCCAGCAGGGCTGTTTCGTTGGGGGCTTCGGTCTCGGTGGTGTCGCTGCGGTCTTGCATGTCGTACTGCACGACATAGACGGCCTGGTCGATGGTGTCCTGCCGCAGGCTTTCGCCGGTCGAGATGCGGATGTTGAACTGGGCCGCCACCGGCTGTGCGATGAGGACCGAAAGGAGGGTCAGAAGGAAGAAGGTTGTTTTCATACTGTTTCTTGTTTTAAAGGTTCGTATCATGTTTTCTTTGGGCGGGCAGGTGGCGGAAACGGTTCCTTTTTCCGCCTTGCCCGACACAAAACTATGAAGAAAAGCTGCCGGCACGGAGGAAAGTTATTACTGAAATATTATTCGCCCGAGAATACTCGCCTTGCGCGTACCGCTAATTGGAGCGGATGCGTTACTTTTGCTTCCGGAACTCTAAACGAACCGAACAAGACGAAGAATGGAACAACGGATCAAGATTATATGGATGCTTTCGCTGGCGGCCATGCTGCTGATCATTGCGGGGCAGGGCTACTGGCTGTGGAACCAGTACCGGTATAAGAACGAAGAGTGTGCCGACGAGATGTACCGCCGCGTCATGGATGCGGTGGCCGTGAACGACTCCATCCGCCGGACGATGCCCCGAAAGACGTTCGGAGCTTCGAGTGTGTCGCTCAACACCAGCATATCGCTGAGCTACCGAGACCAGAAAGACAGCCTGAACCCCGCCGGCAGGCAGGAGTACAGGCAGGTGGTCAAAGTAGGTACAGTGGATACCGACGAACTGCTGAAAGCCAGCATCTCGGACCTGATGCCCGACACGGTGCGACTGTCCCGCACGGGCAAAGACAGCATCAGCGTGCGTACCGACAGGCTGAACATGCAGTTTGTCGATTCGTTGGTGTTGAGTAGTGAAGACGGTTACTCCGGCGGGATCGACATTGTCCGTGTGCTGGACCAGTACAAACTGCAGGTTGACGTGCCCTTCACGCTGCAACGCTTCGACTCCATCCTGCAGGCACGGCTCGACGGAATGCCCTTTACCACGCAGCTGACCCATGTGCGCGACACGCTGTACCGCTGCAAGGAGAAGGTGACCCACCTCGGCACGTCGTTGTTCCCCGTGCTGCAGATCGACTATCCCTACAATCCGATGAAGTTCGAACAGGTGCGTGTGCAGGTGCGGATACAGCCTCACGCACTGTTGCTCCGGATGGGATGGCAACTGTTGGGCAGCCTGCTGATGATACTGTTGCTGGCCTGCTGTCTGCTCTTCCAGATCAGGACCATCCTGCGTCAGCGGCGCATCGACGAGATGAGGAAGAACTTTGTCAACACCATGATTCACGAACTGAAACGCCCCGTGCAGACGCTGAAGGCGTGCGTGGCCTTTCTGAGTCATCGGGAGCTGTGTGCCGACCCGCAGGCGATGGAAGAAGTGATACACGACTCACGGGCGGGGCTGGACAACCTGTCCGCCTATTTGCAGAAGCTGCGCGACATGACCCGGGCCGACGACGGGCAGGCGCAACTGACCGTCACTACGTTCCACTTGCGCGAAGCGGTGGATAACCTGGTACTCCTGCAACAGTCGGCAACGGACAAGCAGACCAGCTTCGAAGTCCGTATCGACCCTTCGCTGGCGGTACGGGCCGACCGGTTACACTTCTCGAACATCATTAGCAACCTGCTGGAGAATGCGGTGAAGTATTCGGGCGATGCGGTTCATATCGTTATCGAAGCGGCGGTGACCGATGCCCGGCTCACGTTGAGCGTAGCCGACAACGGCATAGGCATTCCTCTTGCCGAGCAGGCCCGTGTGTTCGACAAGTTTTATCGCAGTGCCAGCCTGCCCGACCCTGCCGTGCCCGGTATCGGCTTGGGACTGAGTTACGTAAAGCTGCTGACCGAGGCACACCGCGGCACCGTCACGCTGCGGAGCCGCCCGGGACGGGGGACGACGGTGACCGTCAGCATCCCGCAATGAACAATGAGTGAAAACAAGAATAACAGATTCTAAAAAGAAACCCTGCCGTTCTCCTCTTCCTCCTTTCGGGGAGAGGGCGCGGAGGTAAAACCCTGTATGAAACGACTGAAGATTCTTTTTGCCGACGATGACTTGAAGTACTCCCTGTTGCTGAAACGCTTCCTCGAACAGGAGGGGTACGACGTCACCTATGTAGGAAACGGCAGTATGGCCGTAGAGCAGTTTCCCCTCGTCAGGCCCGACTTAGTGCTGCTCGACATCAACATGCCCGGCCTGAACGGTTTCGAAGTGGCAGCCCGTATCCGCGAGGCGGACAGGCATGTCCTCATCTTCTTTCTGTCCGACCGCAGCGACAAGGCCGACCGTCTGCAAGGCTTCCGCCTCCGGGCGAACGACTACCTGGCCAAGCCCTTCTATCCGGAGGAACTGATAGCCCGCATACGCGAGCGCTTCTCCTCGCAGCTCGACGAGGTGGTCGAGGAGGAAGTGTATGGCTTTGGCCGCTCGGTGTTCAACTACAGCACCAACGAAATCCGTACGGGCACCCACAAAGTGCTCATCACTTCGCGTCAGGCCGACATCCTGCGGATGCTGGCACGCAATGCGAACACGACGGTGGCGCGCTCTGCCCTGCTCGAAGCCGTGTGGGGCAGCGACAGTTATGCCAACTCGCTGGCCCTGAACGTGCAGATCACTTACCTGCGGAGGGCATTAAAAAACGACCCAACCGTACGGATTGAGTCGTTGATGAAAAAAGGGTATGTGCTTACGGTCGGTTAGGGCATCGCCGGAGCGGTTTCGGTGATGTTCTCCCCTTCGAACGAATGTACCTGATTGCCGATGTTCTGGTAATAAATACCTTCCCACTTGCCGGTAGTCTCTATCTCCTGGCCGGTCGTCTTCCCACGGAACAGGGCACGGTAGGTGTAAGTCACCTGATACTCCATGATTTCCGAGGTGATGTAGGCGATGAACGGTGTCTCCGACTCGATGTACAGGTCGGGCTGCTCGGAGTTGTACAGGTAATATTCGGTAGAGAAAGGTACCTGTGGAATATTCCGCGTGTACATGTGAAAGTAAACTCCCGTGGTAGGCTGTGTTGCGCTTTGGGGGACACAAACCGAGTCGGTGACCGAACCTGCCAAACGCTGGAACAGTACGGGGTCATCGGGGAGGAAGAGGGAGCTTTGGCGATAGCCTTCCATCACGTCGAGTTCAATGTAATGCTTGCCTTCCGATTTCTGTTGCGAAGTTGATTCGTGGGTGAAGGATTGTGCTTTGCTGAACGATACGTCGTCGGGCATGCGGCACCATTCTATATCGACCAGTTCGTATTCCTTGTCGAGCAGGGTGGCTGTCACGTCGTTGTCGTCGCTGCATGCAGTGAACGAAAGAAGCAAGCCGACGAGCAGGAATACGTTATTGAATATGTGTTGCAGTACTTTCATAGTTGTCTGTATAAAGGATTAGTCCTTACAAAGGTAACAATTTTTCGGGACTTTAGTTGCCTGTGAAGGTAAAAATCGACCGAAAGGCCGCATTTTCCGACTAAATGACCGGAAAATACAGCCGAAGTCAGCGTCTGTGCCTATTGTTGAACTATGGCGGCGATGGTCTTTCTGACCCTTTCGGCAGTGGTGACCGGCCGCGAATATTCGTCGATGCACACCGTTCCGCCCATGGAGACAGCCTCGTTGCGGAACTGCATCCTGCTGGTCAGTTGCTCACGAGCCGAGAAATGGAATTCGCGGATGCCCGTCTCGTCGGCTATGCGGGCAATATTGTTTTCGTTGACACCGCAGCCGGCCAGCAGAATGATGCGTCCGTCGGCTTGTGCCTGCAGTTCCTTCAGCAGGGGGATACCCTGTTCGGCAGTGGGCTGTGCACCCGAGGTCAGAATGCGTTGGCAACCCAGTTGGATGAGGGTCTCTAATGCCTGCTTGGGCTGGCGGCATACGTCGAAGGCACGGTGAAAGGTGACCGACATGCCTTGCGCGGCTTCGAGCAGTTGCTTCATCAGGGCGATGTCGATATCGCCTTCGGGCGTCAGGCAGCCGAAGACTACGCCGTCGGCTCCCAACCGGTGGGCATTTTCGATGTCCTTCAACATGATGCGTTGTTCGACGGGGGTATAGAAGAAATCGCCTCCGCGTGGGCGGATGATGACGTGCAGGCGCGTATGCATCAGTAGCTCGCGGGCAGTGGCTATGTCGCCGTACGAGGGAGTGGTCCCCCCTTCGGGAATGCCGGCGCACAGTTCTACACGGTCGGCTCCTCCTGCCTGTGCAGCGAGGCAGCTTTCTACGGAATTGGCGCAGACTTCAAACTGATAATGGTTCATGACTTGGTGGAGGTGAGGTTGGTCCGGCCGTTGTAAGTCGTTCCTGCCGGCAACTGTGTTGATAGAAACGGGGCACGGATTACACTTCTTTCCACAGTTGGTTGTTGGGACTTTCCGTGGCTTTTCGTGTAATCCGTGCCTTCAATGGTAGAGTTGTTATGTAGCTATGTTATTTGGCGTAGCTTACCGCACGTGTCTCACGGATGACGGTAATCTTCACCTGACCCGGATAGGTCATCTCATCCTGAATCTTCTTGGCAATTTCGCTCGACAGACTTTCAGTTTGCTTGTCGTCTATCTTGTCGGCACCGACAATGACGCGCAGTTCGCGTCCGGCCTGGATGGCGTATGTCTTTGTTACGCCCGGGTAGGACATGGCAAGTTGCTCAAGATCGTTCAGACGTTTGATGTAGGCTTCTACTATTTCGCGACGTGCGCCGGGGCGTGCACCCGAGATGGCGTCGCACACCTGTACGATGGGAGCCAGCAGGCTGGTCATTTCCACTTCGTCGTGGTGGGCACCGATGGCGTTGCAGATATCGGGTTTTTCCTTGAACTTCTCGGCCAGCTTCATACCATAGAGTGCGTGTGGCAGTTCGGGCTCTTCGTCGGGTACTTTACCGATGTCGTGCAGCAGTCCGGCACGTTTGGCTTTCTTGGGGTTCAGGCCCAGTTCCGATGCCATGACGGCGCAAAGGTTAGCTGTCTCGCGGGCGTGTTGCAACAGGTTCTGTCCGTAGGATGAACGGTATTTCATCTTTCCGATAATGCGGATCAGTTCGGGGTGCAAGCCATGGATACCCAGGTCGATGGTGGTACGCTTACCGGTTTCGATGATTTCTTCTTCTACTTGTTTGCGTACTTTGGCTACTACTTCTTCGATGCGCGCGGGGTGGATGCGGCCGTCGGTCACTAATTGGTGCAGGGCCAGACGGGCTATCTCGCGGCGTACGGGGTCGAAGGCGGAGAGTACGATGGCTTCGGGGGTGTCGTCCACCACGATTTCCACACCGGTGGCAGCTTCCAATGCGCGGATGTTACGGCCTTCGCGTCCGATGATGCGTCCCTTGATTTCATCCGATTCGATGTGGAATACGGTGACGGAATTCTCGATGGCTGTTTCGGTGGCAACCCGTTGGATGGACTGGATGACGATGCGTTTGGCTTCCTTGCTGGCAGTCAGTTTGGCGTCGTCCATAATGTCGTTGATGTAGGACTGTGCCTGCGTTTTGGCTTCTTCCTTCAGCGATTCTACCATGCGTTCTTTGGCTTCTTCGGCCGAAAGTCCGGAGATGGCTTCCAGTTTTTCTATTTCCTGGCGTTGCAGGTGGTCCAGTTCTTCTTTCTTTTTGTCTATTACTACGAGCTGTGCCTCCAGGTTTTCCTTGATGGCATCTGCTTCCTGTTTCTTGCGTTGCAGTTCTTCGTGGCGTTGATTCAACACCATTTCGCGTTGTTTCAGCTTGTTTTCGGCCTGTTGTATTTTCTGGTTGCGGATGGCTACCTCCTTTTCCAGGTCGGCTTTCTTGTTGAGGAATTTTTCCTTTACTTCGAGTAACTTATTCTTTTTAATCACTTCCGCCTCTGCTTCGGCATCCTTCAGAATGCTATCGTATTTGGACTTCAGCCCGTGCTTGAAGAACAGGTACGAGGCGAATCCTCCGATAAGAAAGCAGGCAATGGATACTACTATTGTAACTACTGTCATTTTAATTTGTTTTTTATAGATATAAATAAAAACGCACTGTATAAAAGCCTGTCTCTATCGGCAAGACGGACTTTTGCACAGTGCGTGGGTTTTCTACTTAATAAATAAGGTATACTTTGAAGGTGGCGGTTGTACGGATTACGGTTCTTTAAAGTAATCTTCCAGCACCTTTGTCAGTTCCTTTATCTTTGTTGTATAGGGCTCAGTGTCGTTACGCTGTTTCTGTTGCAGGTTTTCCAGCGAGAACTGATAGGCCACCATGGCTATGATCCGTTCGGCGGAAACGCTCTGATAATGTTCGCGATACGCATTGAGCCTCAAATCGACCTGCTTGGCGGCTTCCCGCACCATCTGTTCGTCTTCGCGGTTGATGGTAAGCGGATAAGAAGCTCCTGCCATCTGCAGGTTTATTTTTATTTTATCGTTCATACATCTTCTTCTTTATTCATTCAACAAAGCGATGCATTTATCGACTTCACGCACTAATTTTGACAATCGCAGCTTCGTCTCTTTTACGTCGCTGCCGTTAAGGCTGATTGTCGTAGCTGATTTTAGGTCTGTGTAGTTCTGTTCCAGTTGCTTATATTCGGCCATCAGTGTCCGGCATTCTTCTTCTTTGGCATCGAGAAGTTGCTTTAGTTCGGCATTCTCGCGTTTTAATTCATCGTGCAGATAGATTAAATGACGCAGCCTGGCTTCAAAGGTACTTAATAGCTTCTTTTCTTCTTCTGTCATTACTACACCAAAATTGTACACAAAAATACGTTTTATTCGGATATTACAAAAACTTTTCAGAGAAAAACAAGTCTTTCGGGAGTTTTTTTTCTTCTTTTTGTTTCTGTGGGAGGATGTTTTTGCCTGAATAGGGCGATTATTCTGTCATTTTGTTGATGAGAGCCGTCATTCTCGGAAGGCTTCGGCGGCGTGGGGCGGGCGGATGCCATCGGATGCTTGCGGGCTTGGTATACGGATGGATGTGGTTGGGCTTATTCGTGAAAGGTGGTTTGTATGGTTTGGAAAGGTTCTTCCATAGGGAGTCGCTTTCATCTCGCGTGCCGGGATGCACATTTCGGCTGGCGGGATGTATATCTCGGCCCGCGGGATGTACATTTCGCGGGCTGAGATGTAACTTCTCCTATGCATGAGTGGCTTCGTGTTTAGGGGAAGGGAGGTGTCGGGCCTGACGTGTCTTTATGCGAAGCCTGGGGTGTGGTGGGGTGATAGCGGGCAGGTGGCTGACAGGGTGTGCAGGGTGGAGGGGATGTGTACGGGGGCGTCGGTTGTACGGATCTGGAGAAAAAGTAGTTTAGAACGTATTTTTATTTATGATATAATTTGGTTTATAAAATAAACCTCTTATCTTTGCAATGGAGTTCGAACGACAACTGTGACTAATAGAATGAGGGGGAACCCTGTACATGTAAAACAAATGAAGGAGGACAAATGATGGAAGACCGAAAACTGAACGAAAGGGAGAGTCTGGAGCTGATAGCGCAGATGATCCGCAATACGCGCCGCAATCTGGATGCGGGCGGTGGAAATATGTTTCTGTTGTGGGGATATACCGGCGTGGTGGTTACACTGGGTGTGTGGGCTGCCTTGTATTTCACGAACTGCACTGCCTGCCTGTGGGGCTTTTGGGCGCTGCCGGTGGTGGGATGGTTGCTGTCGTGGTGGTTTGGCCGCCGGTGGCGGAAGCAGCAGGGAGCGAAGGACTATACCGACCGTGTGGTGGGTCAGGTGTGGCAGATGATTGGCATTGCCTGTTGTGGTGTGGCTGTGTTTGCTACGTTGTATCAGGCTTACGGACTGATTCTGCCTTTGTGTGCCATGCTGGTTTCGCTGGGCAGTCTGCTTACGGGCATTATCATCCGTTATACCCTGTTTTCGGGATTGCCTTCGCTGGGCTTTGCCTGGAGTCTGGTGCTGGTGTTTCAGGTGGTTTCCAGTGGTGTATCTTCTGCAACGCTGCTTGTGTTTGCCGTTATTGTGCTGCTGTCGCTGGTTATCCCGGGGCATGTGTTGAACCGTCGGGCTCGCAGGGAGGTTATACCTAACGCATAAGAAAGGAACCGTTATGTTTAAAGAACTGAATCCTTTGCTGCATAGCGAGCTTCGGCTGGCCGTCATGTCGCTGCTGCTCAGTGTCGAGGAGGCTGACTTTGTCTACATCCGTCAGCAGACGGGAGCCACGGCAGGCAATCTGAGCGTGCAGATAGACAAACTGAACAAGGCTGGCTATGTGGAGGTGACAAAGACTTTCAAGGGCAAGATGCCTTGTACGGTCTGTAAGATTACCCCCTGTGGCGTCGATGCTTTCGAGGAGTATGTGGAGGCGCTGAAGACTTATATTAAAATGTAGAATGTATGCCACGGAGGATGCTGCGTATTGCAGGGCCATTGTCTGGAAGGATAAGGAAGACGCTGTGAAACGCTGTCTCCTCGGTGGTGAATAAAAAAGAAACAAGATGAGAATACTGGTTACTTACGCCGTTCAAGGCGAATTTACGGAGTTGAAGTTTCCCGGCATCGTCGGGGGCGAGGAAGTGCAGGTGGGCTATTTGCGCACGGGCATCGGTAAGGTGAAGTCGGCTTTTTATCTGGCCGAAGCCATCACGCACGGGCAGCCCGATCTGGTGGTAAATGTGGGTACGGCAGGCAGCGTCAGCCGTCAGGTAGGCGATGTGCTGGTGTGCCGCCACTTTGTCGACCGCGACATGCAGAAGCTTTCCGACCTGGGCATGGAGTGGCAGATTGACTCTGCCGAACTGCTGGCGCAGAAAGGCTATTGCCTGCACTGGCCCGACAACGGTACGTGCAATACCGGCGACAGCTTCCTGACCGAGCTGACTGATGTGAAAGGCGACGTAGTAGACATGGAAGCCTTTGCCCAGGCGTGGGTGTGTCGTGCCAAGGGAGTGCCTTTCATAGCCGTGAAGTATGTGACAGACGTCATCGGACAAAACTCGGTGAAGCATTGGGAAGACAAGCTGGCCGAAGCACGCCAAGGTTTGAGCGACTTCTTCGAAGGGCTGGTAACTACCGTGTGAGTCGTCAGGTCCGGGCTTAATAGAGGATGTAGAAATCGGCCCAGACAGGCAGGTGGTCGCTGTAGCCTCCTTGGTACTTCATGCCGTAATAGGTGCGGAAGGGTTGCCTGCCGCCGTATTTCTTGTCCGGAGCCAGCAGAAAGTCGGGTGCAAAGACGTCTCCCCCGCGGGTGTGGCAGGGTGCGTCGGGGAGTAGTAGCGTGCCCGATACGATGATGTGGTCGAGCAATCCCCATTCACCCCGATACTTGTAACTGCCGAAGTGCTTGCGGCGGGCTGCCTGGTGCGCCAGCAGATGATAGAGCCCGTAAGGATTGGGCTGTGTGGCGACGACGGACGAAGCAGCATTTCCGCCGGTGTTTTTCGGCAGCAACTGTGCTCCGAGCACCTGGCGTATGGACTTGTTGTGTGGATAGTCGTTGAAGTCGCCCATAATCAGTATTTGCGGCCGTTGGCGGACGTGCAGCAGGCTGTCTGCTGCCTGCCTTACCAGTCGGGCGGCCCGTAGGCGATAAGGCTCTGTCTCCCTTGCGCCCTCCGAGCGGGAGGGGAAGTGACAGACGAATACATCGAGCGTATCCAGATTGAGCAACAGGCCGCTGACATGGAGGATGTCGCGGGTAGGGCGGCTGTCTTTGCCGGGCGGCGGGACGGAGATGCTTCGATGAGCAATGGGCTTGAACAGGTGCCGCTGATAGAGCAAAGCCACATCAATGCCCCGAAGGTCGGGCGAATGAGTCATCAGATAGCGGTAGCCGGCTTCGCGAAGGGCAGAGTAGCGGGTCAGGTCGCGAATGACCGTATCGTTTTCCACTTCGCATAAGGCTACCAGAGCAGGCGCTTCCCATTGGCCTACGGCGGTGATGACGCGGGCGATGTTGTTCAGTTTCTTCCGGTATTTCGTGTAGTTCCAGTGGCGGATGGCATCGGGCAGAAATTCCCGGTCTTCTTTCAGGGTGTCGTGTCGGCTGTCGAAGAGGTTCTCGACGTTGTACGACATGACGCGGAATCGGGCAGTGTCCCGGCGTGTCTGGCCGGATGCCGTCAGGGCAAGTAGCAGCATGCAAGCGCAAATTCCCCATCTTTTCAGCGGAGGAAAAACAGAAAGGACTGACCTTGAAGGCTTAAGGCACGTCCGCCGTGTGGCTGTGTCTTCCGGTGCAGGAAGAATGTGGAAACAGCGATTCGGCGCGGGCAGTGTCTGGTCCGTCATGGTCAGTCCTTGTTTATGTATCAGCAGATCACTTCTTGACAGGTGCGTTCTTGAGGATGTCCAGCAGGTGATCCCAGAACTTCTGTACGGTAGGAATCAGCATCCGTTCGTCGGGCGAGTGTACTCCCTGCAAGGTAGGACCGAATGAAATCATGTCCAGTGTCGGGTACTTGTCGAGGAACAAGCCGCATTCCAGTCCGGCATGGATAGCCTTTACCTTGGCATCTACACCGAACAGACGTTTGTACGAAGCGGTTGCAATCTCCAGAATCTCGGAGTGCGGGTTGGGTTTCCAGCCCGGATAGCCTTCGCCCGAAGAAACTTCGGCACCGGCCATTTCGAATACGGTGCGTACCATTGTGTTCATATCGCGTTTGGACGAAGCGGTAGAACTGCGCTGGCTGGTTTCGATACGGATGATG
This sequence comes from Bacteroides sp. ET489, assembly GCF_030518095.1. Classification (NCBI taxonomy): domain Bacteria; kingdom Pseudomonadati; phylum Bacteroidota; class Bacteroidia; order Bacteroidales; family Bacteroidaceae; genus Bacteroides; species Bacteroides sp. ET489. The sequence continues at coordinate 25,731 of NZ_JAULLJ010000008.1, forward strand.
TTTCCGGGTTTCATCTTCACCGAAGCCATATTGGTAGATGTTTCTACCAGTCCCGGAATGTCCTGACTCATGGCGTATACACCGTGAGGCACTGCATAGATGGCTTGGATCAGACGCTTGGTGGTGTCTTTGTCGATGGCTTTTGCGCGCGGTGCTTCCGACTCCATCAGCAGTTGCAGGTCGGGGTCTGTTACGTTGTATTCGGCTTGTACTTCCGCAGCAAAAATGTTCAAGTCGGCACGTACGGCATGCTTGTCGGCCTCAGGCAAGGCGATAACGGCATGTGCTTCGCGTGCGATGGCATTGCGCAGGTTTCCGCCGTCAATCTCGCACAGATACATGTCGTACTTCTTCAGTGTCTGGCTCAGGAAACGGTTCAGAATTTTGTTGGCATTGCCGCGTCCCAGGTGGATGTCGCCGCCCGAGTGTCCGCCTTTCAGTCCTTTCACCTGTACCTTGCAGCAGAAGTAACCGGCAGGTACGTCCACCTCCTGATATGCGAATTGTGCTACGGTGTCGATGCCTCCGGCACAGCCGATGAACAGTTCGCCTTCGTCTTCCGAGTCGAGGTTCAGCAGGATGTCACCGTTCATGAAGCCTTCTTTCAAGGCAAAAGCACCGGTCAGTCCGGTTTCTTCGTCGATGGTGAACAGACATTCCAGCGGGCCGTGTGCTATGGTGTCGTCGGCCAGAATAGCCAGTTCGGTTGCTACGCCAATACCGTTGTCGGCTCCCAGTGTGGTACCTTTGGCTTTCAGCCATTCTCCGTCGATTTCGGTTTCGATGGGGTCGTTCAGGAAGTCGTGCTGCACGTCGTTGTTTTTCTCGCACACCATGTCGACGTGCGATTGCAGTACGATGGTCTTACGGTTTTCCATTCCCGGTGTGGCAGGTTTCTTTATCAGTACGTTGCCAACTTCATCGGTCAGTGTCTCCAGATTATGCTTTTTTCCGAATGCTTGCAGATAGGCTATAATCTTTTCTTCTTTCTTCGAGGGGCGTGGCACTTTACATATTTCTGCGAAATAATGGAACACGCCCTGCGGTTTTAAATCTTCATTTTTCATTCGATTATCTTCATTAGTTTAACCTCTCATTGCTAAATATGGTTAAAATGGTTGACTATTCTCTTCCCCTCTCTCTTTTTTTAATGTAAAAAGGGTACGTTAGTCCGTCCAAAGCCCTATATTTGCACCCACAAAAATAGTGAATATGCTCCATACCATATTAATAACATTGTTAATAGTTGCTATTTGCGTCGTATTGCTGGGCGTAAAAGTGTTTTTTGTGAAAGGCGGGCGTTTCCCGAATTCACATGTCAGCGGAAGTAAGGCAATGCGTGACAGGGGTATCGGATGCGTACAGTCGCAGGACAGGGAAGCGCAACGCAAGCGTCGCTTTTCCATCGACGAACTGGAACAGAGACTGAATGAGAGTCTGAACTAATTAATTCTAAAAACAATATTTATCAAGTTATGAAGAGATTGAACTATCTGATGAACGGTTTGGTAGCTCTTGCACTGATCGTTTTATTTTCTCAATGTGCCGGCAAAACAGAAACTCAAACAGCAGGTGCTCCTGCACAGGCAGCAGCCGGATTGTCGGGCATGAAGATTGCTTATGTGGAAATTGATACCCTTTTGGCTAAATACAACTTCTGCATCGATTTGAACGAGGCCATGGTGAAGAAGAGCGAGAATGTTCGTCTGACGCTGAACCAGAAAGCCAAAGAACTGGATAAGCAGAAACAGGAATTCCAGACAAAATATCAGAATAACGCCTATCTCTCACAAGAAAGAGCCCAGCAGGAATACAATCGCATCGCCAAGCTGGAGCAGGACTTGCAGGCATTGAGCAACAAATTGCAGTCTGAACTGATGAGCGAAAACGACAAGAACAGCCTTCAACTGCGCGATTCTATCAATGCATTCCTGAAGGAATACAACAAGACAAAAGGTTATAGTCTGATTATCAGCAATACCGGTTTCGATAACCTGCTTTATGCTGATAGCGTTTACAACATCACGAAGGAAATTCTGGATGGTTTGAATGCCAGATATTCTTCTCCGAAGAAATAATATTTAGCTGATAAGTTTTCCTCTCCCGTCAAAAGGAAAGGGCAAACAAAAGGATATAAAAAACAAAGATTGCAAGCTCTGCATCGTCAGGACTTGCAATCTTTTTTTGTGCTCCTATACATTATTATATATATGTATGTCAAGTCGTCGAAGGCTTTTCTTCGCATAGGGCGGGGCTGGAAAATGCCTTCCGGCTACTGACTAATATCTATGATTGGGCTGGTTAATCTTTCTCTTCTTCCTCCTCGTGTTTGATGACCAGCAATTTGTCTACACGTCCACGGTCCATGTCTACTACTTCGAAGTCCAGATTCTGATAACTGAACAAGTCACCCGCCTTGGGTACCCGTCCGATAAGGAACATGGCCAGTCCGCTCAGTGTGGTAAAGTCTTCTTCGCGCAGGTCATCGTAATTCATGATGCCCATAGCCTCCATAAAGTCGTCCAGGTTCATCGAGGCCTCTACCAGCATGGAGCCATCCTGACGCACGGTGATGTCTTCTTCTTCCGTTTCGTTCTCTTCGAGGATGTCACCGAAAATACTTTCTGTCAGGTCGTGCAGGGTGATGATGCCTTCTGTATTTCCATACTCGTCTACTACAACGCCAAACTTGTTCTTGTTCTTTTTGAACAGTTCGAGCACCTTCTTCGCATACAGGCTTTCGGGAATGAACAGAGGTGGACGTGCAATGCTACGCAAGTCGAACGGCTGACTGCTGTTGCCCTGCATCAGGATGATGTCTTTCACTGATACCACTCCGATTACTTCATCCTTGCTTTTATCTACCAGCAGGTATTTACTGAAATGCTGTTCGCGGATGATGCGCAATACTTCTTCCTGTGTGTCCGAAGGGTGCAGCACAATGACGTCGCGCCGATGAGTCATCAGGTCATTAGCCCGTTTGTCCGAGAAGCGGAATACGTCTTTCAGCATTTCGGTTTCGTCTTTGTCGATGACACCCTGTTCCGAACTCTGGTGCAGAATCATTTTCAGTTCGTCCTGTGTCATCTGGCGTTCCTCGTTGTTTTCCATACCGATCATTTTATTCACCAGCTTGGTTGATGCGCTCAGCAGGCAGACGAAGGGATACGATATCTTGGTCAAAGCTATCATAAAAGGACTGAGCAAAGTTGCCCATTTCTCAGGATTGTTCAGAGCCACGGTTTTGGGAACCAGTTCGCCAATGATAAGCGACAGATAGGTAATGACGGCTACAATCGTGACCATGGCAAGCGTGTCGGCATAGGCTGCAAGGCCGGGAATAACGCTAAACAGCGGTCGTACATCGTCGGCAAGTGTGGCGCCACCGTATGCACCCGAAACAATTCCGATGAGTGTGATGCCTATTTGGATGGTCGAAAGAAATCTTTCCGGTTCTTCCAGTTGTTTCAGTACGCCTTTGGCTCTTTTGTTTCCTTTGCCTACCAGCGTTTCCAGACGGGCTTTACTGGAGGAAACCAAAGCTATTTCGTACATGGCAAATACGCCGTTAAGAACCAATAAGATAAGAATGATGACAAATTCCATATAATGTTTTGAGTGTTTATGCTGCAAACTTACTAATTTTGGCGCATAAAAATAATGAAATAGATGTAAAACAATGAAAAATGTAAGAAAGAGAACAAGTTTGTCCGCTGTTTTGCTACTGTTGCTGGCTGTTTCGGTGCAGGGTGCACGTGTCGATACAACGTGGGTGGACAGTCCTTCGATGAAGAAGAAGGTAGAGGTGATTTATGTAGTACCCGACAAAGCTTTGGGAGAGAATCCGCAGGCATGTCCGGTGGTTTATCTGCTGCACGGTTATGGTGGGAATGCCGGAACCTGGATTGGCATCAAGCCGGAGTTGGGGAAGATTGCTGATGAGAAGGGATTGATTTTTGCTTGTCCCGACGGTGAGAACAGTTGGTATTGGGATAGTCCGAAGCATGAAGATGTACGTTACGAGACTTTTATCTCTTCGGAACTGATAAAGTACACGGATGCCCATTATGCTACGCGTGCCGACCGGAAAGGTCGTGCCATTACTGGTCTGAGCATGGGCGGACATGGAGCCATGTGGAATGCTTTACGACATAAAGACGTGTTTGGTGCAGCTGGCAGTACGAGTGGAGGTGTGGATATCCGTCCTTTCCCCAAGAACTGGGAAATGGCAGTACAGCTTGGCGACTATGAATCGAACAAAGCGTTGTGGGATGCACATACCGTTGTCAACCAGCTCGACAGTATAGCTAACGGTGATTTGGCACTGATCATTGATTGCGGTGAGAAGGATTTCTTCCTTGAAGTGAATAAAGACCTGCACAAGCGTTTGTTGGAACGTGGTATCGATCACGACTTCATTACCCGTCCTGGTGTTCACGACGGACGGTATTGGAACAATTCAATCGATTATCAGATACTTTTCTTCGAGAAATATTTCAAGCGCTAAGCTCTTCTCCTGTACCTTTCTGCCTGGTTATCGGACGATGATACCTCGTGGGAAGGTACGTTTCATTTTTACTTCTTTTACGTTGGCGGCACTTGTTGCGCGGGTTGTTTCTGAACCGTCCAGGCTGATGCTGCCGTCAATGATTCCCAGAGCGGCGCTTAACAGTGCTTCTTTCGGGTCACCCAAAGGCAATACGGTAGCAGGGTCGCTCAGCGGGCTGACCGAATAGCTGGGAGTGAATCCGTTGGTATAATTGGCTGTACCTCGTGCATTGAATATCTCGCAGACAGCCAGTCGCAGTGCCCACATGAATTGCGTGTTCTCAAAGCGCTCGGTACCGATGTATTCGCCCTTCGTCGTCTCGCCTACTACAATAACTTTCATGTAGGGAGTCAGGCTGTTGATCAACATTTCAGCCGCTCCGGCCGTGGTACCGCTTGTCAGTATGTATACGGTAGACAGATTTAGATTGGAACCTCCTACCAGCAGCTGTGCGTCAAATATCAGGTCATGGTTCTTTCCGCTTTTCTTTTGGTTGTATTGCAATGTGGCCAGCGTACCGCCCAGTTTGTCGGATGGGGCAAGGATACAGGCCAGTCTTTGTACGCTTTCCATATCGCCTCCGGCATTGTATCGCAGGTCCAGCACGAAATCTTTTACATTGTTCGTTGCGCAAGTCTTCGAGAACTCCAGCAGTTGTGTATCGCTTTCGGTGTCGAAGCTGTTGTAGACCAGATAGCCGATGTTACTATTGTTGTGCTGTATGATGGTGCTGGCCGGTATGACGGCATCTGTTACCGGTCGTGTGGCCGGCAATACGCTTTCTCGGTCTTTCACAACTTCGGCAGTTTCGGTTTCCGTTCCGTCTTCTCCAGTCTCGGTGTGTACGGTATATTTCCCGATGACGATGTCTTTGCTCTCGCCTTCGGTCAGTATGGTTTCATTTTTCTTGGTGATATAGTCGTTGTTCACCATCATTATCCATTCGCCGCGTTTCAGGCCTGCTTCGGCTGCCGGCGATTCGGGAACAACGTAGGTCACCATGGCGTAGTAGGCCGTGTCGTTGTCCGGCACTTGGCTCAGCGAATAGTCAAACCCGTAGCTGGGAGTGGAGGCAGTCAGTAGGGTGTCTACCGAAGAGATTCCGTTATCCTTCTCCGACTTTGCTGCGTCGAGGAAGGATTGCGGTTCAAGGAAATAGTTCAGGTCGTCGAACGAAGGAATTTCTTCATACCACAGGTAGTCTTCCCGCATGACGCTGTCTATCCACAGGTCACGTCCCGTCCACGGATAGTACTCTGGCCAGCGGTCTACGCCGCACGAGAAGAGGCTTGTCAGTACAAGAAGTCCTCCTAACAAATAAAACAGTGTATTCCTTGTTCTTATCTGCATTTCCTTGTTCTTTTTATTTTCTGCCTGCAAATGTAGCGAATAGTTCGTTTATCTGCTTACAAACGTGATAAAATAATTGATAACGTCCGATGTTTATGCATTGTCGTCTTCCTTCTTTTTATAAATTCTGTAACCGATGGCTGCTATGCATATACTCATAAGCGGACTGATGATATTGAAGAAACAGTATGGCAGGTAGACCAGTGTGGGCACACTCAGAATGGTGGCCTGCGTCATGCCGCACGTGTTCCAAGGTATCAGTGGCGAAGTGACGGTGACAGCATCTTCAGTTGTGCGGCTCAGCAGGCGACTTTCGTATCCCCGCTTCTTGTAAATGTTGCCAAACATGTTGCCTGTCAGGATGATGCTGATGTACTGGTCGGCCGTAGCCAGATTCAAGAAGAGTCCGGAAGCAACGGTCGATGTCACCATACTGAAGGTATTCTTCATGAAGCGTACAAAGACCGACGTGATACTGCCCAGCATGCCGCTGGCCGTCATGGCACCGCCGAAACACATGGCGCAAAGGATGAGCCATACGGTGTTCATCATGCCTCCCATACCACGTGTGGCTACCAGTTCGGTCAGCATGGCGTTATCGGTTTGCAGACTGGTACTGCCGTAAAAGGTCATCATGCAACCTTTGAACAGGCTGCCGTTGCCGGCAATCTCTCTCAGCAGATCGGGCTGGAAGATAAGGGCAAACAGGCCTGCCAGTAGGGTTGATGCAAATAGGGTAATGATGGATGGTACCTTGCGGGCAATCAGGATGCCTGTCACTATCGGTACGATCAACAGCCAGGGGGTGATGTTGAACTTGCTGTCCAGTGCTGCCGAAATCTCACTGATCTGTTCCGTTCCGCCCGTATCGTGAGTCAGTCCCATGACGGTGAACAGTATCAGGCTGATGACCAGCGAAGGAATGGTAGTAATCATCATGTATTTGATGTGTCGGAACAGTGGTGTTTCGGTGACCGACGCCGCCAGAATGGTTGTTTCGGACAAAGGCGAAACTTTGTCGCCGAAGTAAGCGCCCGAGATAATGGCACCTGCTATCCAGCCTTCGTTGAATCCCTGTGCTTTGCCGATACCCAGCAGGGCTATGCCGATGGTGGCAATGGTAGTCCACGAGCTGCCTGTCATGACGGAGATGATGACACAAATCAGGCAGGTGGAGGCTAGAAAGAAGTCGGGATGCAGAATCTGCATGCCGTAATATATCAGGGCAGGCACTACGCCGCTAATCATCCAGGCACCACTTAGTGCACCTATTATCAGCAGGATGATGATGGCGGTAGCTACACCGCTGATGTTGTTGGTGATTGCTATTTCGTAGTCTCTCCACGGGATGCGGTAGAAAGCCACTCCGATGAATGCGCAGGCAGCCGTCGTGACGAGCAGGGATATCTGGCTTCCACCGCTCAGCGCATCGCTGCCGAAAGTATGAATGGTGGCGAACAGCATTCCCACCAGCAGCAGTATCGGCAGGAGGGAGACAAATGGGGAGGGTATTCTCTTTTCTCTATTCATGTGAAGTTTATGATTGCTAAGTTATTTCTTGGTACAAAGTGTCAGTAGGGCTGCCAGTAAGGTGAGTGTTACACTGGCCAGGGCCGCGCCTGCCCAGCCCCACATTTCCCAGCAGCTTCCGGCCAGGAAAGTGCCTAAGGAACCGCCAATGAAATAGGTGGTCATGAAAATCGTGTTCACGCGGTTAGAGGCTGAAGGACAAAGTTCGAAGATGCTGGCCTGGTTGCTCAGCTGTACGCATTGCATGCCGATGTCGATGAGGATGATACCGGCTACGATGCCCACATAGCTGTTGCCGCCATAATAGAGCAATGCCCATGCGCACAGGTTCAGTGTGAAGCCGATGTAATTGAATCGTCGGATGCCTACTTTCCTGATGCTTCCGCCAACGAATGAGGCTGTCAATGCGCCTGCAATGCCGCATAAGCCAAGTATGCCTACAACGTCGCTTCCGGCATAGAAAGGAGCTCCGGCCATCTTGAACGCCAGGCACGACCACATGGCCAGAAACGATCCGAATACCAGACCTGAACGTACCGAGTAGATGCGCAGAGCCGGATAATCGCGTATCAGCTGGAACAGCGATTTCATCAGGTCGCTGTATTTGCCTTCGAAAGTCGGCCGGATGTCGGGCAAGACTTTCAGCACAACGACGGCGCATATCACCATCAGTCCTGCCGCAATCAGATACATTTCGCGCCAACCCAGTACGTCGCCTACGTATCCGCTAATCACACGCGAGGCCAATATACCTGTCAGCAGTCCCGAAATGACCATACCTACGTTGCGGCCTTTGTTCTCGGGACGCGAGAATTGGGAGGCTATCGGGACGAAAATCTGTGGTATCATCGAACCGATGCCCGTCAGCAGAGAGGCAGCCCAAACGATGTAGATGTTGGGAGCCCATGCAATGGCCAGCAACGAGAATATCAATAACGTAAAGTTGGTCAGGATGATGTTCTTGCGATGATACAAGTCGCCCAGTGGTACGATGAACAGCAATCCCAAAGCATAACCTACCTGAGTGATGACGGTTATCAGGTTGGCTTGAAACTCAGATACGTCCAGATCATGTCTGATCAGGTTTAGCAAGGGCTGGTTGTAATAAATGTTGGCTACCGATACTCCTGCTACGATGGCGAGCATCCATAAAATGGAGGCGGGAAGTCCGCCGTTTTCTTTCAATTCTTGTTTCATGCCGCAAAGATACGGCTTTTCTTTGAATGCTCGGCTATTTTGTGTGGAAGCTTGCCAGATTCTCTGTTGTCTGTCGGGGAGTTGGCTGTGTAAAATTGCCTAGTTAGGAAAAAATATTTTCCTAACTGGAGAAAAATTTTTTCCTAACTAGGGAAAAATAAAGGGAGAATTCTTGTTTAACTAACGTGTTTCATTCATAACTTAATAAAGTGGTTACTTCATTTCTTAGTTTCGGCAGGTGATTGATTACCATGCTCCAAAGAATATCTGCCGATAAACTGTCATAGCCATGAATAATATAGTTTCTTGCATCCACAATTTTACGTGAATTGGTGATGGCGATATTTTTGTCCGTTTTTAATATTCTGTTCATTGCTTCGCCAATAATCTCTATATTTCGTTCAATAGCACGCCTAAGGCAAAGATTGCTGTAAAAGTCATCAAACAATTTGGGTTTGTCACCAAAGAAACTTTCTATTTCTTCGATGGCAGTCAGAATATCTTGCAGGTGTTTCTTTGTCAAATCATCCATAGATCAATGCTTTTGTTGCGTCCACATTTTTTTTCAGATATGGATTCTTTATAGTCTGTTCTTCCAACAAGTCCACTTTTCTGCCAAACAATTCTTCCAACGAATATTTGAAATCAAAGTAGTTGTCGAAATAATCATTTACCTCTACTTTGTTAAAAGAAACAACGAAGTCTATATCGCTATCATCATTGAAACGATCAGTAAGTATAGAACCAAACACAAATAGTTTGCTTACCTTGTACTTTTTGCACAAAGCGAAAATCTTCTGTATGTTGTTTTCTATTAGTTTCATAAACAAACTTGCTTATGATACAAAGATAGTAAAGTTGCGCAATAATAGCGCTATTTGTGAGGACTTTTTTCTATTCCTTCCTAATTTACCTATGGAAGTACTGATAAAATAAAAATCCCCATAACTCATAAAGTTACAGGGATTTATTATTTTGATTAAGTATAGATTACTTATTCAGAGCCTGAGCAACGTCAACGGCGCAAGCTACTGTACAACCTACCATTGGGTTGTTACCGATACCCAGGAAGCCCATCATTTCTACGTGAGCAGGAACTGATGAAGAACCAGCGAACTGAGCATCAGAGTGCATACGGCCCATAGTATCGGTCATACCGTAAGAAGCAGGACCGGCAGCCATGTTATCCGGGTGCAAAGTACGTCCTGTACCACCACCAGAAGCTACTGAGAAGTACGGCTTACCAGCCAGTACACGTTCTTTCTTGTAAGTTCCGGCAACCGGGTGTTGGAAACGTGTCGGGTTAGTAGAGTTACCAGTGATAGAAACGTCTACGCCTTCCTTCCACATGATAGCTACACCTTCGCGAACGTCGTCGGCACCGTAGCATTTTACTTTGGCACGAGGACCGTCGCTGTAAGCGATTTCCTTCACAACTTTCAGCTCGCCAGTGTAGTAGTCGAACTGAGTCTGTACGTAAGTAAAGCCGTTGATACGAGAGATGATCATGGCAGCGTCCTTACCCAGACCGTTCAGGATACAACGCAGAGGCTCTTTACGAACCTTGTCAGCCTTAGCGGCAATTTTGATGGCACCTTCAGCAGCAGCGAATGACTCGTGACCAGCCAGGAAGGCGAAACATTTGGTTTCTTCGCTCAGCAGACGGGCAGCCAGGTTACCGTGGCCCAGACCTACTTTACGGTCGTCAGCTACAGAACCGGGGATGCAGAATGCCTGCAGACCGATACCGATAGCTTCGGCAGCTTCGGCAGCTGTTTTAACGCCTTTTTTCAGTGCAATGGCGCAACCTACTACGTAAGCCCATTTTGCATTTTCGAAGCAGATAGGCTGAGTTTCTTCGCAAGTCTTATAAGGATCGAGGCCGTAAGATTCGCAGATTTGGTTAGCTTCTTCGATATCCTTGATGCCGTTTTCGTTCAAAGCAGCAAGAATTTGCTTGATACGACGGTCTTGGCTTTCAAATTTCACTTCTCTAATCATATTTCCTTCCTCCTTATTCTTTACGTGGGTCAATGTATTTAACTGCACCGGCCTCTTTGCTGAAGCGTCCGTAAGTACCGGTTACTTTCTTCAGAGCTTCGTTGGCGTCTGTACCTTTCTTGATTTCGTCCATGAACTTGCCCAGGTGAACGAATTCATATCCGCAAACTTGGTCGTCTTTGTCCAGAGCGATAGTCTTGATGTAACCTTCGGCCATTTCCAGGTAACGTGTACCCTTAGCCAAAGTTCCGTACAGTGTACCTACCTGGCTACGCAGACCTTTACCGAGGTCTTCCAGACCGGCACCGATCATCAGACCGCCTTCTGAGAAAGCAGACTGTGTACGTCCGTATACGATTTGCAGGAAAAGTTCGCGCATGGCTGTGTTGATAGCATCGCAAACGAGGTCAGTATTCAGGGCTTCGAGGATGGTCTTGCCCGGAAGGATTTCAGATGCCATAGCGGCAGAGTGAGTCATACCGGAGCAGCCGATAGTCTCGACCAGAGCTTCCTGGATGACACCTTCCTTAACGTTGAGGGTTAATTTACAAGCACCTTGCTGAGGAGCACACCAGCCGATACCGTGTGTCAAACCAGAGATGTCAACAATTTCTTTAGCTTTTACCCATTTACCTTCTTCGGGAATAGGAGCCGGTCCGTGGTTAGGACCCTTCTTTACAACACACATGTGTTCCACTTCGTGTGAATAAGTCATAATTAGCTCTTTTTTAGATTAGTTATATAATAAAAAAGTAAATCCACTTTTTCGGAATCGGTCACAAAGTTACTGCTTTTCCCCGTTTCTGGCAAACCTGTGATTTGACTTTTTTATTAAAAATAAGTAACGGACTGCCTATTTCTGGCCGAATGCAAAGTAGAGATTGCAGTTGTCGGGCTTTTGCAAATAAATTGTTCGGATTGCTTCGTTTTTTACGGGGAAGTTTCGATATTTGCTTACTCAATTTCCTAATATGTAAAAGACAGTTCCATTTCGTTTGGGTGTCCTCTTACGGTTGTGCACGGGTTGGGGATATTTTCTTCTGTAGATGGGAATAGGTTGGCAAAACTTGAGTTAAACTATAATATAATAAGGATGGAAAGAATTGAAGTGACCGATGCAGCTTTGCGTCAGGCTGCGGCCGAAGGAATGGATGCATTTATCCAAGTGTTTACCGATGCCTATCGCAAGGTGACCGGAGGTGAGCTTACAGCTGAAACGATGCCTTTGCTTACCGGCGAACAGCATACGTTGCTGGCCTATCAGATTTTTCGTGATGAGTTGATGGAGGGAGGTTTCTGTCAGCTGATACAGAACGGTTATGGCGGGTACATTTTTGTGAATCCCTTTGCCAAGGTGATGAGGCTTTGGGGGCTGGGTGACCTGAGCAAGATGGTGTATGCTGCGAAGAAAATCTACGATGCCCATCGTGAAGACTTGGAGCGCGAACGTACCGACGGCGAATTTATGGCCATGTACGAGGACTATGAGGCTTTCGATGAATTGGAAGATGAATTTTTGGAGCGTGAGGAGGAATTTACGGCTCAGGTGGCGGCTTATGTCGACGAGCATCTGGAACTGTTTGCCACAATTGTATAGGTAGATTCCAAGGTTTCGATTGGTGATGTGAGAAACAGAAATAGAAAGGGAGTGGAAACTGAAGTTTCTGAATATTTGTTAATATGTGGCCGCTTCATGCAGTATTTTACTTAATCTTTCATTTAACCTTAAAAACAATGAAAAAATGAGGAGAGTCGTGTGTAACTCCATTCTTTTATCTAATTTTGCAAACCAAATTATTTATAAAAAGAAATGAAACAACTAAAATTTTTTGCGCTTGCCCTTACGCTGTTGATGGGCATTTCGTTGACTTCTTGTTTTAATGATGATGACAACCCGATTGTATCAACTTCAATGTTCGTTCGTTACGATGGTGGTTATTATGGTGCTTCGTTTACAACAATGGATGGAGTTCGTTTAATACCGACTGACCAGTCTGTGATGTTGACACTCACAGAGGGTTTGTATAATCTAAACTTTCAATATAATCGTGATGAAGTACCTGAAGGGGCTAAAGAAATTACAATAACATTGTTGTCTGATCCGGTTCGTCTGGACAGACTTTATACAAGCCCTGAATCTGGTTCTAGTGTCTCAAATGCTGCGTTATATGCTTTTGAATATACATATAACTATGCAGGGTGGCCAACTACTTTATGTCCGATGCTTTATGATAAGACTACTATGATTTATCCGGCTTTGTTCTGGCGTGCCGTTGTAGCCGATGATGATGCTTATGAAGAAGAATTGGCTAAACATCAGTTTACAGTAACTTATGAGGTAAAACCTGCGGAACCTACAGTGCTTTATCTGTATGTTAATCACAATGTGACGGATGAGGCCGGTGAGGTAGTTAGCCGTACCATGAACAATGTTGTGATGTACGAGCTGAATATTCAAGCAGGTGTCGCAGCCATTGAAAGCGCAGGCCAGAAAATGTCGAAGATCATTATGATAGGTAAATGCAATTCTTCTTCCGACAATATGGAAGGAGCGCAAGAAGCGAGATTCGAAATAGATTGTTCTAAATATAATTTTGACTAATTGAACTACAAAAGTTTATTTCATACCGCACTTTTACTGATTTCCTCCCCGGCCCGTGCCTGGGAGGAAATTCGTTTGGAAGAGGATAGACGAACGGTGTTTACCGCCTTTGTCTATCCTATGATTGGTTTATGCGGTCTCTCCGTCTTCATCGGTTCGTTGCTGCTGAAGGGGTGGAGTGGTCCGGAGAGTTTTCAGTATGCCATGACGCAATGTTGTGCTGTGGCTGTGTCGTTGTTTGGCGGCTATTTCCTGGCAGCTTATCTTATCAACGCTTTGCGTGTCCGCTTGTTTATGCAGGACGATGATATTAACCTGACGCGTCAGTTTGCAGGATACGCCATGGTTGTACCTTTCCTGCTCCAGATCATTATTGGTGTATTGCCCGACTTCAATATCATCGCTATGTTATTGCAGTTCTACATTGTGTATGTGGTGTGGGAAGGCAGTCGCAGCCTGATGGAAGTAGAAGAGAAAGATCGTCTGCGTTTCACGGTGATTTCGTCGATACTGCTGATTGTTTGTCCGGCAGTCATTCAGTTATTGTTCAACAAGCTGACATTGTTGCTGAACTGATCTGTTATTATTCATCATCTCTCATTATTCATTGTTGAAAATGAAACAAGCTCCTGTAAATATCAAGAACAAACGTGCTACGTTCGACTACGAGCTGATAGATACCTATACGGCAGGTATCGTGCTGACGGGCACTGAGATAAAGTCAATCCGGCTGGGAAAGGCCAGCTTGGTGGATACTTTCTGTTACTTCTCTAACGGCGAACTGTGGGTAAAGAACATGCATATAGCCGAGTATTTTTATGGCTCGTACAACAACCATTCGGCACGCAGGGAGCGGAAACTGTTGCTCAATCGTAAGGAATTGGACAAGTTGCAACGTGGTTCGAAGGATCCTGGTTTCACTATCATTCCTGTACGTATGTTTATAAACGAGAAAGGGTTGGCCAAAGTCGTGGTAGCTTTGGCTAAAGGTAAGAAACAGTACGACAAGCGTGAATCGCTCCGCGAAAAAGATGACAAGCGCGACATGGCGCGTATGTTTAAACGATAGAGTTCAGTTGGCGAGTAAGGAAGGCTACAGTTTACAAGCTCCCGTAGTCTCGTTAACTTGTCAACTTGTTAACTTATTAACTTATTAACTTAAAGACTCATCAACTTAAAAACTTAAGAACCATGACTTTGCAAGAGTTGGTGAACAGACGCATCCTGATTCTGGATGGCGCCATGGGCACCATGATACAACAATACAACTTAACAGAGGAAGATTTTCGGGGAGAGCGTTTTACCGATCTTCCCGGGCTGATGAAAGGTAACAATGACTTGTTGTGCTTGACGCGCCCCGATGTGATACTGGATATTCATCGTAAATATTTGGCAGCCGGTGCCGATATCATCGAAACCAATACCTTTAATTCTACCCGCATCAGTATGGCCGATTATCACACGCAGCATCTGGTTGATGAAATCAATCGTGCGGCAGTGAAACTGGCACGTACACTGGCTGATGAATTTACTGCACTGACTCCCGACAAGCCTCGTTTCGTAGCTGGGTCGGTAGGGCCTACCAACAAGACTTGCTCGATGAGTCCTGATGTGAACAATCCGGCTTTCCGTTCGCTGACGTTCGACGAGCTGGCTGAGGCATACACGGAGCAGATGACAGCTTTGTTAGAGAGCGGTGTGGATGCTTTGCTGATTGAGACCATTTTCGATACACTGAATGCTAAAGCTGCTCTTTTTGCAGCCCGGCAGTCGATGGAGGCAACCGGAATATTCGTGCCGCTGATGCTTTCCGTCACTGTTTCCGACACGGGCGGACGTACGCTGTCCGGTCAGACGCTGGATGCTTTTCTAGCTTCGGTGCAGCATGCCAATATATTCTCAGTAGGTTTGAACTGTTCGTTTGGAGCGCGTCAGCTGAAACCTTTTTTGGAGCAGCTTGCTGCACGTGCACCTTATTATATTAGTGCTTATCCCAATGCGGGACTGCCCAACAGCTTGGGTAAGTACGATCAGTCGCCCGACGACATGGCCCGTGAGATACAGGAATACATTGACGAAGGACTGGTGAATATTGTAGGCGGCTGTTGCGGTACGACTGATGCTTATATCGCCCGTTTTGCCGAACTGGCATCCGGCGCGCGGCCTCATGTGCCCGCTCGCCGTCCGCAGCATTTATGGCTCTCGGGCTTGGAATTGCTCGAAGTAAAGCCTGAAAATAATTTCGTCAATGTGGGCGAGCGTTGCAACGTGGCAGGCTCACGCAAGTTTCTGCGACTGATAAACGAAAAGAAATATGAGGAAGCCCTCAGCATAGCCCGTCGGCAGGTGGAAGATGGGGCACAGGTGATCGACATCAATATGGACGACGGTCTTCTTGATGCTGCACACGAAATGACGGTCTTTCTGAATCTGATTGCTTCCGAACCTGATATTGCCCGTGTGCCAGTAATGATAGATTCCTCGAAGTGGGAAGTGATTCTGGCTGGTTTAAAGTGCCTTCAAGGCAAATCGATTGTAAACTCCATCTCTTTAAAAGAGGGTGAAGAGAAGTTTCTGGAGCATGCCCGTATCATTCGTCGTTACGGAGCTGCTGTGGTAGTCATGGCTTTCGACGAGCAGGGGCAGGCTGATACGTTCGAACGGAAAACGGCTGTGTGTGAGCGGGCTTACCGTTTGCTGGTTGATAAAGCAGGGTTCGATCCGCACGACATTATTTTCGATCCTAATGTGTTGGCTGTGGCTACGGGAATGGAGGAACATAATAATTATGCGGTCGACTTTATCCGTGCAGCAGGATGGATACGAAAGAATTTACCTGGCGCCCACGTCAGTGGTGGAGTCAGCAATCTTTCTTTCTCGTTTCGGGGAAACAATTATATCCGCGAGGCGATGCATGCTGTGTTCCTGTATCATGCCATTCGCGAGGGGATGGATATGGGTATTGTCAATCCGGCTACTTCTGTGCTCTATACCGACATTCCGGCCGATATACTGGAGCGTATTGAGGACGTGGTGCTGAATCGTCGGCCTGATGCTGCCGAGCGGCTGATTGAGACGGCCGAACGTCTGAAGGCCGAGGCTGATGCAGCTAAAGCAGCTGCTGCAGATGGGGTTGTGCAGGCTGTAACTCGTTCGCAGCAATCGTGGAGGGAAGGTACTACGGTAGAAGAGCGGTTGAAATATGCTCTGACTAAAGGAATTGGCGATTATCTGGAAGAAGACTTAGCAGAAGCCTTGCAGAAATATCCCAAGGCTGTAGATATTATTGAAGGTCCGCTGATGGCAGGTATGAATCATGTAGGCGATCTGTTTGGAGCTGGTAAGATGTTTCTGCCTCAGGTGGTGAAGACAGCTCGCACCATGAAGAAGGCTGTTGCTATTCTGCAACCTGTTATCGAGTCGGAGAAGCAGGCCGGAGCAGCTTCAGCAGGAAAAGTGCTGCTTGCTACGGTGAAAGGTGATGTGCACGACATCGGAAAGAATATCGTTTCGGTAGTTATGGCTTGTAACGGTTACGAGATTGTAGACCTTGGGGTTATGGTATCTGCCGAAGTCATTGTGCAACGTGCCGTTGAAGAGAAAGTGGACATGATTGGTCTGAGTGGTCTGATAACTCCTTCTTTGGAAGAGATGGCTCATGTGGCTGCGGAACTGGAGAAAGCAGGTCTTGATATTCCACTGATGATTGGTGGTGCTACTACTTCGCAACTGCATACCGCTTTGAAGATTGCGCCGGTCTACCATGCTCCGGTGATCTATTTGAAAGATGCTTCGCAGAATGCAACAGTGGCTGCCCGTTTGATGAATGCAAATGCCAGGCGTGAGTTGCAGGCCGAGCTGGACGAAACTTACCGCCAGTTGCGTGAAAAAAGTGGAGAGCAGCAGGTGAAAACCGTTTCACTGGAAGAGGCGCGTGCCAACAGGCTGAAACTGTTTTAAGCTGCGATTCCGTTTTTTAATTGTGGCGCGATAACAAAATTAATTTGTATTTGAGGTTTTTCTTACCTTTTTTATGCCGAATGTTGTCTACCATCTATCAGAAGGTAGGCAACATTTGAGTTTTTTAAAGAAGCGTTTTTACTTTATTTTCTTTTTGTATTGTTCGTATCGTGAGGTCACTTCGCGAACAAAGTTATACGTTTCGATTCCTCGGAAATAGCCGTTTTTGCAGACAGGGTCGGTAAAGTATTCTTCGTCGCTTTTCAGTAAGATGTAGTTTTCTACATTGTTTTGCCAAATGTATTTGTTCTTTCCGTATTTTTCGGCCAAAGCCATCGCGTCGAGTACGTGTCCGATACCGGAGTTATAAGCTGCAAGTACAAATTTGGTTTGTTCTTCTTCGGGAACAGCTGCAAAACTCTGGGCGGTGGACGCGATGTATTTTACTGCGGCTTTGATACTTTCTTCCGGATTTTGTTCTTTGCCCGGCGGGACTCCCATGGCGCGTGCTGTGGCAGGCATCAGCTGCATCAGGCCCTTGGCGCCTGCCCACGATACGGCAGTACTGTCGAAGTTGGACTCGGTGTAAGCAAGGGAAGCAAGCAGTCGCCAGTCCCAGTTTATCTGGGGTGCATATTTTTTGAACAGATAATCGTAATGGGATATTTTCCCTTCACGTAACGACAGGATGGGAGAGTGGGGCACAGATTTGCTGTGCTCGAAATATCGCTTCATGCTGACCGTGTAGGCTGGTGATGTCATGTTCTCTTTGTGCCATCGGTTGGCGGCTTCGGCTAGTTGCACAGAGCTTTTCCGTACAGCCCAAGAGGCACGCTGGTCAAAGCTAATAGAGAGTTGGATATTCAGATTGGGGTAATAGGTTCGGTTGAGGCGTGCTACGTCGTTGTCGGCAATCGTATAGGAGATTTTGCCTTGTGAAACCTGAGTGATAAGATCTTCCATTGTAATGCTGTCGCTGCTTACCTTGTGGATATGTATACCTCCGCCCAGTTCTTTATCCAAATTGACCAAACGCTCGTAATGTTTGCCGGGTTTGACGTATATGTCTTTACCTATCAGTTCCGTAACATCTTTCAACGGACGTTCTTTCCCGTTATTACGCTGAACAACGACCTGATGGGTGATGATTTCTTCACCGCAATAGGTCACACTGTCTTTCCATTCTTTGGTGATAGGCAGGTTGTAGGCTATCAGGTCGCCTTCGCCTGCCAGTAATTTGTGGATGAGGTCGTGCACATTTCTGGCTACTTTCACTTTTAGTTTGACACCCAGACTTTTGGCAAACTGTTCGCCCAATTCATATTGGAAGCCCATTTCTTGTCCGCGGTAGTTGAAGTAAGAGGTCGAACTGTATAGTGTGAGTACTACCAGTTCGCCACTATCTTTGATCTGTTGTAGTTCGTCAAAGCCTGCTTCGGCTTCGGACGAACCTTGTTTCCCACGGCAACTTCCGAATAATATAAATATCAGGAGCGACAGGCACAAGCCAGTCGGAAATAGCAGGTGTCGTTTCCCCATCTTTTTTCTTGTTACAGATTAGTGATTCAAGTGTTTTTTGATGTACATCGTCAGAATGTCGATGGCTACTTGATTGCTTCCTCCTTCAGGCACAATGAGGTCGGCATAGCGCTTGCAAGGTTCGATAAACTGTTGGTGCATAGGTTTCAGAACACGTGTATAGCGTTCCATGACAGCTTCGGCTGTACGTCCTCTTTCTACGACATCGCGCTGGATGACGCGGATGAGCCGTTCATCGGGGTCGGCATCTACGAAAATCTTTAAGTCCATCATATTGCGCAATTTCTTGTCGCATAGAGCCAGAATACCTTCGATGATGATGACGTGGCGTGGTTCAATGTGGATGGTTTCCGGTTGGCGTGTACAGGTCAGGTAAGAATAAGTGGGCTGTTCGATGCTTTTTCCTTCGCGCAGCAGGGCTACGTGCTTGGAAAGTAGTGCCCAATCGAAAGCGTCGGGATGGTCGAAGTTGATATTCTGTCGTTCTTCGACGGGTACATGACTACTGTCCTTATAATATGAGTCCTGAGGAAGTAGAACAACTTCGCCGGCTGGCAGACTCTCGATGATTTTACGTACGACGGTGGTCTTTCCTGACCCGGTTCCGCCTGCAATTCCTATTATTAACATCCGTTTACATGTATATTTGAAACAAAACAAGTATTTTTGCAGTTGCTGAAAACAACTGCTTCGGCTGACAAATATACGTAAAAACATTAAAATAACAAAGTTATGGTCAAGCACATAGTATTATTTAAGTTGAAAAAGGAGGCTCCGACTGCCGAAAAGTTAGAGGCAATGAACAATTTTAAAAAGGCTATCGAAGCACTTCCTGCCAAAATATCGGTGATTCGGAAGATTGAAGTTGGATTGAATATGAACCCTTCGGAAGAGTGGAACATAGCTTTGTACAGTGAGTTCGATACATTGGACGACGTGAGGTATTATGCTTCGCACCCCGATCATGTGGCTGCTGGCAAGTTGATTGCCCATGTCAAGGAAAGCCGTGCTTGTGTTGATTATGAAATTGGATAAACCCTTGTAATTATTGAAATAACTGATGAAGAAAAGTTTGTTTTCGGTTCTGCTGCTGCTTCTAGCCGTGATGACCCAGGCGCAGATTCAGGAACCGGTAAAGTTTAAGACTGAATTAAAGAATGTTTCGGCCGATGAGGTTGAGATTGTTTTTTCGGCCACTATCGACAACGGCTGGCATGTGTATTCTACCGAGTTAGGTGACGGTGGCCCCATTTCTGCCACATTCAACACCGAGAAACTATCCGGGGCATCATTGGTTGGTAAACTGAAACCTGTAGGTAAGGAAGTATCTGCTTATGACCAGATGTTCGAGATGAAAGTGCGTTATTTTGAGCATACAGCTCAGTTTGTACAGAAATTGAAGCTGACCGGAGGTAACTATCAGATAGAAGGTTTCCTGGAGTATGGTGCTTGCAACGACGAGAATTGTCTTCCGCCTACGCAAGTGCCTTTTAATTTTTCTGGAAAGGCTGCCGGAAAAGCTTCCGTTGCCGAGAAAACGGATACAGCTGCAACGGAACAGGCACAGGTCACTGAGGAACTCGTAACGGAAGAAGCAGTTCCAGTTGATCCTGTTGAAAAGGTGACAGAGGGTACTGTAGATCTTTGGAAGCCGGTGATTGATGAATTGAAGGCAATGGGCGAAACATCTTCTGCTCAGGAAGATATGTCGTGGGTATACATATTTATTACGGGTTTCGTAGGAGGATTGCTTGCTTTGTTCACTCCTTGTGTATGGCCTATCATTCCCATGACGGTAAGTTTCTTCCTGAAACGTAGCAAAGATAAGAAGAAGGGTATTCGTGATGCATGGACGTATGGTGCTTCCATCGTAGTGATATATGTAGCGTTAGGACTGATCATTACCGGTATTTTCGGGGCCAATGCGTTGAATGCTCTTTCTACAAATGCAATATTCAACATATTCTTCTGTCTGATGCTGGTTGTGTTTGCTGCTTCTTTCTTCGGAGCGTTTGAAATTACGCTTCCTTCCAAATGGAGCAATGCTGTCGACAGTAAAGCTGAAAAGACTACAGGATTGCTGAGTATTTTCCTGATGGCTTTCACCTTATCGCTGGTATCTTTCTCGTGTACGGGTCCTATCATCGGATTTTTGCTGGTACAGGTATCTACGACAGGCAGTGTAATAGCTCCTGCTATCGGTATGTTGGGCTTTGCCATTGCATTGGCATTGCCGTTTACGCTGTTTGCCCTGTTCCCGTCATGGCTGAAGTCGATGCCTAAATCGGGTGGCTGGATGAACGTCATTAAAGTGACGTTGGGTTTCCTCGAACTGGCTTTTGCGCTGAAATTCCTTTCTGTAGCCGATTTGGCATACGGATGGCGCATTTTGGATCGTGAAACTTTCCTGGCTTTGTGGATTGTTCTTTTTGCTTTATTGGGTTTCTATCTGTTGGGAAAGATCAAATTCCCGCACGATGACGACGATACCAAAGTCAGTGTGCCCCGTTTCTTTATGGCTCTGGCTTCACTGGCATTTGCGGTTTATATGGTTCCCGGTTTGTGGGGTGCTCCGCTGAAGGCTGTCAGTGCCTTTGCACCGCCGATGAAGACTCAAGACTTTAATCTTTATAATAACGAAGTACATGCCCAGTTCATGGATTACGATTTGGGTATGGAATATGCACGTCGCCAGGGTAAACCTGTCATGCTTGACTTTACCGGTTATGGATGTGTCAACTGCCGTAAGATGGAGCTGGCTGTATGGACCGACCAGAAAGTCAGTGATATTATCCGTAACGACTATGTACTTATCACATTATATGTAGACGATAAGACTCCGCTTCCTCAGCCGCAAAAGATTGTCGAGAACGGTACGGAACGTACATTGCGTACGGTGGGTGATAAGTGGAGCTATCTGCAACGTGTGAAGTTCGGTGCCAATGCCCAGCCATTCTATGTGCTGATTGACAACGAAGGTAAGCCGTTGAACAAATCGTACTCTTACGATGAGGATATACCTAAGTACGTAGAATTCCTGCAGACGGGATTGGAGAATTATAAAATAGTGAAACAATAAAAATAAAGAGAATTTATGGGAGGATTTTTTGGGACAGTTGCCAAGGCAAGTTGTGTGGCTGATTTGTTTTACGGAACCGATTACAATTCGCATCTTGGCACAAAGCGTGGCGGTATGGCTACGTTTGATTCGGAACAGAAAACATTTGCACGCTCTATTCACAATCTGGAGAGTACTTATTTCCGGACGAAGTTTGAAGACGAACTGGACAAGTTTAAAGGAAATTCAGGTATTGGAATTATTAGCGATACCGATCCGCAGCCCATCATATTGAATTCCCATTTGGGACGTTTTGCCATTGTTACGGTAGCTAAGATTGCCAATTTGGCCGAACTGGAAGCTGAACTGCTAAGCCATAATATGCATTTTGCCGAGTTGAGTTCGGGGCAGACCAATCAGACTGAACTTGTGGCTTTGCTGATCATTCAAGGCCGGAACTTTGTGGAAGGCATTGAGAATGTTTACAAGCGTATTAAAGGGTCATGCTCTATGCTGTTGCTTACCGAAGATGGCATTATTGCTGCCCGTGACAAATGGGGACGTACCCCTATCGTTATAGGACGAAAAGAAGGAGCTTATGCAGCGACCAGTGAGTCAAGCAGTTTCCCCAATCTGGATTATGAGATTGACCGTTATTTAGGACCGGGAGAGATTGTCCGTCTTCGTGCCGATGGTGTGGAACAGTTGCGTAAGCCTGAAGATAAAATGCAGATTTGTTCTTTCTTGTGGGTATATTACGGCTTCCCTACTTCCTGCTACGAAGGTATTAATGTAGAAGAAGCACGTTTTACCAGCGGATTGAAGATGGGACAGACCGATACATCCGAGGTGGATTGTGCCTGCGGTATTCCCGATTCGGGTGTAGGTATGGCTTTGGGATATGCCGAAGGTAAGGGAGTACCTTATCATCGTGCTATATCCAAGTATACACCGACGTGGCCGCGCAGCTTTACTCCCAGTAAGCAGGAAATGCGTAATCTGGTGGCTAAGATGAAACTGATACCCAACCGTGCCATGTTGCAGGGAAAACGTTTGTTGTTCTGTGACGATTCGATTGTTCGTGGTACCCAGTTGCGCGACAATGTAAAGATTCTGTATGATTGTGGTGCGAAAGAGGTGCATATTCGTATTGCTTGTCCGCCGCTGATTTATGCTTGCCCGTTTGTCGGATTCACGGCTTCCAAGAGCCCGTTGGAATTGATTACACGTCGTATTATTAAGGAGCTGGAAGGCGATGAGAACAAGAACCTCGATAAGTACGCCACTACCGGTTCGCCTGAATACGAAAAGATGGTCGAGATTATCCGCGAACGTTTTGGGCTGACTTCATTGAAGTTCAATACGCTGGAAACACTGGTCGAATCTATTGGTTTGCCCAAATGTAAGCTGTGTACACACTGTTTTGATGGGAGCAGCTGTTTCTAAATGTAGCATTATTCATGGTTAAGTTCTTGAGTTTTTAAGTTGGCAAGTTAATAGTTATAATTCAACTCATAAACTCAAGAACTTACAAACTAATATTATCCGTTAATCATATGTCTTTAGTAGAGCGTTTTTTAAAGTATGTAAGTTTCGATACCCAGTCAAGTGAGGAGACGGGACTTACACCAAGTACTCCGGGGCAGATGACGTTTGCCGAGTATTTGAAGAGTGAACTGGAATCTTTAGGGTTGGAAGAAATCTCATTGGACGAGAACGGCTATCTGTTTGCTACGCTGCCGGCCAATGTCGACAAGGAGTTGCCTGTGGTAGGCTTCATTGCCCACATGGACACCAGCCCCGACATGAGTGGAAAAGACGTGAAGCCGCGTACGGTGACCAATTATGACGGAACGGACATCGTGCTTTGTACCGAAGAAAACATTGTGCTTTCTCCTTCGCGCTTTCCCGAACTGCTCGATCACAAGGGAGAAGACCTGATTGTGACCGATGGCAAAACGCTGCTGGGTGCCGATGATAAGGCTGGTATTGCCGAGATTGTTTCGGCTGTTGTCTATTTGCAGCAGCATCCCGAAATCAAGCATGGTAAGATACGTATCGGGTTCAATCCTGACGAGGAGATCGGATTGGGAGCTCATAAGTTCGATGTAGAGAAGTTCGGTTGCGACTGGGCTTATACGATGGACGGAGGTGAAGTGGGCGAGCTGGAGTTCGAGAACTTCAACGCTGCTTCGGCCAAAATAGTTTTTAAAGGACGTAATGTACATCCGGGTTATGCCAAGAACAAGATGCTGAACTCGCTTCATGTGGCCAACCGTTTCATTTCTTTGCTTCCCGAAAACGAAACGCCCGAACATACCGAGGGATATGAAGGATTCTACCATCTGATTGGTATGAACGGCGAAGTAGAGCAGACTACCGTGTCTTACATCATCCGCGACCACGACCGTGTCCGTTTCGAGCAGCGCAAGCAGCGCATGGAACGTCTGACTGCATTTATCAATGCCGAATACGGTGAGGGAACTGCAGCTTTGGAATTGCATGACCAATATTACAACATGCGCGAGAAGATTGAGCCTGTGATGCACGTCATCGATATTGCTTTCGAGGCAATGAAGGCTGCAGGGGTAGAACCTCACGTGAAAGCCATCCGTGGTGGTACGGACGGAGCACAGCTTTCGTTCAAGGGATTGCCTTGCCCGAATATCTTCGCCGGCGGACTGAACTTCCACGGACGTTTCGAGTTCGTTCCTATCCAAAGCATGGAGAAGGCAATGAATGTCATCGTGAAAATTGCGGAAATCGTGGCAAAATAAGAATCTGACACTAAACTTTTTAAGAATATCATGAAAACAACTCCATTTACCGAAAAGCATATCTCGCTGGGTGCCAAGATGCACGAGTTTGCGGGATACAACATGCCGATAGAATACTCTGGCATTATTGACGAACATCTTACTGTCTGCCAGGGTGTAGGCGTATTCGATGTTTCCCACATGGGAGAATTTTGGGTGAAAGGCCCTCAAGCACTTGCTTTCTTGCAGAAAATAACGTCGAACAACGTAGCTGCCTTGACTCCCGTTACGGCCGATGCCCCGGGTAAAGTGCAATACAGTTGCTTCCCCAATGAGGATGGTGGTATTGTCGACGACTTGCTTGTCTACCAGTACGAACCCGAGAAGTATCTGTTGGTAGTAAATGCTTCCAACATCGAAAAAGACTGGAACTGGTGTGTAAGCCATAATACCGAAGGAGCTGAGTTGGAGAACGCTTCCGACCGCATGGCTCAGTTGGCTGTACAGGGTCCGAAGGCCATTCTTGCTTTGCAGAAACTGACTTCGATCGACCTTTCGGCCATACCTTATTATCATTTCACTCACGGTGAGTTTGCCGGTGTGAAGGATGTCATTATTTCCAATACCGGTTATACGGGTGCAGGTGGTTTCGAGTTGTATTTCTATCCGGAGGATGCCATGAAGATCTGGGATGCAGTTTTCGAGGCAGGAGCCGAATTCGGAATCAAACCCATCGGTCTGGGTGCACGCGATACACTGCGTCTGGAAATGGGATTCTGTCTGTATGGCAATGACTTGGATGACACGACTTCGCCTATTGAGGCAGGTTTGGGTTGGATAACGAAGTTTGTCGACGGAAAGAACTTCATCAACCGTGCCATGCTGGAGCGCCAGAAGCAGGAAGGTACAGTGCGCAAGCTGGTAGGATTCGAGATGGTAGACCGTGGTATTCCCCGTCATGGTTATGGCCTGTTCAGTGCCGAAGGCGAGGAAATCGGTACGGTTACTTCGGGCACTATGTCGCCAACCCGCAAGATCGGTATCGGTATGGGTTATGTGAAGCCGGAATACAGCAAGCCGGGTACGGAGATCTGTATCGACATGCGTGGCCGGAAGCTGAAGGCTGTAGTGGTACGTCCGCCTTTCCGCAAATAAGATTGTTTCTCTGAAGAACGACGGATAAAATAAGAATATCCTGTCGGGGCAGTAATCAGACTGTTCTCGGCAGGATATTTTCGTTTTTATAAGTAGCTGTAATACAGTATACTTTTATAGCCGTTGAGAGACACTTGTGTTGCTCGCGAGCGACACTTGCACGGCTCGTGAGCAACACTTGCATGGCTCGCGAGCAACACAAGTGTGGCTCACGCCTCATGCAAGTATGATTCACCCGTCAGGTTTGTATGCAGATAGCGATGCACAAATCTACTATGAAATTTGGTTAAAAAACCTATAATTCTTATCTTTGCGCCCCTAATTCTAATTCATTCACTACATTCAATATTTATGGCTTTCACCAATAATGTTATGATTGTTCGCCACAAACTATTGGCGAAACTTGTTGATCTTTGGAATCAGAATCGTTTAATCGAGGAAATTGACCGTCTGCCTATCGAACTGAGTCCTCGTCGTGCGCGTCCGTTGGGACGTTGCTGTATCCACAAGGAACGTGCTGTGTACAAGTATAAGATGTTCCCCTTGCTGGGTTTCGACATGACAGACGAGAAAGACGAACTGACTCCGCTTTCCGAGTATGCCCGTCAGGCTTTGGAGAAGCGTCGTGAGTTGAAGGAGAATATTCTGTGTGTGATCGATGAGGCTTGTTCTTCGTGTGTGCAGGTGAACTACGAAGTGACCAACCTTTGCCGGGGATGCGTGGCCCGCAGTTGCTACATGAACTGTCCGAAGGATGCCATCCGTTTCAAGAAGAACGGCCAGGCTATGATCGACCACGATACGTGTATCAGTTGCGGTAAGTGTCACCAGAACTGTCCTTATCATGCTATTGTCTATATTCCTGTGCCATGCGAAGAAGCTTGTCCGGTAAAGGCTATCAGCAAGAACGAGGACAATGTAGAGCACATCGACGAATCGAAATGTATCTATTGCGGTAAATGTCTGAACGCATGTCCTTTTGGTGCCATATTCGAGGTTTCGCAGGTGTTCGACATTCTGCAAGCTATCAGCGAAGGCGAACAGGTTGTAGCCATTCCGGCTCCGTCTGTTTTGGGACAGTTCAATTCTACCATCGAGGAAGTGTACGGAGCATTACGCAAGGTAGGCTTTGCCGATGTGATTGAAGTTGCGCAGGGAGCCATGGATACTGTGAGTCACGAGGCTGCCGAGTTGAAAGAAAAATTGGAAGAAGGACAGGCGTTTATGACAACGTCCTGCTGTCCGTCATATATAGAAATGGTCGAAAAGCATGTGCCCGAGCTGAAGAAATATGTTTCTACTACCGGTTCGCCCATGTACTATGCTGCCCGTATCGCCAAGCAGCGTTATCCCGAGGCAAAAGTTGTGTTTATCGGCCCGTGTGTGGCCAAACGCAAGGAGGCACGTCGCGATGAGTGCGTAGACTACGTAATGACATTCGAGGAAATCGCTTCCGTATTCGAAGGATTCCACATTGACCTGAAGCAGACTCCGGCATACGCCGTAAGCTATACTTCTGTACGCGAGGCACACGGTTTCGCACAGGCAGGAGGTGTAGCAGGAGCTATTAAAGCTTATTTAGGCAAGGATGCCGAAGGTATTCCTATGATACAGGTAGCCGACCTGAACAAGAAGAACATCGGATTGCTGCGTGCTGCTGCCAAGACAGGCAAGGTGCAGGGACGTTTCATCGAAGTGATGGCTTGCGAGGGTGGCTGTATTTCGGGTCCGAGTGCCCACAACGACTTTATGGCCGGACGCCGCCAGCTCAATCAGGAACTGCTGAAGCGTCGCGAGTCATACGAAAACAGAGACGGAGAATGATACGATGACTTCACAGAATCGGCTGAAGGAATACGTAGAGCGTCTGGAGGGCGGTGAGGCACTGTCCTCTGAAGCTTTACGCAGTTTGTTGGTGATGCCGGACGGCGATGCTTCCGCATATCTGCAGGAGTGTGCCCGTCGGGTAGCACAAAGCCGTTTCGGTACATCGGTTTACGTACGGGGACTGATTGAAGTCAGCAATTACTGTCGTAATAACTGCTATTATTGTGGCATCCGGAAAGGCAATCCTGAAGTGGTGCGCTATCGGCTGGGGAAGGACGATATTTTAGAGTGTTGTCGTCATGGTTATTCACTGGGATTTCGTACCTTTGTGTTGCAGGGTGGAGAAGACCCGCGGCAAACGGATGATTTCGTTGTGGATGTTGTTTCGGCTATCCGTGCCCTTTATCCCGACTGCGCCATCACGCTTTCGCTGGGTGAGAAGCCGCGCGAGGCATACGAGCGCTTCTTCCGGGCAGGTGCCAATCGCTATCTGCTCAGGCACGAGACGTATAATGCTGCCCATTACTGTCAGCTGCATCCCGCTGAAATGTCCCGCGACAACCGGTTGCGCTGTCTGCACGACCTGAAAGATATTGGTTATCAGACAGGGACAGGCATCATGGTAGGAAGCCCTGGGCAGACAGTTGATGACATTGTAGCCGATTTGCTTTTCATTCGCGAACTGGCTCCGCAGATGATTGGTATCGGGCCTTTCATTCCTCATCATGCTACTCCTTTTGCCCTTGAGAAGGCTGGAAGTGTAGAACTGACGCTGCGCCTGTTGTCCATTCTGCGGTTGATGCATCCACGTGCACTGATTCCGGCTACTACCGCTCTGGCAACTTTGTTGCCCGAAGGGCGGAACCGTGGCATATTGGCAGGAGCCAATGTCGTGATGCCCAATCTGTCTCCGCTGTCTGTGCGGCAAAAGTACGAACTTTACAACGATAAGGCTGCTTTGGGAGCCGAGTCGGCAGAAGGTTTGCAAGCTCTTCAGAAAGAATTGGATCGCATCGGCTACCGCATCGATTATGGAAGAGGAGACTATGTTTAATAAAGAATAAGATAAGAAAGGATCAAGATAATGGCTTATAATCCCCAATCGTCTATAGCGACAGAGTTTATCAATCACGAAGAAATACTTGATACACTGGAGTACGCCCGTCAGCATAAGGACGACCGTGTACTGATCAGTTCGCTGATAGAGAAGGCACGCGAGTGTCGCGGGCTTTCGCATCGCGAAGCGGCAGTGTTGCTCGAATGCGACCAGCCGGATCTGACGGAAGAACTTTTCCGTCTGGCCAAGGAAATCAAGCAGCGTTTCTACGGCAACCGTATTGTGATGTTTGCCCCGCTCTACCTTTCCAATTATTGTGTCAACAGCTGTGTTTATTGTCCTTATCATGTAAAGAACAAGACTATTGCCCGCAAGAAACTCACGCAGGAAGAAATACGCCGCGAAGTGATAGCCTTGCAAGACATGGGGCACAAGCGTCTGGCACTCGAAGCCGGCGAAGATCCTTTGCACAATCCGATAGAATATATCCTGGAGTCGATACAGACCATTTACAGTATTCATCACAAGAACGGAGCTATCCGCCGGGTGAATGTGAACATTGCCGCTACAACTGTCGAAAACTATCGCAAGCTGAAAGAGGCAGGCATCGGTACCTATATTCTTTTCCAGGAGACTTATCATAAGGAAAATTATGAGAAACTTCATCCGCGTGGACCGAAGAGCAATTATGCCTATCACACGGAAGCCATGGACCGTGCCATGCAGGCCGGTATCGATGATGTAGGTTTGGGAGTGCTTTTCGGACTGAATACATATCGTTACGATTTTGTAGGTTTGCTAATGCATGCCGAACACTTGGAAGCAGCGTTTGGCGTAGGTTCTCATACCATCAGCGTTCCCCGTATCTGCTCAGCCGACGACATTGATGCCAGCACCTTCGAGAATGCTATTTCCGACGAGACTTTCCAGAAGATTGTAGCTGTGATTCGCGTCAGTGTGCCTTATACAGGAATGATTATTTCGACACGAGAGTCGCAGAAGTCACGCGAGAAAGTGCTCGACATTGGTATTTCACAGATTAGCGGCGGTTCGCGTACCAGTGTGGGTGGTTATGCTGCGCCCGAATTGCCGGAAGAGAATTCCGCTCAGTTTGATGTAAGCGATACCCGGACGCTGGACGAAGTAGTCAACTGGTTGCTTCGTCTGGGCTACATTCCGAGCTTCTGTACGGCCTGTTACCGTGCCGGACGTACGGGTGACCGGTTCATGTCGCTGCTAAAAAGCGGTCAGATAGCCAATTGCTGTTTGCCCAATGCCTTGATAACCTTGCAGGAGTATCTGGAGGATTATGCGTCGGAAGAAACCCGTGAGTTGGGTAGGCAGATGATCAGGCAAGAGATGCAGCATGTTCCGAATGCAGCCATACGAACCCGAGCTTCCGAATATTTGGAACAGATCGTAAAAGGAGAGCGGGATTTCCGTTTCTGAAAGGTTGGATTTGAAAAAGTAGCTTGGTTATGAGACGATTGAAGTTGCTGGTTGTATTAGTCTGTTTAAGTTGGGTATGCTCTGCCTATTCCAACGAATCAAACCGCTTCTTCAACCGGTACAACTTTCATTTCATAACCGAACGTTTTGGACTTCCTTATAGTGTTGTGACAGACATTATTCAGGACTCTGACGGCTATATTTGGGCTGCTACTTACAACGGGCTTGCGCGTTATGATGGTTATCAGTTTCTGAATTATAATTCCCAGACACATCCTATTCGTTTGAAAAACGGATTTGTACATCACCTATGTGAAGACAAATTCAAGCGTTTGTGGGTTGCCACGGAAGGAGGTCTCGATTTGATAGACTTGAATACATACGCTTCCGTCCGGCTTCCTTTTCCTTCTGATACCATCCTTCATCGTTTGCAAAATAGCTTTATTCATACTATTTACAAAGACAAGAAAGATGATTTGTGGATAGCATGTAACAATGATTTGTGGCATCTTCGTCTGGATGCTAACGAGCAAGTGTGTGAATATCATGTACTGAGGTCAAAAGCCACTTCCCCAGTTCATGCTGTGGTGGATATGGGGGATTTTGTCTGTGCTGGCATTGACAATGAGATTTGTATAATAGAAAAGGCAGGTAACCATCTTTTAAAGGCAGTTCCTTTGTCCGATGAACTGGTACCTTTCAGTGAAGACTGGCGCATATCCTGTTTACTGATGGATGGGGACTTTCTTTGGATTGGCTCCAATCGCGGACTGTTCAAATACAATCATTCTACCAAAAGTCTGAAGAGATACCGTTATTCTACTCACCGTCCCGGTATGTTGAGTCAGGCTTATATCACGGATATCAAACTGACAGAATTGGGATATCTGATTGTTTCCACACTGAACGGATTGAATGTATACCATCGTGATACAGATACTTTCTCTTTCATTCGTCAAGGTAATACTCAAAATGGATCTGGCATTAACTGTAATGGCATCAATTGTATATTTACTTCTGGAGAAACCATTTGGTTAGGTACAGAGAATGGTGGTATTAACCTGCTTTCACCCAAACGATTGCAGACAGAAATGTGGGCATGCCCTTTATTGGGCAAAGAAGGTGAACATGCGGCGGCTAATGCCATAGCCGAGGATGCTTCGGGTAATTTATGGATTGGTCTGGTAGAGAGAGGATTGGTAGAATGGAATCCGGCAACCAATTCGTATAAACGATATTTGTTCTCTCCGGGTGATATGACCTCGATCAGTAATAATACAATTAACGGTCTGTTTACAACCGCAGACAATCATTTGTGGATTTATACGTGGGGAGTTGGTATCAACGACCTCGATCTGAACAAACCGGATGAAAGGAAATTCAAGCGATATACCCGTGAGGAATTTTCTACGTTGAAAGGCGATTTTATCAGTAGTGCTTGCGAGGATACCATCAATCGGGGAATCTGGTTTGGTTCCACTCGTGGAGTATTGTTTTATGATCGTGAAACAAATTCTTTTAGTAGAGTGTTGTTGGATAGGGTTACAAACGAATTCGAATCAATTCACGCACTTCTGATAGACAAGAAAAAACGTTTGTGGGTTGGTTCTTCACAGGGAGTGTTTATTATAGATCTGTTTTCGTTTGCCAAATCGCGTAAACGCTTCGATTATGCATACCTGCGTTATAAGTTGGATGATCCCGAATCGGGAAAGATTGAAAAGATAAATAGTATTCTGGAGGACCATGAAGGCAATATCTGGTTGGGAGGGAATGGTAGCGGACTTTATAAGTTGTCAGATGACAAAAATGGACGTTTCAGTTTTAAAAATTATACAACGCAGCACGGACTTCCCAACAATACAGTATTAGGGATGACTGAAGACGGACAAGGCAACTTATGGATTGTAACATATGAGGGCCTGACAAAAGTCAATCCATATTCGATGACTTTTATCAGCTATACACAGTCCGACGGTTTGCCAACTGCACAGTTCTATTGGAATGGTATCTATTATTCGTCGCGAAACGATTTGTTATATCTGGCAACAACCAGCGGACTGCTTATTATTCATTCCGAAAATGAACTGTTACCATCAGGCATTCCCGAAGTGCGTTTATCATCGTTGACTGTGGCCGGAAATGTGGTTTATCCGTTGGACGGCAATTATTTGGAAGAGCCTGTTACGAAAGCTTCTAAAATTACTTTGCACGAAAGTGAAAGTCGTTTTTCAATTGGATTGACAACATGCAATTATGGCAATAACCGGCGGATTCGTTTTGCTTATCGTTTGAAAGGCTATGAAAAAGAATGGAATGAAACATTGCCGGGAGATTGTATGGTCAGATATACAGCTTTGCCTGCCGGAAATTATATATTGCAGGTGCGTGCTACCGATGAGTACGGACATTGGTCTGAATATGTTCGGGAAGTGCAGGTGCGTATTATACCTTATTTCTATAAGACAGTATGGTTCTACCTTTCGATTCTGATTCTGGCAGTGTTGGGTGCCTGGTGGTTTTATCGACGTAAGACACGCCGCTTCCGCGAACAACGGATTGAACTGGAACAGAAGGTTGAGGAGCGTACTCAGAAATTAGCTGTTCAGAACAGACAGCTGGAGGAGATGGCACAACATGTGAAAGATGTAACAGAAGAGAAAATTGCCTTTTTTACCAATATTACCCATGAATTCCGTACTCCCGTTACGTTGATTCACGGACCGATTGAGCATGCGTTGAAAGAAGTAACCGACGAACATGTGAAAGCAGACTTGCAGATTGCTGAGCGCAATTCCAGTTATTTGCTTTCGTTGGTCAACGAACTGATGGACTTCAGGAAACTGGATATGGACAAAGTTACATTGGACAGGAAGCCTTGTCAGTTTGTTGCTCTTCTGTCCGAGTTATTATTGCCTTTTAAGGTATTTGCCAAAGAGCGGCAGATTGAGATCCGCTTTTTCTCACGAGTCAGTACTCCGTGGGTGTTGCTTGATGCCGCTTACATGCGTAAAGCGTTGGTGAATCTCATTTCGAATGCCATTAAGTTTACGCCCGATCGGGGGCGCATTGACGTATTTGTTGCGTCTGTACGTGGAAAGGATGGTACCCCAATGCTTTATATTGATGTTTGCGATACGGGGCATGGTATTGTTGAGGAAGATATGGAAAAGATCTTCGACCGTTTCTTTCAGTCGAAGAAAAGTGTCAAGTATCCGGTGTACGGGCAAAGCGGTACGGGTATCGGATTGTTTTTGTGTCGGAAAATCGTAGAATTGCATGAAGGTACTATCCATGCACGCAATAATCATAGTAAGGGAGCTTCTTTCCGCATCTTGATGCCTTTTGTTCCAAGCGAAGAACTAGAATTGGTTGATGATAAAAAGGTATTGGAAGAAACAAAGATTCTGGATGGGGAAAACTTAACGGGAGGTCAGAAGAAAGCAACTATTCTGATTGTAGAAGATAACAAGGACATGCGTTCCTATATCCGTACGTTGCTCGAAAGAGAGTATTGCCTGCTCGAAGCAGAAAACGGGCAGGAAGCTCTTGAAACCATACAGCATCATAACGTCGATCTGATTGTCAGTGACCTGATGATGCCGGTGATGGATGGTTTGGAACTGTCGCGTCGTATAAAGGAAAATCTGGCAACTTCGCACATTCCCTTCCTGATGCTGACTGCCATTCGTTCGGAAGCTCAGGAAAAAGAAAGTTATAAGATTGGGGTAGACGAGTATTTATGCAAGCCTTTCGATGCCGATATGTTGTTACTGCGTATTCGCAATATCTTGAATTTGCGTCAGAAATATAAAAAGATGTTTTCGGCCAGCAGCAATGTGGACGACCTTCCCATGAAGGAAGAATCCCGGGATCAGGTCTTCATTGCGCGGGCATTGGAGCTGATGCAGAAAAACTATGGCGATTCGGAATATGTGCTCGACAACTTTGTACGTGACATGGGGTACAGTAAAACGATGGTCAACAAAAAAATGCAGGCACTGACGGGACAACCTATCGGTCAGTTTATGAAAGGTTACCGTCTGAACATAGCACAGAAAATGATTCAGGAAAGTACGGGCGATTTCAATGTTTCCGAAATTGCTTATGCTGTGGGCTTCAACGACCCCAAGTATTTTACGAAGTGTTTTAAGGAATTCTTTGGTTATTTGCCTAGTAGCTTACTGAAGAAATAGCCTTTGTCGGATTGAACTTTACTATATTCTGCCTAAACTTTTCTATTTTCCTCCATTCCATTGGCGAAAGTACTTATTTTTGCTGAAAAGAATATCAATCTTAAGTACTATCATGAAAATCAGAACAGTTTTCGTCCTTTTATTTTTATCAGTGTATACATTCTGTCTGGCTGGCAACCCCATTAGTGGTTTGTTGGAAAGAATAGATAAGGGTGCTTCACGCAAGTTTGCCATCGAGTTGAAAAAGGGAGAGAAAGATTTTTTCGAACTGGATCAACGTGGCAATAAAGTAGTGGTGCGTGGTAATAACTATGTGAATATAGCTACAGGTATAAACTGGTATCTGAAGTACTATGCAGGCATCCAGTTGTCATGGAATGGCATGACTGCTAAGTTGCCCGATGTACTGCCGCCTGTCGGACAGAAAGAACGCCACGAAACGGATTTGTCTCTTCGTTACGACTTTAATTATTGTACTTATTCCTATACAATGGCTTTCTGGGATTGGGAACGCTGGGAAAAGGAGATTGACTGGATGGCCTTGCATGGTATCAACATGCCTTTGGCTGCAGTAGGACAGGAATGTATCTGGTTTAATATGCTTCAGAAACTTGGTTACACGAAGGAAGAAGTGAACCGCTTCATCGCCGGACCTGCTTTTCTGGCCTGGTGGGCAATGAACAACCTCGAAGGCTGGGGTGGCCCGAATCCCGACTCCTGGTATGTGCAGCAGGAAGCTTTGCAGAAAAGAATTCTGAAACGGATGCGCGAGTACGGCATTCGTCCTGTCTTTCCCGGTTATTCGGGCATGGTGCCACACGATGCCGATGTGAAGTTGGGACTGAATGTGACAAAGTCCGATCTGTGGAACGGATTTACCCGTCCGGCTTTCCTGCAACCTACCGATGAACGGTTTGCCGAGATTGCCGATCTGTATTACAGCGAACAGGAACGTTTGTTCGGAAAAGCCGATTTCTACTCTATGGATCCTTTCCACGAAGCTGAGAATGCAGCTTCAGTCGATTTCGATGCGGCAGGAAAAGCCATTATGAATGCCATGAAGAAAGTCAATCCGAAAGCTGTATGGGTTGTACAGGGGTGGACCGAGAATCCGCGTCCGGAAATGATGAAAAATCTGAAGAATGGTGATCTGCTTATTCTGGACCTCTTCAGTGAGTGCCGTCCCATGTGGGGAATACCTTCTATCTGGAAACGCGACAAGGGATACGAACAGCACGACTGGATCTTCTGCATGTTGCTGAATTTCGGTGGAAATGTAGGTTTGCACGGGCGTATGGATCAGTTACTCAATAATTTCTATCTGACTAAAAACAATCCGTTGGCAGCCCATCTGAAGGGTATCGGTCTGACAATGGAGGGAAGCGAGAACAATCCGATGATGTTCGAACTGATGTGCGAGTTACCCTGGCGTCCGGAGAAATTCACCAAAGAAGCATGGCTGAAGGACTATCTGTTTGCCCGTTACGGGGTACGCGACGAGAAGATCGAACAGGCATGGACCCTGCTGGCCAATACCATTTATAACTGTCCTTTCGGTAACAATCAGCAAGGTCCTCACGAATCCATTTTCTGCGGCCGTCCTTCGCTGAACAATTTCCAGGTGTCAAGCTGGTCCAAGATGGCCAATTATTACGACCCGACAGTGACGGAAGAGGCTGCCCGCCTGTTGTTGGAAGTAGCCGACCGTTATCGTGGTAACAACAATTTCGAGTACGATCTGGTAGATGTTGTTCGCCAGGCCATTGCCGATAAGGGACGTATCGTTTACAACCGTACGATAGCCGATTATAAGAGTTT
Organism: Bacteroides sp. ET489; assembly: GCF_030518095.1. Taxonomy (NCBI): domain Bacteria; kingdom Pseudomonadati; phylum Bacteroidota; class Bacteroidia; order Bacteroidales; family Bacteroidaceae; genus Bacteroides; species Bacteroides sp. ET489. The sequence continues at coordinate 61,775 of NZ_JAULLJ010000008.1, forward strand.
CGATAAGAAAAGTTTTGCTGCAGATTCCCGCAAGTTCCTCGATATGCTCTTGTTGCAGGATCGTCTGTTGGGTACACGGAGCGAGTTCCGTGTCGGACGCTGGATAGAGCAGGCACGCAAATTGGGCAATACTCCTGAAGAAAAGAAACTCTATGAATGGAATGCCCGTGTGCAAATTACCACGTGGGGCAATCGTGTCTGTGCCGACGAAGGCGGTCTGCGCGACTATGCCCACAAAGAATGGAACGGTATTTTACGCGATTTCTATTATAAACGCTGGGAAGCCTATTGGAAAACCTTGCAGGACGAACTGGACGGAAAACCAGCCGTAACTCTCGACTTTTATGCTATGGAAGAGCCTTGGACGCTGGCTTCGAATCCATATACGTCAGCACCCGAAGGCGATTGCATTGATGTAGCTAAAGAAGTGTTTGCCAAAGTATTTGAATGATGGAAAAGAAAAGGCTCTTGTCGTTGGATGTATTGCGGGGACTGACGGTGTTCGGTATGATCGTAGTCAACAATGCCGGAGGCAGTCAGTCTTACGAATCGTTGCGCCATTCTGCATGGAATGGCCTGACTCCTTGCGACCTCGTATTTCCCTTCTTTCTGTTCATTATGGGAATATCCACATACATTGCGCTTCGCAAGTTCGATTTTCAGCCTTCAGCACCGGTCATCCGGAAGATACTGAAGCGTACCGTGCTCATTCTGCTTATCGGATGGGCCATCGGTTGGTTCGATTTTGTTTGTGAAGGCGATATCTTTCCCTTTGCCCATTTACGGTTGACTGGAGTGCTGCCCCGCATTGCTTTGTGCTATTGTGTAGCTTCACTTCTGGCATTGTATGTCAATCATAAACGTTTGGCATGGATTGCAGGCATATTGTTGGTGGGCTATGCTGTTTTGCTCTGTATGGGCAATGGATATGCGTGTGACGAGACCAATATTCTGTGTGTTGCCGATCGTGGTATTTTAGGGACAGAGCACCTTTACCGGAAGAGCCCGATTGACCCTGAAGGGTTAGTCAGTACCTTGTCTGCCATTGCTCACACACTGATAGGCTTCTGCTGTGGAGCACTGATGCTGAAGAAAGGCATTTCATTGGAAACAAGAATCCTGAAACTGGCGGTTACAGGCTTTCTGCTGATGGCTGTAGGCTTCTTGCTGACAGAAGCTTTCCCGCTGAACAAGCGTATCTGGTCGCCTACTTTTGTACTGGTCACTTGTGGACTTGCAGCCATGCTTCAGGCTACACTGACCTACTTCATTGATCTGAAAGGAAAGAAAGACTGGTGTCGCTTCTTCGAAGTATTCGGAGTCAATCCGTTGTTCCTGTATGTGCTGAGCGAAGTGGTAGCTATTGTGATAAGTGCTACGGGAAGCAAGCCTGTCGTTTACGGAGTCATTCACTCGTGCATTTCCGATCCTTATCTGGCTTCGGCATGTTATTCGTTGCTCTTCGCGCTGGTAATGGGAGGATGCGGATATTGGCTGTACAAAAAGAAAATATATATCAAGTTATAAGCAGATCGTAGAATATTCTCGATCGAAAGAATTGAAAAGAAAGAGCAAAGTGTTATGACAGGAATCCGTTTATATAGTGTCTTGTGTATTTTTTCCGTTGCAGGCTTTTGTGCAGCTTGTTCGGAGAAAAGTGCGGAGGAAAAACGTCTGCCATATGTTGATACGCGTATTGGTACGGCTCCCAGTGTGACGCATACGGCCGGGCTGTTTGGAAAGAACACCGAGGAATACGGACAGACGTTGCCCGCAGTGCTCGAACCCAACGGAATGAATTTCTGGACTCCCCAGACACGTGATACAGAAAAAAAATGCGTAGCTCCTTACTATTATGCCGACAGCCTGTTGCAGGGTTTCCGCAATTCGCATTGGATTGTCGGCGGATGCACGCAGGACTATGGCTCCATGACGCTGATGTCACTTTTTAGCCGTTTGCGGTGCATGCCCGAAGCACGTGTAACCCGTTTCTCGCACCAGACCGAGCAGGCCACTCCTGCCTATTATGCCGTTTCCTTGCCCGATGAGGCTCTGACAGCAGAGATGACGGCACGTTCGCGCTCGTCCATTTTCCGTTTCACCTATCAGAAAAGCGGTAAAGCCTATTTGGTTGTCAATCCGAACAGCGATGAAGGGCAGGGATTTATCTCGGTCGATACGGTGAACAACGTCATCAGCGGTTACAATCCCGTTCACCGCATCTATCAGGGCTGGGGAGAGCCTGCCGGATATAGCGGACATTTTGTGGTTCGTTTCCAGAAGAAGATAACAGGCTTCGGCGTATTCCGAGGCGATTCCATATTCCCGGCTCGTGAGGCTATAGGCAATGCCTGTGGTATCGGTGCCTATGTCGAATTCGATGTACACGAAGGCGAAAGTCTGTTGGTTAAGGCCGCTTCGTCGTTTGTCAGTGCCGAAGGAGCCATGAGCAATCTTGAAGCCGAGATTCCCCATTGGGATTTTGACCGTACACGTCGTGAACTGACAGATATCTGGGAACATCGGTTGGCACTTGTCGAAGTGCAGACCGACAACCGCGAAGCCAAGGAAAAATTCTACAGTGCCTTATACCGGGCTTCTTTCCTGCCGCGCACGTTCAACGATGCCGACGGCCGTTACCCTTCGTTTGCTACCGGTACTCCCGTGCGTCAGCTTCCTGCCGGACGCACCTATTACGAGGACTACAGCATGTGGGATACGTATCGTGCCCTGCATCCGTTGGTTAATCTGCTGACTCCCGGACGGGCGGGCGATATGATGCAGTCGCTTGTCTGGAAGTACGAACAGGGTGGGTGGCTGCCTATATTTCCGTGCTGGAACAGTTATACGGCTGCCATGATTGGCGACCATTGCATTGCCGCCTTAGCTGATGCTTATAGCAAGGGAATCCGTAATTTCGATATTGACAAGGCGTACGAGGCAATGCGCAAGAACGCTTTTCAGTCGCCCGCCGATGTGCGCGAATACCGTGACGGAATGGGGCGTAGGGCTTTGAAGTCCTATCTGAAGTACGGATACATTCCGCTTGAAGATTCTGTTCCCGATGCGTTCCATACGAAGGAGCAGGTATCGCGTACGCTGGAGTATGCTTACGACGACTTTGCCTTGGCGCAGGTCGCTGTTGCTTTGGGTAAGACAGCCGATGCAGACAGCTTGCTGGCTCGTGCCCGCAATTATCGCAATGTCATCGATCCTCGTACCGGTTATGCACAAGGGCGTCGGGCCGACGGCAGTTTTCTTACGGATGATAATGCGTTCCGTTTTGCTTCCTTTATCACCGAAGGAGCCCCGTGTCATTACACCTGGTACGTGCCTCACGACCCTTACGGCCTGATGGAATGCATGGGCGGACGTGACAAATTCATCGCTAAACTCGATTCCATGTTCAGCGAACAGCGCTATTGGCATGGTAACGAACCTTGCCATCAGGTAGCCTTTCTGTTCAACTATGCCGGACAGCCGTGGAAGACCCAGCAGGCAGTGCGTCACATCATGCAGACCGAGTACCTGCAGACACCCGGCGGGTTGTCGGGCAACGACGATGCCGGACAGATGTCGGCCTGGTACGTCTTTGCCGCTTTGGGCTTCTATCCCGTATGTCCCGGCACACCTTATTATATATTGAGTAGTCCTTCGTTCAGCGAAGCAGCGTTACATCTTGAGAACGGACGTACATTTATATTGAAGGCGCTTCATGCTTCCGAGAAGAACATCTATATACAAAGTGTCCGTCTGAACGGACGTCCTTATACGAAGAATTACCTTTCGCACGAGGATATTCTGCGGGGAGGAACGATGGAGTTTGTCATGGGCGATAAGCCTAACACTGCTTGGGGCAGTGCTTCGGCCGACTGTCCGCCTTCTGTAATGTAATTGATTGAACGAATGTTTATGCTTATGATACATAGAATATCTGCCAGTCTGTCCCTGTTGCTGTTTATCCCGTTCCTGTATGCCAGAGGCGGACATGCTCCGGTGTACGATGTGACTGCGTTCGGCGCGGTTTCCGATACTACGCTGCTTTCTACCGAGGCCTTCCAGCGGGCAGTCGATGCCTGCGCTGCCGATGGCGGAGGAACGGTATGGGTGCCTGCCGGCAATTACCTGTGTACGACGGTCATACTGAAAAGCAATGTCAACCTGCATTTGGATGCCGGTGCCACCGTTTATGCCAGTCGGAAAGTGTCCGACTATGAAGGATTCCGACGTAAAGTAGGGGCGGCTGATACCGGCGAAAGTGAAGTCCTGTTGGGGGCTTTCGATGCCGAGAATATATCGGTGACGGGAACCGGAACCCTGCACTGCCGTGCCGAACGCATCGGTTATCGGCGCAAGCCACAGACTGCTGTTACCGATTCGGTTACCGGTCGGGAGATAGCCAATGCCGCCCGTTACGGAGCCGACTATCAGAGCAAGTTCCGTAAAGTGCCGCCTTGTCCGGGAGCCATCAGCTTTGTTGGCTGCACCGGTGTATGCATCCGCGACATCCGGGTGGTCGAGTCTTCTTTCTGGTCCGTACATCTGCAATGGTGCGAACGGGTGACGGTAGATGGCGTTTACATCGCTTCTAACCGTCATAACGGGGTCAATGCCGACGGACTCGACATCGATGGGTGCAGCGACGTGAGGGTAAGTAACTGCCGTATCGATACCGGCGATGACGCTCTTTGCCTGAAGACAACCCGACAGGGAGGTAAGACTTTGCCTTGCAGTCAGATTACCATAACCAACTGCGTGCTGACCTCTTCGTCGGCTGCATTGAAGATCGGTACGGAGTCGCATGCCGATTTCGAGAATATTACTGTTTCCAACTGTGTCATTGACAAGGCAAACCGTGGATTGAATATGATTATCCGTGACGGTGGCAGTGCCCGCAACATCCTGTTTTCGAACATCGCCATCTCTACCTGCCGGAAAGAAACCTTCTGGTGGGGAAACGGAGACCCCGTCTGGTTTACCGTGCAGAAGCGGGGAGATAGTCCGTCGGGCACCATCGAGAATGTGACTCTGAGTCACATCATCGCTCACGGACAGAGTGGCATCCGTCTTGAAGGCTTCAGCCGGCGGATCAGAAACATTCGCCTGAACGACGTGCAGCTGTTTATGGAGCCGGAAGACGCGGTGGACAAGCGTTCGCGCAATGGGTTCCTGTTCGACGGAGTCGATAAGCTGTCGCTAATCGATTGCGAAGTGAACTGGAACATGCAGCATCCCGAACTTACTTGGGAGAGTGCTTACCTGTTCCGTCATGTAGACGGACTGCAATTAGTACGGACTTACGGCGACTGTGCACCGGGCAGCCAGTATCCGGCTTTCCGATACGAGCAGGTAGATCATATCCGAACAACCGATTAAACTTTTAACGAGCTTACGATATATGAGAACGAAACATTTGATTCTTGTCCTGTTCAGTCTGTTTCTGCTGAATGCGTGCCAGCAACGGCAGAACGGAGTTTACAACGTGATGGACTATGGAGCGGCGGGAGACGGAAAGACCGACGACGCAACTGCCATACAGCAGGCTGTTGATGCCTGTAGTGCCGCCGGAGGCGGAACCGTATTGCTCCCTTCGGGGCATACCTTTCTGTGTGGTCCGCTGAAGTTGGCTTCCGATGTCAATTTCCATCTGGAGCCCAACTCGCGCCTGTTGGCCAATCCTGACGAAAGTGTTTACACCGAAAGCGCTTTCGGCGAAAACCGTGGTGAAGGCATGATGTGGATCAGCGGAAAAGACCTGAAAAACCTGTCCATCACGGGTACAGGTACCATCGACGGTAACGGGGTAGCCTTTATGGGGAAGGAACTGGAGGATTCGTACGAACTGAAACCGGTGACGGACTTCGATCCGCGTCCGCATGTCTTGACCCTTATCAATGCCGAGAAGACAGTGATCAGAGATGTAACCATCTGCAACAGTGCCTACTGGACCATTCATCTGGTGGGTTGCTACGATGCGCTGATCGAAGGTATTTCCCTACTCAATAACCTGAAGATCCGCAATGGCGACGGCATCGACCTCGACCATTCGCGCAAGGTACGTATCGCCGACTGCTTTATCGAGTCGGGTGATGATTGCATCTGCCTGAAAAACAGACGTGAATTCGAAGAATACGGTTCGTGCGAAGACATTGTGGTGAGCAACTGTGTGATGACTTCCCGTTCGTGTGCCATCAAGATCGGGTCGGAGAATATGGATGTTATCAACAACGTGCTGTTCAACAATTGCATCATCCGGGGCAGCAACCGTGGAGTTGGCATTCAGAACCGTGACGAAGGCACGGTGACCAACGTTGTTTTCTCGAATATGCTTATCGACTGCCAGTTCTTTTCCGATGTGTGGTGGGGCAAGGCCGAGCCTATCTATGTGACTTCTTATCCGCGTGCCGTAGGCAATCACAAGGATGCCGGCTGGCGTTTTCCGAAGGGAGCTACCGAAGGACGTTGCGGAGAGGTGAGCCGTATTTACTTCACGAACATCAAGTGCACCAGCGAGAACGGCGTGTTTGTAGGCGGAGATGTACCGGGCAAGGTGAATCACATTTTCTTCAAGGACGTGGACGTATTGCTATACAAGCGTACCGGCTATCCCGGAGGAATCTACGACAAGCGTCCCTGTCTGGGCGAAGGTTTTGTACATGATAGCACGTACGGTTTCTACATCGATACGGCTTCAGACATTTATATAGAAGATTCGCGCATCATGTGGGGCGATACCAAGCCAGACAAGGCTGCTGACGGTGTGATGCAGAAGAATGCCCACAACGTGGTGATTGAATGAGCCGACCGGTTTCTGCCTGACAGTTAAGGAGCGAAAAGGAGGGAATCCGATACATTGCATCCCGCTTATTTCAGGCACGGATTACACGGATATTCGCAGATTTTTTTTATTCTTTATATCTTTTTTTCCGTGTAATCTCTGACTGAAAATAACAACTACTTTTGAAATTGAATGTCTATTGGTAAAAAACAGAATATGAAACGATTACTGATTACAATATACGCTTTTTGCAGTTTTCTGACGGTTTTCTCGCAAAGCCGTCCTACACCCGAGCAGTTGGGAAGTATCTATTATGCTTATCCGGCTCCGGCAGAGGCGCCTGCACCAGCTCCCGAAGGATATGAGCCGTTTTACATCAGTCATTACGGCCGTCATGGGTCTCGCTGGATGACGGACGATGTGCGTTATGTGGCGATGGTCAGTCTGTTCGATTCACTGTACCGGTACAATCAGCTGACGGCTTTGGGACAGGATGTCCGTCTGCGTTTGCATCGTGTGTGGGATGATGCTCGCGGACGCAGTGGTAACATCACACCGTTGGGTGAACGGCAGCATCACGACATTGCCGTTCGCATGTACCGTAATTTTCCGCAAGTGTTTCACGACAGTGCGGTGGTCGATGCGCGTTCTTCCACTTCGCTCCGTTGTGCAATGAGCATGAGTTATTTTACCGACGGACTGAAAGAACAGAACCCTTCCTTGCGCATCACACGCCGTGCTTATGGCGAGTATATGAACTACATCGCTTATACTTCGCCCGAAGGTGAGGCTTTTAGTTCCGAACAAGCAGCTTGGCGCAAGGATTTTCATGCTTTCGAAAGGCGTATGATACGTCCGGCCCGGTTAATGAAGTCGCTGTTTCTGCATGCCGAAAACTTTTCGGAGAAACAGTCGGCCGATGTCATGACGTCGCTTTATTGGATTGCTGCCGACATGCAGAATGTGGATTTGTGCGGGCAAGTGTCGTTTTACGACATCTTTCAGTACGACGAACTGCGCGACTTCTGGCGGACGGTGAATGCCCGCATGTATGTGTGCAATGCTGCTGCTCCGCTCAACGGAGGAGTGATGCCGCGCTGTGCTTCCAATCTGTTGAACGATATTGTAGTGAAAGCTGACGCAGCCATCAGTGGCGGAAACACGGATGCTGATTTACGCTTCGGACACGATACCCATCTCATCCGCTTGCTGGCCCTGATGCAGATGGAGGGCTGTGCAAATCAGGAAGCGGATATGGATAAGTTTCATCTGGCCTGGCAGGACTATAAGGTCTCGCCAATGGGAGCCAATTTGCAGCTTGTCTTCTATCGCGCCTCCGGAAAGGATGTACTGGTACGTTTTCTGCTGAACGAGCACGAAGCTAAACTTCCCATTCCGAGTGTAGAAGGTTCGTTCTATCGTTGGGAAGACGTGAAACGCTTCTGGCAGCAAGTGGCACCTGCACAGGGCGGGGACGTCAAATGACGATTTTGTCCAGTATGCCGTTCACCCAGGCGATGGTTACACCGTAGTTGGTCATCGGCACTCCTTGGCGACGGGCACTTTCGATGCGGCTCATGACGTGCTTGCGGTTGAACATGCACGCACCGCAATGAATAACGAGGTCGTAGCCCGTCAGGTCGTCGGGGAAGTCGGCTCCCGATACAATATCGATGCGTATACCTTCTCCCAGACGCTTGCGCAGCATACGGGGCAGTTTCACCCGGCCGATGTCTTCCGAGAGCGGAGCATGAGTGCAGGCTTCAGCTATCAGGATGCGGGCATCCTTTCCCAAACGGGCGATGCTGGCCGCGCCTTGCAGATAGTAGTCGATGTCTCCCTTTTGCCGGGCAAACAAGACGGAGAACGACGTCAGCAGACTTTCGGCAGGCTTTTGCTCATATACGGTGCGGAACACCTGCGAGTCGGTGATGATCAGTTGCGGCGCGCGCGACAGGGCTTGCAGCGTGTCGGCCAGCTTGTCGGTGGTGCAGCTCATCACCATGCATTTCCGGTCGAGCAGTTCGCGCAGCGTCTGTACCTGGGGTAGAATCAGTCTGCCTTTGGGCGCCTGGATGTCTTGCGGCATCACTAACAGTACCAAGTCACCTTCTGATACCAGATGCGACACGATGGCGGGTTGTACCGTTTCCGATGCCATACGTATCAGGGCTTCGCGGATGCCTTCTACTCCTTCGCCTGTCCGGGCACTGGCCACGAGCGGACGCACACCGGCTTTCTTACTTATAGCATCGGCCACGGTTTCGGCGTGGGGTAGCAGATCGGCCTTGTTCAGCACCAGCAGGGTGGGGATTTGCTTCTCCTTCAGCAATTGTAGCCAGTGCAGTTCGTCTTTCACCTCTTCATCCCTGCACACCAACAGGGCTACGTCGGCTTTTTGCATGACTTTCTGTGTCTTTTCTACACGCAGTGCACCCAACTCACCTTCATCGTCGAAGCCTGCCGTGTCGATGAATACGCACGGTCCCAGTCCGTGTACTTCCATGGCCTGATAGACCGGATCGGTGGTTGTGCCGGCGACATCGGACACTAATGCTGCCTGCTGATGGGTCAGCGCATTCAGCAGCGAAGATTTTCCACTGTTTCGTTTGCCCAGCAGAACAATGTGCAGGCGGTTGGAACGGGGAGTAGCTGTTAAACTCATAGTTGGGATATTTCTTTTTATTAGTGATTTATCAGTTCTAACTTATTTTGCTTTGATATAGCATTGGACCGACAAAGATAGCGAACTTTTCGGTAAAGCGAAAAAATCCACCCCAACGGGTTTGTATGTGATGAATAAGTTCTATATTTGCATATACCGCAAACCAAATTGTTAGTATATGAATTTTGAACAATTATGTTTTACTACGTTTTGTGTCGGGAGTTTGGCCGATGCCCTGAAAATGAGTGCCGGACAAGTGTATGACATGCTGCGTTCATCGGGTATCCTTACCGGATATCTGCTTCCGGGATACGATGTGTTGCATACGTTCAGCAAAGAGTATATTGTGGAAGACTTGCTTTCATGCATGAAAGAGAAAGGTGTATTGAAATGAAACTGTATCATGCTTCGGATATCGTTATAGAGAATCCTGATGTGTATCACTCGCGTGAGCATTTGGATTTTGGTAGAGGTTTTTACTTGACATCCATGCGAAGCCAGGCAGAAAAATACGCTCAGCGTTTTTTGTTGCGTGGTAAACGGGCTTTTGTTAATGAATATTTGCTGGATGAGGACTTGTCCGACTTTGTTGTGAAAGTATTTAAAAGTTATGATGAAGAATGGTTGGACTATGTGGGTAAATGCCGAAAGGGACTCAATGAAATGATGTATGACATTGTAGAAGGTGGTATAGCCAATGATAGAGTCTTTAACACGATAGATCTGTATTTTTCGGGAGCAATGAATAAAGAAGATGCGCTTGGAAGGTTAGCCTTTGAACATCCCAATCATCAGTTGTGCATATTAAATCAACATGTACTTTCGCATCACTTACATTTTGTAAAAGCTGAAGAAATAATGCCGGAAGGAGGTGGATATGTTGGCCGATAAAATAGTTTTGCAGATGAAATATGCGCGCATTGTCCGTCTGTTTGCTGATAGGTTACAGATTCCATACGAAGAGGCACTCGCTTTTTTCTATAATTCAGATACTTATAAACTTATCAGTAATGGGGTAGCAGATATGCACTGCCTCAGTGATGAATATCTTGCCGATGAATTGTTGATGGAATGGGAAAGTTCCTGTTCGTGAGCAACACTTGTACGGCTCCTGAGCAACACTTGTACGGTTCGCGAGCCGTGCTTGCAATACTCACGGGAGTTGCAGGCAATACTCGTGGACTTTGCTTGCAACATGCGTCGGGTTTGGTTGTAAGATGCGGCGGCATTGCTTTCAAAACCCGCCGACATTACTTGTTACGCCGGCTAACTACCGATGTTACGCCGCTAAAGTAGGTAGTTACAGTCGCCAAGTAGGAGTTTGGAAACGAAAAATGAAACATTAAAAATGAAGATGGCAGAGTGACCTTTTTTGTTCACGTCCGAAAATCCTTTTCTCTTTCACCCTCATCCTTCATCCCTCAACCTTCATCCCTCAACCTTCATCCCTCAACCCTCAACCCTTCACCCTCAACATTAAACCTTAAACCCACTATTTTGCCTTCACGCTTTCACCGGAGGATTTTCGCACTGATACACAGCAGGATATGGTGAAAGATGAAGCTTCACGCCCTTTCAATGAAAATTTGAAAATCTGCGTTCATCCGCCTTTCCCCTGTAGTCCGCGTATCTATCTTTCACCACAATTGTTTTATTATCAGTTGCTTACGGTGAAACTTCACCTGCGCCCTCTTATCAGCATTCGCTTTTTGATGTGAACCTTATGGGAAAACAGAAGTGGTACGTTGAGTAGCGTTACTGCACAAACTGTTGCAGTACAACTGCACGTATTGATGCAGTATCACTGCACTGACTGATGCAGTGTGACTGCACTAACTGTTGCAGTGAGGCTGCATAGTCTTTCCGTCCTGCCGGCTGTTAGGCCGTCGTATTTTTCCTCCTATGGGACGGGCAACAAGCAAGTAGCGAAGTTTTGGACAAGTAGGTGGAGGTATGTGTCGCTTTTCTCAAAAACATTTTTCTTTGTTGGTTTTTAGTAGGAGTAAAATAGTGAACTTTTGCAAATTGTTGATTAATAGACAATTGTGGTGAAAGATGAATGAGGATGATGAAAAGTTGGTTTACTATTTTCTCCCTATTTTGCGCTATTTTCTCCTCCTTCATTAGAGGCTTAGTGTATCTTTGCGACAACTGAAATCTAAGAATGAGCTATGGAAACAGCAATGAATGTATTTCTTCCATTGATCTGTTGCCTGTTGTTAAAAGGCAACATCGTCGGGAGCCTGTTTCTTTACACTTAGCAGTACAAATGATAAGAGTGAAGGAATGGGTTTGTTGTTTTTGTTCTTTCCCTAACTTTCTGTTTATTAGTTTGTTGTGTTCGTTTTGAAATGTTGTTGAAATCAATATGTAACATGCGGCTTTTACTTTTGCAGCCGGAAAAAAGAATGTGATAAATATATAAAATGAGAATAAAAACTGTTTTTTTTAACTAAAACTTTATTTTATGCTGAATGTACAATTAAAAGGAAAGAGAACATGGATGCAGAGTTTGCTCCTCGTCATGTTCTTGCTAAGCAGTACCTTAGCATTTGCACAGAACAAGGTGACGGGTACCGTAACCGATAAGACTGGTGCTCCGTTGCCGGGTGTTAATGTCCTCGAAAAAGGCACGACTAATGGTAGTATAACCGATGTGGACGGAAAGTACAGCATCAATGTTGAGAAAGGTAAAACATTGATGTTCTCCTATATTGGTTTTACAACAAGAGAGGTAGTCGTAAATCAAAATGTTATTGACATTGCTCTGCAGGAAGACCTTCAGGCACTTGACGAGGTAGTGGTTATCGGTTACGGTAGCATGACCCGTAAGGATGTGACCAGTTCTATTACAACGGTGAAAGCTGAAGATATGAATGTTGGTGTTATTACTTCACCTGCACAAATGTTACAAGGTAAAGTTCCTGGTTTGACTATCGCCAATACTAGCGATCCGAACGGCTCTGCTTCAATATCTTTACGTGGTGCTTCTTCATTGCGTACGGGCGAAGCTATGGAACCTTATTATGTCATTGATGGTGTGCCGGGTGTAAGCATCTCATTGGTATCACCTGAGGATATTGAGAGTATTGATGTATTGCGTGATGCTTCTGCGACAGCCATCTATGGTTCGAAAGCTGCCAACGGTGTTATCATTATCACTACAAAGAAAGGTAATCAAGATGGTCGTACCAGTGTAAACTATAGCGGCTATGTGGCTTGGGACAATACCATGAATACGCTGGATATGATGGATGCTAATGAATTGTTGGCTTATGCCAATGCTAACGGTGTTGATCTTTCCAACTATTGTGATATAAACAATCCTGCTAATACCAACTGGCAGGACGAAGTACTCCGTACCGGTTTCAGCCACAATCACAATGTTTCTATCAATGGTGGAAATAAGAAAACTTCTTATAGCGCTTCTATCAATTTTTTGGAACGTCAGGGTGTTGTGAAGGGTACTGATATGGATCGCTTGAATGCACGTTCTTATGTAAAAACTAAAGCTCTCAACGATCGTTTGGAAATTGCCCTTAACTTGAATGCCAGTGTTCGTAACAGTTCTACAGGTCCTACAAGTGGAACTGGTCAGAGTGTATTGGATGCCATGTATTACTACAGCCCGCTGGTACCTGTAAAGAATGCCGACGGAACCTGGTACAGTGACTTGCAGATTTCACAGAACTACAATCCGCTGTCAATGGTCAACGAAGACCGTTACGACACGAAGGAAAAACTGTTACAAGGTACTGCACAAGCTACATTGCACATTATCGATGGTCTGGACTGGAACCTGAACCTGTCTTATCAGAACCAACAGTACATCTATAGCATCTACAATTCTTCGCAGAGCCAGATACTCGGTGCCAAGCATGGCCAGGCTGACCGCAGCACTTTGGAGAACATCCGTAAGCAGATGGAAACTTACATCAACTGGGATCACACCTTTGCTGATGTACATAAGGTAGGTGTCATGCTGGGTTATTCTTGGGAACAGGCTGACAACAACGACGGTTTCGGACTGAGAGTCTACAACTTCTATAACGATGATCTGGGCTACCACAACATGGGTATGGCCAACAATATGGATATCAGTGATATCATCAGCAACAACCTTTCTACTTTGCGTATGATTTCGTTCTACGGACGTGTCAACTACAGCTTCAACAGCAAGTACCTGTTGCAGGCAACTGTTCGTCGCGATGGTTCTTCTGCTTTCGGTGTCAACAACCGTTGGGCTACCTTCCCCTCTGTATCTGCCGCATGGCGTATCACGGAAGAGGAATTTATGAAAAATCAGCATATCTTCGATGACTTGAAACTGCGTGTCGGCTACGGTGTCAGCGGTAACTCACTGGGATTCGATGCCTTTATTGCCCGTCCGCTCTATGGTGCAACAGGATGGTTCACTTATGTAAGTCCCGATGGTGTTTCTTCTGAATATCGTACGTTGGGTGCTACTCGTAACTCTAACCCCGACCTGAAGTGGGAGAGCACCAGTATGTTCAACATTGGTTTGGACTTCGGCTTCCTGAACAACCGTTTGACCGGTACTATCGAGTACTATGACAAGCGTACCAGCGACCTGATTTACGACTATCCGGTTTCTACCAACCGCTATCCGTTTGGAACAATGACTGCCAATGTGGGTGACATCAGTAACAAGGGTATTGAAGTTACAATCAATGCTATACCGGTGAAGACTCGCAACTTTACATGGACTACCTCTGTAAACTTGTCTCATAATAAGAACGTGGTTGAGAAACTGACCAATGCAACTTACTCTGTTCCTTATATTGACATGGCAGACCCTGACGTTGGTGGTTTCTCCGGAACTAATGTTCAGCGCATTATGGAAGGCTGTCCTATCGGTCAGTTCTATACCTACGAATGGGCTGGCTATAATGAGAACGGTAAGTCTGTTTTCAACGACTATGATGCTGACGGCAATCTGGTCGGAACTACAGATGCTCCGAAAGATGAAGACCGCCGCAAGACAGGTTCTGCACAGCCGAAGCTGACTTACGGATGGAACAACGAATTTACTTGGAAAAACTGGTCACTGACTGCATTCTTCCAGGGAGTTGCCGGAAACAAAATCTACAACGCAACCCGCAACTACTACAACAACGTAGGTTTGGTGGCAGCTGGTAAAAATGCATTAAGTGAGATTGCTACTGAGCAGAAGTTCAATGATTCTAATGCACAACGTCCTTCTGATCGTTATTTGGAAAACGGCTCTTATTTACGTTTGGCAACATTGACTTTGGGGTATAACTTCGGTAAGCTGGGAAATTGGGTCAACAATCTCCGTCTGTATGCTACTTGTAATAATGTATTTACTATTACTGGTTACAAAGGTCTTGACCCCGAAATCTATTTGGGTGGTTTGACTCCAGGTGTTGACTGGCGTAATACAACGTATCCACGTACACGTACATTTATGGTTGGTGTTAATGTAAACTTCTAACTCTTAACATAAGAGACATAAAGATATGAAAACAAGATATTTTATTTCTGCTGCCTTATTGGCACTTACAACTGTCGGTTGTACCGACTTGGATGTAGACATTAAGTCACAATATACTGAATATCCCAATTCAGAGATTGCCTTGAGTGCACGCATCAACAATGCTTACTATGCATTTCGTGGTGCTTTAGGACGTCGTTATGATGAACTTATTTCATGTAATTCTGATGAATATACGGCTGTCAGTTTCGATGGTGACTATCTGAATGGACGTGATATGTCTAATATTTCTCTTCACATGGTCGATGCTGATGCTAGTAACAGCCAGTTAGCTGTTTACAATGATATACAGGCTGGAATTGTCAATAGCAATCAAATATTGATGGATTTGGGAGAAGGAGAAGAAAATGTATCAGTTACTGCTCCTATCCGTGCGGTACGTGCTTTTTATACGTTCTTGTTGATGGATAATTGGGGCGATACGCCTATTATTGATTATAAGGTACTAGGAGATAGTAACGCTGCTATTGACCGTTCGCCACGTGCTGATGTTGCGCGTTGGATTGAATCGGAATTATTGGCAGTTCGTGACGATTGCCCAAGTGAAGTTTCCGAAGATACCTATGGTACTCCTACCTGCTGGATGGTAGATGCTTTATTAGCAAAGCTTTATATTAACTGGAATGTCTATACAAAGGATGTAACTAGTGCAGATTGGAATGCTAATGCCGATAATGAGAAACTGGCTGACTGTATTGCTGCTTGCGATCGTGTTATTGAATCTGGTAAATTCGATCTGAGTGATGACTATAAGGCTAAGTTCATGTATACCAATGGATCACAAATTAAGGATTTTATTTATGCGATGCCTTTTGATGCTGTTACTGCCGGTGGTATGACTTATGCTCGTTTCCGCACTTGGCGTCGTGGTCAGAATAGCAATGGTTTCTATAGCATTGAAATGACAAACTCTGTGGGTGGCAATATGACTTTGACTCCTGAATTCGTTGAGTTATTTTGTTTGCCGGGTGATCGTCGTAACGATGTGATTGCCGGTAATACCGGTGAAAATATCGGTATGACTACGTTTGATGTTTATCAGTATGATAATACAACCGGTATGCCGACCGATGTACGTAACACATATAATGGTCAGGATGTTACTTTCTCGAAGTCTATTACGTTGAAAAATGATCCGACAGCCAATCCTCCTGTTGTTCCTAATGCAGATCTTAACTGCGGTGCAGACATGACAGGTTGGACACAAGGTTATCGTTCCATAAAGTTCTTCCCTGATATCAATGATTATAATGTGTATAGTCGTAATCAGGATAACGATGTACCTATCTTCCGTTATGCTGATATTATTTTGATGAAGTGCGAGGCTATTACCCGTGGCGGTTCGGCTACATTGGGTGACACTCCAATGAGTTTGTTCAATGAGATTCGTGCGTATGTCAACGCTCCGCTTATCGAGAGCAATCCTTCTTTGCAGGATATTTTGGATGAACGTGGTCGTGAATTCTTGGATGAACACTGGCGTCGTAACGACTTAATCCGTTTCGGTGACTTCGAACGTGATTGGGGCTTCAAGAATGATTTTAATCCTAATGCTTCAAATCCGCAATATCGTTTGTTGCCGTTAGCTCGTGACGTGTTGAATGCCAACACCAACTGGTCACAGAACCCTGGATACTAATCACTCGTAATACATTTTAAGGTAAAATAGCCGATTGTTTTATTTAGTGTTTTAAAAGGGAAAGCCTTGTGTTGCATCTATAGTCGTGTACTTTGGGTGACAATGCAAGGCTTTTGTGTTTATACTTTTGAATGATTCTGAAAACGGAATGTTTCTCTGGCAGGATGGTGTCCGAAAAAATGTATAGTTAGGAAAAAAATATTCTCTAACTGGAAAAAATTTTTTTCCTAACTGGGAAAAAATATCGGCATAATACCGCTTTGGAAATACATCCGTTGGAAATGAAGTAAAATGTAAATAATAAGAATACTCAACTTTTGCAAGCTCAAGTTGCAGTTGACAAGTAACAAGTAGACGAGTTGACAAGGTGTTTGCAGCGAAGCGTCTCAAGCGACACTTTATCAAACAGGGTATTTCGGTCCTTGTAAACTTGTTGACTGAAGCCTTGTCAACTGATAAGTTGAGCACTTGCGAAACTTAAATAAGAATAGATAACTATGAATATGCAACGTTTATGGGGCAGTGTGCTGTTGGCCTTTCTGTTGACAAGCGGTACAGCTGCCGTGGCTCGTGATAGGCAGGCAGAGCCGGAAAAAACTTTGACGGACTACGTCGATCCGCGTATCGGTTCCGAAGGACTGGGGCGTGTCTTTATCGGTCCGTCGTGTCCCTTCGGCATGGTGAAACCCTCGCCCGACTGTACACCTTCTCCCAACAGTGGCTGGTTGCCGATGCCCGAACGGGTAGACGGTTTTGCCCAGGTGCACGTCAGCGGCACAGGGGGCGGACCGAAGTATGGCAATGTGCTGGTGACTCCTTTCTGTGGAGCATTGGACCGCACGCAACATCTCGATTACCGCGAGTACGAAAATATACGCTTGGGCTACTACGACACCCGTTTCAAGCAGAGCGGCATCCGTACGGAGATAACTACCGCCGAGCGAGCCTCGTTCTACCGCTTTACTTATCCCGAGGTGGCGGACAAGGCACTGGCCATCGACGCCGGTTTCTTCTTGGGCGAAAGTCCGGTGCCCGACGCACGCGAGGCCCAGCAGTTTGTGGGCTCGGAGATACAGATACTGTCCGACCGGGAAGTGTGCGGATATACCCGCATTCGTGGCGGATGGAACAACGGGCGTGCCTATACGGTTTACTTTTATGCCGAAACCGACCGCCCCTTCAGCGAATGGGCTACGTGGAAAGGCGACAGCCTCACTGCCGATCGCACGCAGTACGATTCGCATCAGAAGACGGGGGCTTTGCTTCGTTTCGAAGGCGATGCCACTACACTACAGCTGAAGGTGGGCATCTCTTTCCTGAGCTGTCTGCGCGCCGAGGCCAACGCACACAGCGAGATTCCTCACTGGTCGTTCGACGAGGTGCATCGTCAGCTCCTGGACAAGTGGGAAGCACTGCTCTCGAAAATCGAGATTGACGAGAAGGCTCCGGAAGCACACAAACGGATGTTCTATACCGGATTGTATCATACGATGCTGATGCCTGTGGACCGTACGGGCGAGAACCCGCTCTGGAGTGACCCCGAACCTTATTACGACGACTTTTATGCCATTTGGGATACGTACCGCACGTCGTCGCCCCTGATTACGCTGATCGATCCGAAGCGTGAAGCCGACATCGTCCGTTCGCTGGTGAACATCTACAAGCGCGACGGCTACATGCCCGATGCCCGGAGCGGTAACTGCAACGGACGTACACAAGGTGGGTCGAATGCCGAAATCGTCATAGCCGATGCGTTTGTGAAAGGGCTGGAGGACATCGATTACGAACTGGCTCTGCAAGCCATGCTGAAAGACGCTACCGTAGACCCGGGTGCCAACCACGAGGCCGAAGGACGTGGTGGCTTGCGCGAGTATCTGGAACTGGGGTATGTTCCCTGGGGCATCGACCGTGCCGGAAACCGTACGGTGGAATACAGCTATTGCGACTATGCCATTGCCCTCGTGGCCAAGGGACTGGGAAAGGAGGAACTGTACCAGCACTACCTGAAGCAGAGCGGCAACTGGAAAAAACTGTGGCGCGACGACTACGAACACAGCGGGGCACGGGGCTTCATCATGCCGCGCGATGCCGATGGCCAATGGCTGGACAGCCTGCCCTACGGACACAGCCGCGTGATGCAACCCAAGTATGTCTACACGCCTATGACGTTTGAAGGACCGTGGTACACGCCCTGGTGGAGCATGTTCTTCTATGAGGCTTCTTCGTGGGAATATTCCCTGAGCATTCCGCACGACGTACCGGGACTGATTGAGAAATGTGGTGGTCCGCAGGCTTTCGAGCAACGACTGGACACTTTCTTTATCCGCAATTATTATAATGTGAACAACGAACCTTCGTTCCTTACTCCCTGTCTGTATCACTGGCTGGGCAAGCCTTGGCGCAGTAGCGACCGTATCCATACGATTCTGGCAGAAAGCTATAACGACGGTCCTGTAGGTCTGCCGGGCAACGACGATTCGGGGGCCATGTCTTCGTGGCTGGCTTTCCACATGATGGGGCTTTATCCCAACGCCGGTCAGGACTATTACCTGATAAACACACCGTTGCTTCGTACCACTACGCTGCATCTGGCGAACGGATACGACTTCCGGATTGTGGCCGACGGCCTTTCGGAAAAGAACCGTTATGTGCAGAGTGCTACCCTGAACGGGGAAGATTATCCGTGGTCGGCATTGCGCCACAAGGACCTGATGGCCGGTGGCACGCTGGTGCTGAAGATGGGAAAGAAGCCTTCGGAGTGGGGCAAGGAGATGTTTAAACCGAATCATTGATTGAAGTTCCGACATATCCTTTTATGCAAAACTTGCAGGAGTTAAAGAAGTGAGAATGAGAAAATGAAGAATGAGGAATGAAGAATGAAGAATTTCTACGACTCATTAACCATTAACCATTAATCATTAACCATTAACCATTCCCCCTCGGCTTTTAACTTCTAACAGAGCAAAGCAAAGTGGTAACTTCTTAACTTCCAGCGAAATATTAAACCCGAAACTTAAGTAAGAAATATGAAAGCTAAATATTTGATTACTTTGCTCCTGTTGCTGGCTATGGGAACGGGAGCTGCGGCACAAAGTGCCATACCGGATACGTTGCTGTTTGTCTTCAAGCTGCACGGGCAGACACGCAAATACCAAATGAGTTTCACCCAGCGAAAAGATTCTGTTGTGCTGGACTGGCGTATTCTGCGTAACCTGCGCTGGCAGAAAGGTTCATATACGCTGACTCCGGCAGCCATGGAAAGCGGAGAGGTGCTTAGTTTCCTGATGCCTGAGGACGGGAGGAAGGTAGTGCTGTCCGATCGGGAAACGGCCTATCTGATTTCGCGTAAGGCATACCGTCAGTTGAAGGCTAACCGCCGTTTGGCATATAACTGTACCGAATATGAATGGTTGGACAACAACGAACACGTTTCGGGACATGCCTTGCTGCACGTGCGCGACGTTCAGGAAGGGGCGGAGATGTGGATTTGGGATAATCCAGCATTGCCCCTCGTATGGCGTATGAAGGAGAATCCGTTAGAGGTGAACTGGGAAGTGCAAGTATTGAAATGATAAGCGGATGCCGACGAGATGTTGCTGCCGAGTGGAGCAACTTTGGATCATATGAAAAAGAGCAAAAGTCCGACGAGAGCTTTTGCTCTTTTTTCTGAATGGTTGTTGCCAGCTATTTCTGTTGGTTGCTGTCGGCTGTGGCATCGGTCCCGGCAGTGCCGGCCAGATGCTTTTTAAACCAGTTGACAACCGTATCGATAAGGGCCGGTTGATACCAGTACAGGTCGCCATGTCCGGCTCCTTCTACTACAATGTAGTCGGGCTTGTTGCCTTTCTCGACCATGGCCTTGTACAGTTGCTCACTCTGAACCGGTGATACTAACGGGTCGGCAGAACCGTGCATGATGAGGAATGGAGGCAGATTGCTTTTGACGTGTCCCATTGGACTGGCATCCAAAGCTTTTTTCGGATCGCTCAGGATGCTACTGCCTGCAAAGTTGAAAAAGGCTGGACCGTGTACCAGCAATGCTTCGGTGACGGCTGGCGAGGCATGTACTTTTTGTATGTCTTCCGAGTAACCTTCACCTATATTCATCAGATTGCTGATGCCGTAGATGGTTGCGGCGGCCTGTACATCGGAAGAAACTTCGGTGAAGTCGCCTGCGTCGAATTGTTTTTCACCGTTGGTCGTTCCTACCATCTGGGCTACATAGCCTCCTGCCGAGTCGCCTATGACTCCGATGCGTTGCGGATCGATGCCAAACTGACCGGCATGGGCACGCAGGTAGCGAACGGCAGATTTGGCATCGATGACAAGTGCCGGAAAGCGGTCGGGGACGGTTCGGTATTCGGCGGCTGCCACTACGAAGCCGGCTTTGGCAAGTGCCATTCGCATTGCGATGAAGCTGTCGTGGTTGGCCGACATGAAACCTCCTCCCGGGTAAAAGACAATGGCAGGTTTGGGCTGGGGGGTGCGCGGAACGAGCAGCGTCATTCTGAGCTGGCGGTTGGTGGGGAATGTAATTTGTGAATAGATCACATTACTGATAACATCAACGGGTGTTTCGGTGATTTCTACTTTCAGGGTTTGCCTGCCCGGTGCTTCGGCTGTTTGTGCTGAAGCCTGGAAAGTGGTTGGCAGCAATCCGGCAAGCAGGGATGCAAATACATATTTTTTCATGATACGGTTATTTTGATTGTTGAAACATTCAGGGGTATGAAGTTGTCGGATATAAAGGAAAGGGGATGTATCATTGCAGACACATCCCCTTTCCTCTTACGGGTGTAGCGTAGAGAGTTATTTCTTACGGTTACCGTAACGGCTCATGAACTTATCTACACGACCGGCAGTGTCAACCAACTTGGACTTACCAGTATAGAACGGGTGAGAAGAACTGGAGATTTCCAGCTTTACCAACGGATAAGTTTCGCCTTCGAATTCGATAGTCTCTTTCGTGTTTATAGTAGAACGAGACAGGAACATGTCGCCATTTGACATATCTTTGAATACTACCGGACGGTAATTTTCAGGATGAATACCTTTTTTCATTTCGCTATTTGCTTTTTTAATTATTATTCGGTTACTATCTTGGTAATAAATAGTGTAATGGTCTATCTTTACTTTTCAGGCTGCAAAGATAGTGCTATTTATTGAAACAGAAAAAAAGTTCGGCTAAAAAATAGGTTTATCTCGTTTTATTTCTTTTTTTTGCACCTGAAACAGGAGTTGAAGGCTGTTTGACCGGACTGCGTGTCCGTGCCTGAAGGAAGCAATTTCTTCGTTTGATACACCCGCCTTGGGCTGGTAGCACTGCTCCTGAATTTCACTAACTTAAGTTGTTTTATTAATATGAAAAGACTGTTCTTTCTATGGATGTTCACTTTCTGTCTGGTTGTGGCGGAAGCGCAGAACACGAAGCGCGATTTGTACAGCGTAGCGTTTTATAATCTTGAGAATCTGTTTGATACCATTCATGATGAAGGTAAGAACGATTACGATTTCTTGCCCGACGGCAGTTATAAGTGGAATTCGAAGAAGTACGAGGCTAAACTGGAGAACATGGCCAAGGTGCTGTCGTCGCTGTCGCGCGACGTGGTCGAAGAGGGACCGGCCTTTATCGGAGTGGCCGAAGTAGAAAACAGCCGGGTGCTGACCGACCTGCTGAAACAGCCTCCCATGTCTCACTATAAGTTTATCCATTACGAAGGTCCCGACAAACGGGGCATCGATTGTGCGTTGCTTTACGATCCGCAACAGTTCGAGGTGAATACGTCGAAGCTGGTACTGTCCGAACCTTATCAGGGCGACACGGTGCATCTGACACGCGGCTTCCTGATTGTGGAGGGCAGATTGGCCGGTGAGCGGGTGTGTGTCATCGTCAATCACTGGCCTTCGCGTGGAGCAAAGTCGCCGGTGCGGGTACACGCAGCACGCCAGGTGCGGGTGTTGGCCGACTCCTTGCAGCATGAATACCGGAAGCTGAAGCTGATTGTGATGGGCGACATGAACGACGACCCGATGGATGAAAGCATGCAGACGCTGGGCGCACGTAAATATAAGAAAGAGGTGAAGAAGGATGAATTCTATAATCCCTGGTGGGAGACGCTGGAGGACAAGGGAGTGGGAACACTGCTCTACCGTGGTAAGTGGAATCTGTTCGACCAGATTGTCCTGTCGAAACCGCTTCTGAAGAAGCGCCGCGGACTGCGTTTCGACCACAGCGAAGTGTTCCTGCGCGATTACCTGATACAGCAGGACGGCAAGTACAAAGGTTCGCCTTTGCGTACGCACGGCGGGCGCACGTGGCTGAACGGCTACAGCGACCATCTGCCTACCATTATTTATTTAAGAAAATGACAGAAAGTACTGTTGCGGCAACCGGCTGTTGACGGGGGCAAACTTTGCAACATGGACTTTACAATCTTTTGTTAAAACTCTTCAAACACTTGAAAAATGTTTGTTTTTCTTTTGTTTGAGGAGTTTTTTTATCGGGGTAGGTGTCCGCAATTTGAATGAGAATGTTTACTTTTGCACAGAATTTTAATTCACTAACAATAAACTTTTAAACAAAATGGTTAATTACAAAGAATTAGGCCTTGTGAACACAAGAGATATGTTTGCTCGTGCCATTAAAGGTGGATATGCCATCCCGGCTTTCAACTTCAACAATATGGAGCAATTGCAGGCCATCGTAAAGGCTGCCGTTGAAACTAAATCTCCGGTTATCCTGCAGGTTTCCAAAGGCGCACGTAACTATGCCAATGCTACATTGCTGCGCTACATGGCTGAAGGTGCTGTAGAATATGCTAAGGAACTGGGTTGCGCTCATCCTGAAATTGTGCTCCACCTGGACCACGGTGACAGCTTCGAACTTTGCAAGTCTTGCATCGACATGGGCTTCTCTTCTGTAATGATCGACGGTTCTCACCTGCCTTACGAAGAGAACGTAGCTTTGACGAAGAAGGTTGTTGACTACGCTCATCAGTTTGATGTAACTGTAGAAGGCGAGCTGGGTGTATTGGCCGGTGTAGAAGATGAAGTTTCTGCTGAGCATCATACTTATACTGACCCTGAAGAGGTTATCGACTTTGCTACTCGCACCGGTTGCGACAGCTTGGCTATCTCTATCGGTACTTCTCACGGTGCTTACAAGTTCAAACCCGAACAATGTCACGTTGATCCGGCTACCGGCCGTCTGGTTCCTCCTCCTTTGGCTTTCGATGTACTCGACGCCGTTATGGAGAAACTGCCGGGCTTCCCCATCGTTTTGCACGGATCTTCTTCAGTTCCTCAGGAAGAAGTGGATACTATCAACAAATATGGTGGCAAGCTGGAAGCTGCTATCGGTATCCCCGAAGACGAGTTGCGTAAGGCTGCCAAGTCGGCTGTTTGCAAGATCAATATCGACTCAGACTCTCGTCTGGCCATGACTGCTGCTATCCGCAAGGTGCTGGCTGAGAAACCGGGAGAGTTCGATCCGCGTAAATATCTGGGTCCGGCTCGTGACAACATGGAGAAGATGTACAAGCACAAAATCATCAATGTGCTGGGTTCAGACGGCAAGTTGGCTGAATAATCTTTCTCAACCAGTTTTTAAAATAGAAAAGGAAGCTGCTTCCCCTTGTGGGAGCAGCTTTTTTTGTGTCTGTACCTGAGGCACTCGGCCGGTCGGACGACAGGCGGTTATTCGTGTGAAGCCGGTTGGGGAAATCGGTGATAGAGGTCTTTGATCAGCTGACAGGCTTCTTGCAGACCGATGCTTCCGGTGTTGATCATCAGGTGATAATGGTGCGGGTCGGCCCATTTGTTGCCTGTATAATATTCGTAGTGGTGGATGCGGTTGCGGTTGATGCGGCGTATTTCGGCTTCGGCTTTGTCACGGGGGATGTTGTACTGGCCGATGCAGCGGTCAAGGGCGCTTGGCTGGTCGCAATAGCAGAATACCTTCAGTACGTTCGGTTCGTCTTTCAGTACAAAGTCGGCACAGCGGCCTACAATGATACAGGGGCCTTTCGCGGCTAGTTCCTGTATGATTTTGCTTTCGGCTACGAACAGTACGTCTTCGGGCGAAAGGCTGGACTCCAACGGTTGTTCGCTGTTTTTGGAGAGGATGCACTTCAGCCAGAAGGAGGGAATGGACTGTTCGTTCTTGGCGATGTACTGCTCGTCCATGTTACTGCGCTGGGCGGCGAGGTGGATGAACTCTTTGTCGTACAGGCGGATGCCTAATTCCTTCGACAACATTTCGCCCAGCAGGTGCCCGCCGCTTCCGTACTCGCGAGCAATGGTGATGATGATGTGGCGGCTGCTTCTTGCGGTGGTCTTCTTCAGTTGGTCGGGACTGCCAATCCACTTGTCTAAGAAGCGGTAGTAGGGACTGACGAAGTGGACTATCGGGCCGACGGCCAAGGCGGCCACTACCGTACCTTCGCGCACGCCTTCGATGTCCGAAAGGAAAAAGAGCGACAGCAGACAGGCAATGACCAGCAGGCTGACATCGAAGCCCAACTTGACAAAGCCGAAGTTACCGTGGAAGCGCTTGGTGATGACGTTGACAAAATATTCGCCGGCCATCATGGCTACGTTCGCCTTGACTTCCAGTGCGATGCCCAAGGCCAGAATGACGCAGCCCACCAGCAGGGCTACGACCTGTCCTACGTAGGTGGACGGGTGAAGCCAGAAGAGGATGAACATGGAGAAGTCGATGAACAGTCCGAAGCAGCAGGCGATGGGTATCTGCAGCGCATACATTTGCCAGTCGGCTTTCAGCTCTTTGCGCGTCATCAGGAGGGGTTCGAGGACGACGAACAGCAGGTTGAGCAGGATGGTCCATATGCCTATGGTATAAGGAGTGAACATGCTCAGCACGTAGGTGACGCTGGTGATGGGCGAGGTGCCCAGCAGGGCTTTGGTGATGAAGGCAATGCCAAAAGCATTGATGAACAGGGAAATAACGAACAGCAGGAAACGCCTGGACTTATATACTTGCATAATAATGGATGTGTTTTGTTGAATCGTCGGCAAAGTTCTGACTTTTTTTCCGGTTGCGGTGCATAAAAAGGCGACCTTTCTTGGTCGAAAACGAAACGCTGCTTACTTTTGCCGAATAAAACTCATCGTTATGGAAATCTCTGCATGGCAACTGGCGGGAGAGGGGGAAAAGGCGCGGCCATTCCCTTTCGGCTATTTTACGGAAGAAGCACTTGCGGACAACAGGCAGATACTGATCGAGAAGGGATTTTACTTCTGGCTCGTCGTAAACGGAACGGCGACCGTATCCGATGCTTATCATGCTTATGCGTTGTCGGCGGGGCAGCTGCTGGTGGTGACTCCCAGTGTGTCGGCCACGCTGGACGGCATGAGTGCGGACTTCTCCTTCGTCTGCCTCTACATCGATCCCGATTATTACGACGGCCTTTCCGAAGGGCAGCTGGTGTACAACCAGGTGTCGCAGTTCATCGGAAACTATCGTTTGCCGGTCTTTTCGCTGAATGCCGTACAGGCCGGCTACCTGCAGAAGTCGCTGGAGCTGTTTGCGGACAGGTTGCAGGCGATGCAGCTCTATCGTGACGGAGCTGTCAGACATTTATGCAGCTTTGTGCTGCTGCAGATGGCCGATGCGCTGTATGGGAAGAACCGGGAAGAGGCAACCTGCGTGAAACGTTCGAGCGAGATATTCCGAAACTTCAAGCGTCTGCTGGTGCATCACTACCGCGAGCAGCACAACATCGGCTTCTATGCCGACCGGTTGAACATATCGACTACCTATCTGTCGCGCATCGTCAAGGAGATTACCGGGCATACGGTCTGTTTCCACATCTCGGAGCTGCTGTGTGCCGACGCCCGGAAACTGTTGGAGTGTACCGACCTTGACGTCAAGGAGATAGCCGACGAACTGGGATTCTCCGACCAGTCGGTCTTCGGGAAGTTCTTTGTCCGCAAGACGGGGCTTTCGCCTGTGAAGTTCCGGATGCGGCAAGAGTGACTTTTGTTTCGTATTCAACGAATTCCGTTTCTTGTTTTGATAACGTTTTCCGGAGAAGAATGCCGAACTTTGCCGCCGGAATACAAACGAATGTGTCATTCATAAAAACGCAAATCATATGAGAAAGCATTGGATTTATACAGGAGTTCTGGCACTCCTGGCCGTCTGCACGCAGCGTGCGGCGGCACAACAGGAAGTCACCTTGCACGATGCCGGCGGCAAGGAGATAAAGGTACCCATGCGCAAGGTTTTGCCGGTCAGTGCAGACCGTGTGCGCTATCCGGGTTTCCGGCAGGAGACACTGGTGCTGAAGGCCGGCAGTGTGCGTCGCGAGGGAGCCAAACCGCTGACCTGCGACATTCTGCTGGAAAGAGATGTTCCCATCAAACTGCGCAACGGTGTCACCATCTATGCCGATGTGTTCCGTCCGACCGATGGCAAACCCTGTCCTGCCATCCTGGTGTGGAGCCCTTACGGGAAGGAGATTGGCGGGCAGATGCTGGACGATGTGCCGATGCGGGCCGGTGTGCCGGTAGAGGCCACTTCGGGATTAGAGAAGTTTGAAGGACCCGACCCCGCCTACTGGGTGAACCACGGGTATGCCATCGTGAATGTGGACAAGCGTGGCGCCTATATGTCTGAGGGCAACCTGCTGTACTGGGGACACGAGGACGCGCTGGACGGTTGCGACGTCATCGAGTGGATTGCTTCGCGCGACTGGTGTACGGGCAAGGTCGGCATGTCGGGCAACTCGTGGCTGACCGTTTCGCAATGGTTCATCGCTGCCGAGCGGCCGGAACACTTGGCTGCCATCGCTCCGTGGGAAGGATTCTGCGACCACTATCGTGAGTCGGGTACAAGGGGCGGCATCCCGACACCGGAGTTTCCGGAGATGATTGCCGAAACTTTCTCGTCGGCTCACGGCATGCTGGAAGACCAGCCGCGCATGATTGTCGAAGAGCCGCTGATGTGCGACTACTGGCAGGACAAGGCGGCGCGTGTGGAGAACATCGAAATACCGGCCTACGTGGTGGCCAGCTACACCAACTCGGTGCATACGCACGGCACCTTTGCCGGATACCGCCGCATGGCGTCGAAGGAAAAGTGGCTGCGCGTGCACAACACGCAGGAGTGGTTCGACTACTATACACCCGAAAACGTGGAAGACCTGCGCCGCTTCTTCGACCATTACCTGAAGGGCTTGGACAACGGTTGGGAGCAGACTCCGAAAGTGCGTCTGTCGGTGCTTAACCCCGGCGGTCACGACATTGTGGGCCGTGCGGAAGAAGAGTTTCCGCTGGCACGTACCGTTTACCGGAAGCTCTACCTGTCGGCTGCGGACAGTACGTTGCTCACCGCCTTGCCCGAACAGGAAAACGTCAACACATACCAGTCGGCCGCTGACTGTCATCAGGTGAACTACCGTTACCGCATGGACAAGCCCACCGAGATTACCGGCTACATGAAGCTGCACCTGTGGGTGGCAGCCCCCGACAACGACGACATGGACCTGTCCGTCCGCGTGGAGAAACTGTCGAAAGACGGGCAGCCCATTCCCGACCGCACAGGCAACCGCATTGCCGCTACCGGACAGATGCGTGTCTCCATGCGTCAGCTGGATACGCTCCGCACAACCGAAGCCGAGCCTTACTATCCCTTCACCACCGTGCAGAAGCTGAAGCCGGGCGAGATTGTCCCCGTGGAGATTGAAATCTGGCCGATGGGACTTTTCTTCGAGAAAGGCGAGATACTGCAACTGACGGTCGGCGCCTATCAGCCCGAAAAGGCCGCCATACCTTTCGGCTCGGCACACATCACCGTGCCCAAGGAGGACTTTACCTACATGCCCGGCCAGCAGCCGGAGATGATGACGCTGGGCGGCAATGCCGACGAGTGTGCCGACCCCGCCGAAGTAGTCACGTCGCCTGCTACGCACAACGTGGGAAGGCATTGCATTTACACCGGAGGCCGGTACGACAGCTATCTCTACATCCCCGAGATTCCGGCGAAGGAGTAAGGCCTACAGGGGAACCGACCGTTTTGTCAAAATGACATTTTGATTTCCCGACCGCCTGAGAATCGTCTGTTTCGGGCCAAGGGAAAGGCCGGTGCCGAAAATCGAAGCGAACGGAACGTTTCTGCCTTGCAGACAGCACGATAGCGAAATACTTACAAATGAAATAGAAGAAAAACGGAGCCCGCGAGCGCTCCGCAGAGCCGAAAAGGGGAGTTTCCGTGGCAAAGCTGAGGCTTTTGCGTCGGAAACTCCCCTTCTTTTGGCGGAAAACAAGCCTTTTTGGGACAGATAACAAGCCTTGTTGCGGACGGAAACAAGCAATCTTTGCGAGCAACACAAGCGTTGTTGCCGAGAAATGCAAGCGTTGTTCCCCTCGGCAAGGTGTTTTTTTGTTGTTTTTTTGTCCTATTTCCGGCTGGCTGTGAAAAGCGGGTGTCAGCGAAAAGGCTTATTCTTGGTCATTTGGAAACAAATATTCGTATATGGGTAACTTTGTGGGCTGATACTTCCAACCGTAATCGTTGTGGTAAATCATCAGACGGCTCATGCCTCCGTCCACGGTGATGTTCTCGCCGTTGATGAACGAGTTGCGCTCGTCACACAGGAAAGCTACCACGCGGGCTATGTCCTCCGGTTCGCCTACACGGTTGGAGGGATGCTGGTCAATGTCGCCCTTGCTGTAGAAGGGAGTGTAGGTTTGGTTTGGGTCGCCGTGGTAGTTACCGGTGTCTATCCAGCCGGGAGCCACTGAGTTGACGCGTGCTACGCCTGACAGACTGACGGCCAGCGCATGGGTCAGTGCCGTAATGCCGCCCTTGGCCGCCGTATAGCTCTCGGTGTTGGGTTGCGACTGGAAGGCACGGGTCGAAGAGATGTTTACGATGGACCCTATGCCGCAGAAGTGGTCTTTGAAGAGCTTGGCCAGCATGTAAGGAGCCGCCACGCCCACGCGCTGAATGTAGAGGAATTCGTCGTAGTCGCAGTCGGTCAGGATGCCTCCGTTCGTCAGGCAGGCGTTGTTGATGAGGCAATGGATGCCTTGGGGTTGCTCGTCGAGTACCAGCTGGGCGAAGTCCTCCAGTGCCTGCCTGTCGGCTACGTCGCCTACAAAGCCGGTCACTTTATACCCCAGCTGATGCATCCGTTCTACTTGGTTGAGGGTCACTTCGCGGTCGATGTCGATGAAGTAAACATGGTCACCCTCTGCTGCAAAATGTTCTACAATGCAACGGCCGATGCCGCCGGCTCCGCCCGTTACGATAATGATTCTGTTCATGGTTGGTTGATGTATGTTATGAGTTTCTTAAAATCTTTTCCATTGGTTTGCCTTTGGCCAGTTCGTCCACCAGCTTGTCCAGGTAACGTATTTCCTGCATCAGCGGTTCCTGAATCTCTTCCACCCGGATGCCGCAGATGCTTCCCGTAATCAGTTTGCGGGCAGGATTGGGAGCCGGGGCGTTGCGGAAAAAGTCGCCGTAGGTGGTAGGCTGGCTCAGCAACTCTTCTATTTGCTGGGGGCTGTACCCGGTCAGCCAGCCGATTATTTCATCTACTTCTTCACGGGTACGTCCTTTCCGTGTGGCTTTATTCACCAGCAGTGGATAGACTTTGTCAAGAGGCATCTGGTATACTTTCTCGAATGTCGATTGTCCGGTCTGTTTCATTGTTTCTTTCGGTTAGGGTTTTCTTATGGGTTGTTTTTCTTCTCCCAGTTTCGTGCTGCCCGTTTCAGCAGGGTTTTACAAATCAGGCAATGGAAAGGACGGATGAAGAAGAAATAGGTTTTGCCCAAAGTGTTATGGAATCTGACGGAAGTCATTATACGAATGGATTGGCATTGTGTGCGGTTGTCAGGGGCATCGCATTCCAACCGTACTTGAAAATTCAGATGTTTGTCCGACTTGCCGAAAACAATTCTTTCTTCGCTCTGTTCTTGTATCAACTCTGTAAAGCCACCTCCTTTTTGGAATCCAAACGGTTTTACTAACTGGTCGCGTAGCCTTAGCAAATATTGGACTGGTTTAGGATAGCATACGAACATCAGGTGGAACAAATCACCAGCTGTCATGCGGCAGGCATTTCGGACAGTTGTGGTGTAGGTGTCGGCATAATAGTTGGGGGCCATAACTTTCATTTTATTTTCTTTTTTTCATGGTTTGCGCTTTCCGTCGGGTCATTTCTTCGGCGAAAGCTTCGCGTCCGTTGGCTTGGATGTAGCGGATGCACGCCGCGCGGTCAGAGTTGAACAGGAAGGCGAAGATTTTCCCTATCACATTGTTATGCGTCTTGCAGGCTTTTACGTCCGTACTGCATTCGGCACAACTGTGGAAGCCTTTCGATTGGCAGCACAGTCTGATTTTGCACCAAGTTGCCTTGTCGTTCTGGCGGCATCCCGGACACTTACCGTTGAGGTATTTACGACATGCTCCGCAATACAGGCCACAGGCGGCGATGTAATCTGTGGAGGCGGTGATGGGCTTCGTTTCGTTTTTCATTTGTATCTACTTTTTTACGTTTTATCCTTCAGTTGCCATAAGGATATCTTTTTAAAAGCAAAAGCGTGGAACTGCAATGCCACATCTTAGTTTGAAGGTCCTGAGAAAACCTGAGATACAGACATGAGTATAGCAGCCCACGCTATAGCGTGAGAACCACTATGCTTTTCCTTGTATCTCTTTTTGAAAGTTTCTCAGGTTTTCAAACTACAAGATAAGCATAACGCTTCTTTCTTTACTTAATATGCCATGGACGAATTACTTCTTCCGCTTGCAAATATAAGTAAATTCTTTGGTTATAGGATATAATCAGATGCCGATAAAGTTACTGTCGCTTGTTTCGAGTTTCATTTTCAGAATAGGAAACGGATTGCCTTGTTCGTCGGTTTCGGTTCGCTCAAAGGTGTGGAAACCCAGATGTCGGTAGAAACCTTCGGCTTGGGGATTCTGCTCGTTCACGTCTACATAGCGTATGTGATAATGTTCGATGGCTGTGCGGACAAGCTGTTTACCTATTCCTTTCCCGAAACAGTTGGGAGAAACGAATAGCATTTCTATTTTCTCTCCTTCGATGCCCAGGAAAGCAACCGGTAGGCTGCCTTGATACGATACAATTAAGGAAGTAATGCCTCGGATGGCTTCATCTACAAACGGGGTGAGCTGCAGGATGTCCTCCTCGGTCAGGAAATGGTGACTTGCCCGTACCGATGCATCCCATAATCCGACTAAAGTATGTATAAGGTCGTCGGTGCGTTCAGAAAGAGGAAGGTTGCGAAGTTCAATCAGGCTTTTCCGCAAGTAAATCATATCTTTCAGTACCTTTCCGTCTTCCACAATCGGATGGTCGTAATTGCGGGTAAAGAAGTCGGCGACGGTATGCGAATAAGTAAAGCCACAGCTTTCGTAAAAGCTGAGAGTTTGCCTGCTTTCGCCCGTACCGACGAGTAGCGTGTGGCACACGTCGGCATAGTATCGGCAAAGGTATTCCACCATCTGCCGGCCATATCCTTTGCGCTGGCAGGCAGGTGCAACGGCCAGGTTCTTCAGTTCGCGGACTCCGTTTCCCTCGTCCGTCACAACGGCTACGGAGATGGGGATTGCTTCAGCGTCGAACATGACGAACAAATCTCCCCGTTCCAGATAGCGGTCGATCATAGACTCCTGCTCGTCGGCAAGCAGCAGGAGGGGGAGGAAGCGTTTCTTGTCGGTGGTGATGAGTTGGATGTTCATACAAACTCTTCTTTCAGCAGTTCAAAATAGTGGGCATTTACAAAGCAGCCGTTCTTGAAACAGGCGTTGCGGAGAATGCCGACCTTACGGAAACCGACTTTTTCGAGTACCCGCATGGAGACGATGTTGCTTTCATACACGTTGGCAAAGATACGGACGACGTCTGTCGCAGCTAAATAATGTCGCAAGGCTTCGCGCAGGGCTTCGCTGGCAATGCCTTGGTTCCAGAAGGGCTCTGCCAGCCAATAGCCGGTTTCGGCATTGAAGCGTTCCACATCTGTTCTCCGCATAAAGCTGATATTGCCGGCGGCTTCACCGTTTATTTCGATGCAGTATTCGCCGGGCTCTTGTCGGCTTGTTGCATAGTCGATGAAAGAGTGAGCATCTGCTTCCGTATAAGGGAAGGGGAGACTGTCGCGGCAGTTATCCCAAATCTTCTTGTTGTTCAGGTATTTTGCCAATGAAGACACGTCGGATGCTTCCCATGGCCGCAGACGGAATCGGGGCGTGACACAGCTTGATTGTTGTGCAGTCTGTTGCTTATTCTCCGTTTGAGTAGCCAGAGAGGAAGGCAGGACTTTCCTCATTACATAGTTGGTCAATTGCAGGCGGTTGGCCTGTGCGCGTTGTTCACGTTCGACGGCATAGCCCTGATGTTCGAAGAAGGGACGGGCGGTGATACTTACTTCGGAAGTTATTTTGCGGATGCCGTGCTCCGTGGCGTAGGCTTCTATCTGTTGCAACAGGGCGGTAGCAATGCCTTCTCCCTGATGGTCCTTATGGACGAACATGGAGTGCAGGTAGCCATCGTTACGGATGGAGGTAAAGCCAACGATGCGCCCTTCGGCATCGCAGGCAGCGATGAAGTGCAGGGTGGCAAGCAGTTCCTCCCAGTGGCCGGGCCGGTCGGCGCATGATGCCCAGTCGGCTACTTCCTCAGTGGTATAGTCGCGGGCATTGACCGTCAGCACGGTGTTGCAGAAAAGGCTTTTCAGTTCGGGGATGTCGGCCGTGGTGGCGGGCCGGAAGGTGATGGCGGGAGGGACCGTCGGGCTGTGATGCGAGGTTTTCATAAGTGGGTGCGTTGATAAGTTACATACCATGATATATTCTTCTTCCGTCTCCTTCACTGCTTCAAAGCCGAGCTTTGTGTAGAGGCGGACGGCAGGATTAGCCTTCTGTACCGAGAGCGACACTTGCCGATAGCTTTTGCCGTGCAGCAGGTCGAGCATTCCTTTCATCAGGCGGGTACCGATGCCATGCCCCCGAAAGTCTTTGTAGAGGGAGATGGCGAGCGAGGGAGTATGCCCGTCCACGTGCCCGTAGTCGTTCATCTGTCGAACCCAGACGGCACCGACAACTTTACCCGAAGCTTCGGCCACCAGGCAGTGGTCGTCGGGTTGGGTGCCGAAGTCCCGGATATAGACTTGCAGCTCGGGCAGCTGGATGACACTGCGAGGCGGAGGAGGAGTGCCTTCGGGCAGGTAGATGGCTTCGTAAAGGAAGTCGCTCAGCAAGTGGGTTTCTTCCGGAAGCAGGGGACGGATGGTGCAAGGCTGGTTCTTCATCTTTAGTCTGTTGAAATGGCGGATAAAGATAAGAAACTTTTCTTTTATACCTTCCAGAAAGGTGATTTCTTTATTTCTTCGCCGCTTCCTGCAGGCGTTCCAGCATCCTGTTCAGGTGGGCATTGTTCTCCTCGTCCGTCAGGGTGGGGTCTTTCATGAAGCGGTGGCAAGGCAGTTCGGGGCAGCCACCGCAGTTCTTTTTTCTTTTCTCGCGGCAGCATTGGTAGATGGGGCAGACATCGTGGTCTGTATACCGGAGCCAGAATACCTTGCCGCGAATCTTCCGGCATCCGCTGCATGCAGTAGGGAAGTTGCCGCATTCTGTACATACGGATCCGCAGGGCGAGGGTTCGACAAATTCATCTTTCCACAACCACCATTTGCATTTGTCGGGGTCGGGATTTTCGGCATTGACAAAGTATTCTACGGCGCGGTACAGATAGAGTTGGCAGCGGTCTATCAGGCAACCGCGCAGTCGGCATTCTTCGGCATAAAGCTCTTCAGCCCGCTTGCTGCGCAGCGAGGCGATGGTGGTGTAGCCCATGGCAATCAGGTCCTGCTCGGTCTGCGCACCTATGTTGGGGATTTGGCGGAGTTCGGTCATAATAAGGGATGATTAGAAGTTTCGGATGGGAGATTTATGTTATTGAGGGTATTCCATTCTTCTTTTGTCATCCGCATGAAATGTTCGGTGCGGACATCGCCCAACGGTGATATTTTTCCAGTTTCGGTGTGGTGAAAAGTAAATCCACATTTTTGCATGACGCGGCACGACTTTATATTACCGTCATAATAGCCACACCAGACAGTCTGTATGTTAAGTTCTTCAAAACAACGGTGTAGTAAACTACGTACAGCTTCAGGTATCAGCCCCTGTCCCCAATAAGGTACCCCTATCCAGTATCCGATTTCGGCATCGCCTTGTTCCATTGTGGCGCTGTGCATACCGTCACTGAACATGATGCCAACACTGCCTACAGGCTCACCAGTGGCCTTTAACACAACAGCGTAAGTTTCGGGAGCAGAGAAGATGGTACGGATGATTTCAAGACTGTTTTCTATTGATGTATGCGGTGGCCATCCGGCAATCGGACCTATATCCGGGTGGCAGGCATATCGGTACAGTGAAGGGGCATCATCTTCGTTCCACGGGCGGAGGACGAGGCGTGAAGTTTCAAGTGTATTTGTTTTCATGGGTAATGAAAATAACTAAAATGTAATATTTATGTAGTTTATTGTACTCTTATTTCTGCCGATGGCAGATAGTTCCCGTAGCCTGATAGGTAGGCATCACCAGCACTTCGGCTATCTGCATGTGCTCAGGGGCCGAGGCGGCATAATAGACTACGTCGGCAATGTCGTCGCCCGTCAGCGGACGGATGCCGTCGTACACGTTGTCGGCTTTCTGCTTGTCGCCGCGGAAGCGAATCACGGAGAAATTGGTTTCCACCATGCCGGGCTTGATGTTTGTCACC
The DNA here is from genome assembly GCF_030518095.1 of Bacteroides sp. ET489. NCBI lineage: Bacteria > Pseudomonadati > Bacteroidota > Bacteroidia > Bacteroidales > Bacteroidaceae > Bacteroides > Bacteroides sp. ET489. The sequence goes on from NZ_JAULLJ010000008.1 coordinate 97,175, forward strand.
CGCAGGGGCGTATCCACCAAGTCGATGCGCAGTCCGTCGGACAGTGCCTTGACGGCAGCCTTCGTGGCGCAATAGACGCTGCCTCCGGCATAGGCCGCATCGCCCGCAATGGAGCCGATGTTGATAATGTGTCCGCGTCCGCGCTCCACCATACCGGGCACTATCATGCGCGTCATGGCCAAAAGGGCCTTGATGTTGGTGTCGATGACCACGTCCCACTCGTCCAGCGAACCTTCGTATTCCTTGTCCATGCCGATGACCAGTCCGGCGTTGTTCACCAGCACGTCGATGTCCCTCCAGCGTCCTTCGAGTGAGTCTATGGCCCGCTGCATGGCCTGGCGGTCGCGCACGTCGAAGGGCAGTGTGAGCACTTCCACGCCCTGTGCCGTGAGTTCCTGTTTCAGGGCTTCCAGTTTTTCGGTATTCCGTCCGTTCAGTATCAGGTTGCTTCCCATAGCCGCAAACTTGCGGGCACATCCTTCACCGATTCCACTGGTGGAGCCGGTGATGAAAATCAGTTTTCCTTTCATATCTTATAGAGGTTGATTGATGAATTGTTGCATGCATGCGTCTATTTCGTTTCATCGAACCGTTTGCGGTGCGAAACGATTTTTTGCATATTCTCCAAGGCCCACTCGGTCAGTCGGTTGATGTGTGGGATGAGTGAATCGCCGATGTCAGTCAGGCGGTATTCCACTTTGGGCGGAACGACGGGATATACTTTTCTGGAAATCAGTCCGTCGGCTTCCAGCGTTCGGAGCGTGCCCGACAGCATTCTGGGGGATATGTCGGGGATGGCTCGGCACAACTCGTTGAAACGGATCACTTTGTGCTCGTTGATAGTGAGCAGGACGAGAAAAGACCATTTGTCGCCAAAGCGTGCAATGACGTTGCGAATGGGACAGATTTCTATAATCGAATTAGTATCTCCTTTTTTCTGCATGTTCCGATGTGGGTTAGCTTGGGTTTCGCAGGCAAAGCTAACATTTTTTTTCCTGACTACCGACTGTACGGAGGCATTATATTTTTTCTATTTTTTTATGTTAGCGCAACTGCCTGATTCTCTGCAATAGTGAGGAAAAGGTTAGTATGGGATGAATTTGTAACTTCTTGACAAATAGTTTTTTAGTGGATAACTTTGCAGCGTGAATCGTAATTGATATAAACAAGAACATCGTATGAAACAGATTGAAAAAACTGCAGAAGCAAAGAATTTCAGCGCCATCAGTGTAGGTCGGCTGAACGAATTGGGTGAATATGTATTGGAACTGGGTCCGGAGATGAAAATCCCGGGTAAGGTGTTCGGCGGTGCTGCCTTGAAGGCCACAGGGGCCGAGTTCTCTTTTCAGTCGTTTGCACCCGGAACGGAGACGGGCTTCCTGCATACTCACAAAACTCACGAGGAGTTGTATTTCTTCCTGTCAGGAAAAGGTGAGTTTCAGGTGGACGGACAGATTTTTCCCGTGGCCGAAGGCAGCGTGGTAAGGGTAGCCCCGGCAGGATTGCGGTCTGTCCGCAACAATGGAAATGAACCGCTTGTGATGCTTTGCGTGCAATACAAGGGAGCTACGTTTACGGCCGAAGATGCAGCCGATGGCGTCATATCCACTGACGAAGTAAAGTGGTAAGCACTGCAGTCGTCGGCACGGTATGTGTCACGGCTTAAGGCAATCGCATGCCAGCCGGCATGTAAGTATAGCGGGTATTTTTTGATGAGCACCGGCGTCAGTGTATGATGCCGGTGCTTGTCATTAAGTACCTGCTTCGTTTTAGGAATGGAAGGATGGAATGGCCGGCCGGAATGGCAAACGGCAGGGGGATGCTTCCTGAAAGATGGGGTGGCGGACGGAGTGAGTGTCATGGGGGCAACATTAAGTTGAGCCGGAAAATACACTTGTACTCGTAAAAGCGTATCTTTGCATGGTAGAATAATGTAATCAGTAATAAATATATTGTATGGAACATCATCATCATCACGAGTCACATGCAGTGACCGATTCGCTTTACAAGATATTCATTGTCTGTATAGCGTTGAATCTGCTGTTCGTTTTTATCGAGGCTATTGTCGGCTTTGTTTATAATTCGTTGGGTTTGCTTTCCGATGCCGGACACAATCTGAGCGACGTGTTCAGCCTGATGCTGGCCCTCATTGCATTTCGTCTGGCCCGACATCCGGCCAGTTTGCACTTCACCTATGGTTACAAGAAAGCCACTATCTTGATTTCGCTGCTGAATGCCGTCATCCTGCTGGTGGCTGTAGGGGCTATTGTGATTGAAAGCGTCTATCGCTTGCGCAATGCGACAGACGTGTCGGGCGAAGCCATCGGGTGGACAGCCGGTGCAGGTATCGTCATCAACGGACTGACCACCTGGCTGCTGATGAAGGACCGCAAGGCCGACCTCAATGTCAACGGCGCTTTCCTGCACATGCTTATGGATACGTTGGTGTCGGTAGGGGTGGTTGTTTCGGGCGTCATCATCAGTTTCACCGATTGGGTCTGGATCGATTCGGCTGTCAGCCTTGTGATTGCCGTCATTATTCTGGTATCTACTTACCGATTGCTGAAAGAGAGTCTGTTCCTCTCGTTGGATGCAGTTCCCGAAGGCGTTGACATGGAGAAGCTGAAGCACGATATATCCGAAACGTCGGGGGTGGCAGGTTGGCACCATTTGCATGTGTGGGCCATCAGTACGACGGAGAACGCGGCTACGCTGCATGTGGTGCTTGGCGACCTTTCGGCGATGGAGCGTGTGAAGACAGAATTGAAGGAGGCGTTCCGCAAGAACGGAGTTTCGCATTGTACGATAGAGTGTGAGCAGGCGGGCAATGTATGCAAGGAAATGGAGTGCTGCTCCTGATACCTGACTCCCCGCCGGGAAGCAGGTCGTTGTGGGTAGCATGCCGATGGACAGACACATCAGACGCAGGTAAATGCAAATCTTTGGAATATCCGGACTGCTGCCGGACCGTATGATTGGCATTTATCTGCGTCTGACGTATCTATTCCCTCTTGTGGAGGGCTGGTTTTACAGTTCGATGACTAACGATTCGCGGGCTGCCATCTTCAGGTCTTCGGTGAAGCTGATGGTACGTCCCGTCAGGATGTCCTTGCCCTGTTTGGTGTCTTTCAGGATTTCCTTATAGAACTTCAGTGGCAGGGTTGTTTCGCTGTCCGTTCCGTTCAGCATCACGAATACGGTTTTTCCTTCGTATTGGCGGGCGTATGCATAGACGCCGTTCTGCACCATGAACTGCGTCATGCTGCCTTTGGCAATCACGTCGTTACCCTTGCGCCAGTTCAGGATGGTCTTGTAGAAGTTGTAGCATTCGTTCTGCAGGTCGGTGCGTCCTTCTGCCGTAAAGGCATTCTGCTTGTCGCCTGCCCATCCGCCGGGGAAGTCGCAACGCACGTATCCGTCGCTTTTGGTCTTTACACCGTTCATCATGATTTCCGTGCCGTAGTACAGCTGCGGGATGCGGCGTGTGGTGAGCAGCAGCGTAGTGGCCTGCTTCAGCATGGCTAAGTTCTGTCCTTCGCCCAGGAAGCGGTCGGTGTCGTGGTTTTCGATGAAAGCCAGTACACTGGCGGGGTTGGGGTAGAGGAAGTCATAGACAAAGTTGTTATATACGCGGTCCAGCCCCTTGAACCAGGTTTCGGTCTGTTCGTTCTTGGCAATGTTGATCTTGTCGAAGAAGCTGAAGTCCATCACCGTCTTCAGGTTGCTGTTCTTCGGAGCAGACAGTTTGGAGTCCTTCTGCCACCAGGCGGTATAGGCAGGTTCGGTGACCCACGTTTCGCCCACCGTGTTGTAGTTGGGGTATTCTTTGTTCAGTTCCTTCATCCACTGGCTCATGCTGTCGTAGTCGGCATAGGGATAGGTGTCCATGCGGATGCCGTCGATGTTGGCATACTCAATCCACCAGAAGCTGTTCTGGATGAGGTATCTCAGTACGTGTGGGTTCTTCTGGTTCAGATCGGGCATGGTGGGGACAAACCAACCGTTGTTCATTTGGTCGAAGTCGTACTTCGAGGTATAGGGATCGACGTGCGAAGTGAGCTTGAAGGAAGTCTGCACAAAGTTGTTCTGGTAGTCGGAGTTGTTGAACCAGTCCTTCGACGGCATGTCCTTGATCCATACATGGTCTACACCGCAGTGGTTGAAAATCATGTCCATCACCACTTTGATGTCGCGCTGGTGTGCTTTCTCTATCAGCTGGCGGTATTCTTCGTTGGTACCGAAGCGCGGATCTACCTTATAGTAATCGGTAGTGGCATAGCCGTGGTAGCTGCCCCCCTGCATGTTGTTCTCCAATACGGGGGTAAACCACAGAGCGGTTATACCCAGGTCGGTGAAGTAGTCCAGATGCTGTTCGATGCCGGCCAGGTCGCCTCCGTGACGGGCGTTCGGGTCGTTGCGGTCTACTTTGGCGTCGAGCATGCCTTCTACCTGGTCGTTGTCCGGATTGCCGTTGGCAAAGCGGTCGGGCATCAGCAGGTATAGGGCGTCCGAAGCGTCGAAGCCTTTATGTTCACATCCTTTCATGGCGCGTGCCTTCAGTTCGTATTCCTGTACGGTTTTCTTCTTGCCTTGTACAAAGGTCAGGGGAATCTTGCCGGGCTGTACGTCCTTGTCCAGTTTCAGATAGACCAGCAGGTAGTTATCGCTCTCCAGCTTGACGATGCTGCTTAGCGATACGCCCGGATAATCTACGGTGACGCGGGAGTCGCCGATGCCTTCGCCATAGACCATCAGCTGCAGTTCGGGGTTCTGCATGCCTGCATACCAGAAGGGGGGATCAATCTTGTCGATGTTGGGTGAAGCGTATGTACCAAGCGAGAGCAGTACGCCTCCTAGAAGCGAGAATACTTTCTTTTTCATGATAGTAATTTTACGGTTGATTTTTTGTGCGGCTAATATAAGACAATTGGCGGAGAAACACTTAGGTTCTCCGCCAATACTGTCCTGATTTATTATGCAAACGTTTGCTTTTCGGTGGGTTTGTCACTTTCCTTTTTGGCTGCCATGGAAGAAATTCTCTACTTTCTTCCTTTTCCGCAAGTCATTCAGCCATGCTTCGGCAGCATTGTAGCGATTGTCCTCGTTGAGGATGATATCGTCGTCCTCGGTCATTTCCTGCGGCTTGTTCTTACTGTCTTGGGGGCGTGTCTTGAGGTAGGCTTCCAGATACTTTTCGGTTTCGTCCATATCCTTCAGATGGTAGTACGATGCGAATGCTGCCTTGTAGAGCAGGTTGTGGGCTTGTGGTGCGTATTTGTATTGCTGCATCAATGCCTTGATCTGCTTGCGTGTTTCGCCGGCTTCCCGACAGCAGTCGGCCAGGCCGTCATAAAGTCTTGCCACGACACTGTCTTTGGGAAATGCCAGGCTGATGGCGTCTTCCAGATATTCCACCCCTTTCTCCTTCCATAGCGTTTTGGAACAGGCTTTCCCCAGGTAGTAGAGCAGGTCAACGTGTTCGGGAGCCAGTTTGCGGGCTGCTTGTAGCAGGTCGTGAGCTTCGTAGGGCTGGTTCAGGGCATAGTGGCTGATGCCTGCGTAATAGCAGTTGTAGAAGGAGCTGTCTCCCTGAGCCAGCAACGGGAGGTAGCGTTCCAAAGCCTTGGCATATTCTTTGTTCAGGCAGTATGCCTGGGCTTCCAGACGGTTGATGGTGACATTGGTCGTGTCTGTTTTCCGGTAGTCTTCGCAGGTTTCGATGGCATAGTCGTAGTAATTGTTCTGTATGTACAGGCTTGCCAGCTTCGAGGCGGCGAGGTAGTCTTCGGGATAGCGGTCATTTATCTCCATATAGGCACCTATCAGGATGTTAGGGTCGGTGTAGAGTCCTTCCAGGCTTTGTGCCTTCAGGTGGAGTATGGTGGCAGAACTGTCCTGCTCGGCCAGTGAGGTGCTTTCGCCTAAGGCTTCCTGATACTTCTGCAGGTTCAGCAGCTGGCCAATGTACTGAATATGGGCATATTTATGGTCGGGCTTCAGATCGAGTACGCGGCGGTAGCATTGCAGGGCGGGCTGGAACTTGCCCAGTGTCTTGTAACATTCGCCAGCCTCGATGTAAGCCCGTGGGTTGAGTGAGTCCTGCACGGTGAGCAGTCGGAATACGTCCAGTGCTTCGGCGTTTCTTCCGAGGCCTTTCAGTGCCCTTCCTTTCTGATAAAGCAGGGGAACGGTGAGCGAATCTTCGTGCGCAATGAGGGTCAGTGCATTTTCATAATCGTAGTTGGCCATCGCTTCCTGGATGGACTGTACTTGTTGTGCTTTCAGGAATGGAGTGAAAGCGGATAGAAGCAGGTAAATAAGGACCTTTTTCATGTGATGAATTAAAATGATTGATCGTAAAACTGCTGCAATATAATAAATATAAATCGATTACGATATTATCGTAGTATACGCTTTGTATATTTTAACTATTGTTTGTACGTGTATGCCTCAGTTGCGAACAGGGTGGGAAGGGAAGTGTGCTGTTTCGTAGTCAGTTGGGGGAGAATAATTGCCTAACTGGGAAAAAAATTTTCTCTAACTGGGCAGGAATTTTTCCCTAACTGGGAAAAAAAGACAGTGTTTTTAGGAGGTTGCTGACGGAACGGCTATGGAAGGGGAAAACATTTGTCCGGCAGTGGGGTAACGGTAAAAAAGAAGACGCCCTTCCGCAAGTTAGCGGAAAGGCGTCTGTAGTGTGTGCAACACTTATGTTCCGATCCGGAAAAGATTTCCGGATAATCTCTACTGATTAGATAAGGAATCCCAGCAACACACCGGCTGCTACGGCCGAACCGATTACACCGGCTACGTTCGGACCCATGGCGTGCATCAGCAGGTAGTTGGTCGGGTCGTATTCCAGACCGACATTCTGCGAGATACGTGCCGACATCGGAACGGCAGATACACCGGCATTACCGATAAGCGGATTGATCTTATTACCCTTTCTCAGGAACAGGTTGAAGAACTTAACGAACAACACACCTGAAGCGCTGGCGATGATGAATGCACAGAATCCCAGGAAGAAGATGAAGATAGTGTTCAGTGTCAGGAACTCGGAAGCCTGAGTAGAAGCACCTACCGTTACACCCAGCTAGTGATAGCATCCGTCAACGGACCGCTGGCTGTTTCGGCCAGGCGGCGTGTTACGCCACTTTCCTTCAGCAGGTTACCGAAGAACAGCATACCCAGCAGGGGCAGACCAGACGGTACCAAGAAGCAGGTAAGCAACAGACCGATGATGGGGAACATGATCTTTTCGGTATGAGATACGGCACGAGCCGGTTTCATACGGATCAGTTTTTCCTTTTTGGTAGTCAGCAAACGCATGATAGGCGGCTGTATGATAGGTACGAGCGCCATGTACGAGTAGGCTGATACGGCAATAGCACCCATCAGGTTGGGAGCCAGCTTGGAAGAAAGGAAGATAGCCGTCGGACCGTCGGCGCCACCGATGATGGCGATACCGGCAGCCTGGTTAGGCTCGAATCCCAATGCAAGGGCAATCATATAGGCACCAAAGATACCGAACTGGGCGGCAGCACCTACCAGCATCAGTTTCGGGTTGGATATCAGTGCAGAGAAGTCGGTCATGGCACCAATACCGAGGAATACCAACGGCGGATACCAGCCAGTCTTTACACCCTGATACAAGATGTTGAGCACAGAGCCTTCTTCGTAGATACCTACTTCGAGGCCGGCGTCAATCTTGAACGGGATATTACCGATCAGAATACCGAATCCGATAGGAATCAGCAGCATCGGCTCAAAATTCTTCTTGATAGCCAGGAACAAGAAGAACAAACCTACCAAGATCATGATAAGGTGTCCGGAAGTTGCATTCGCAAATCCCGTATACCCCCAGAAGTCGACCAGGTTATCGCCAATAAATGATAAAAAGCTTACTTCTTCCATAAACTTATTCGATTATAATTAAATCCGTTCCTTCGAGAACAGAATCACCTTTGTTAACTTTGATTGCAGTAACTTTTCCGTCTCTGTCGGCATTGATGTTGTTTTCCATCTTCATGGCTTCCAGGATAACGATTACCTGTCCTTTCTTCACCATATCGCCTTCTTTCACTTTGATGTCGAGGATAACACCTGGCAGCGGAGACTTCACGCCGCTGTTCTTGGCAGGAGCGGCCGGACGTGAAACGACAGGTGCTCCGGTAGCGGTCTTAGGTGCAGCAGCCGGGCGAACAATAGGTTTGGGAGCAACTTTCAGGGGCTTGTCCAACTCTACGTTGTAGGGAGTACCGTTGACCTCTACACGTGCAATGTTGTCTTCTACATCATTAACAGTAACGTTATAGAGGTTACCATTGATTTTATACTTATATTGTTTCATTTTTCTTTAGTTTTTATGGTAAGTATTGATTTACTTATGCGGCGTTTGACGCAATGTATAGATCTTCGAATTCCAAGGAGAATAGTTGCGTTTTACCTTATTAATAGTAAGGATGGTGTCTTCGATGTCATGTACATTGTCCTGATACTCGTGCAATGCCATGGCGATGGCAGCAAATATTTCTCCTGATTCAGTTCCGATGGCTTTTTCCTTGGCTTCCTGTTTGTCGGTAATGCCATGTGCACGCATGGCATTGCGCTTGATGAAGCCTGCACCAATGTTGCCCACAATCTTGAAGGCAATATACAGCAGGATCAAACCAAAGAACACAACAAGCATAGCCATGATTGCCATACCTACTCCCACAGGGTCTTTCATCTTGAAGCCATCGATTTTCTCGTTGGAGTCAAGCGTCTTGTTGTTGGTACTGGGTGTCACGTAGTGGCCGTTGATTCCCATGACTGTCCATCCGCTCTCCTTTACTCCATCTACTACCAGACCGTAGGAGCAGTCTACCGGGATATTGGCGGGGATAGTGATTGAGTCGAGCAAAGTAGTTCCGTTGGCATCGTACAGGGCGATCCAGTTCGGACCAACAGAATCGAGCTTGAAGTTCAGGTGGAAGTTGCCACGCTTGGGTTCGTTGTCTGCCCAGAAGAGCAGGTGCTGACGGGGAGGAATCTTGGTCAATACGTCTCCCTTGGGTATCGGATACATCATGGCAGCACGTTCGGGTGCCGACAGGCTTTTATCCAATACTCTCTTATCGTTGGTCAGATAGCAGTTGCGGATATCAACTGTGGCGAACGAGGTGTTAAAGATCTCGATCCATGCGTTATGCTTGCCATAATCGTCCTGGAAGTTGTCTTTGTTGTTCACCAATACTTCGTTGATGCAGAGGCTACTGGCACTTTGTGCAAAAGCACCGCCGCAAACTGTCATGAACGCTGCGATAAGTATTCCTATTTTCTTTTTGTTCATAATCGGAAGATTTTGTTAAAGTGGAATATTACCGTGCTTCTTGGCAGGGTTAGTCAGTTTCTTAGTTTGCAGCTGTTGCAAAGCGCGAATAACGCGGAAACGAGTGTTGCGCGGTTCGATAACGTCGTCGATGTAACCATACTTGGCTGCATTGTACGGGTTGGCGAACAGCTTGGTATATTCGGCTTCTTTTTCTGCAAGGAATTGAGCAGGATTTTCGTGTTCCTTGGCTTCCTTGGCATACAATACGGCAACGGCACCTGCGCCACCCATAACGGCGATTTCGGCAGTAGGCCATGCGTAGTTGATGTCGCCACGCAGCTGCTTACAGCTCATCACGATGTGAGAACCACCGTAAGACTTACGCAATGTTACGGTAACTTTGGGCACTGTAGCTTCGCCGTAAGCATACAGCAACTTGGCTCCGTGCAGGATGACAGCGTTGTATTCCTGTCCTGTACCCGGCAAGAATCCCGGTACGTCGACCAGTGTTACCAAAGGAATGTTGAAGGCATCGCAGAAGCGTACGAAACGTGCGCCTTTACGTGAAGCGTTGCAGTCGAGCACACCTGCCAGGTATTTAGGCTGGTTGGCAACAATACCTACTGACTGTCCGTTCATGCGGGCGAAACCGATAATCAGGTTCTTGGCGTAATCCTTTTGTACTTCGAGGAACTCGCCGTTGTCGATGATGGCACCGATTACTTCGTACATATCGTACGGCTTGTTCGGGTTATCGGGGATAATTTCGTTCAGTGAGTCTTCCAGACGATCGATCGGGTCGGTGCAGGCTACGATAGGAGCTTCTTCCAGGTTGTTCTGGGGAATGTAGCTCAACAGCTTGCGGATGATGGCCAGACCTTCTTCGCCTGTTGCTGCAGTGAAGTGAGTAACACCAGACTTGGAAGCGTGTACGCTGGCACCACCGAGGTCTTCCTGAGTTACGTCTTCGCCTGTTACAGTCTTAACTACAGCAGGACCAGTCAGGAACATGTAAGAAGTACCTTCGGTCATCAGAGTAAAGTCGGTCAGGGCAGGTGAGTAAACGGCACCACCGGCGCAAGGACCAAAGATACCGGAGATCTGCGGGATAACACCCGAAGCCATAATGTTGCGTTGGAAGATTTCAGCATATCCGGCCAAGGCGTTGATACCTTCCTGGATACGTGCACCACCCGAGTCGTTGATTCCGATAACAGGAGCGCCCATCTTCATGGCCATATCCATTACCTTACAGATTTTCTGTGCCATTGTTTCAGACAATGAACCGCCGAATACAGTGAAGTCCTGTGCGAATACGTATACCAAACGTCCTTCAATGGTTCCGCAACCGGTTACGACACCGTCGCCCAAGAAGTGTTTTTTGTCCTGTCCGAAGTTGGTACATCTGTGTTTTACGAACATATCCATTTCTTCGAAACTGCCTTCGTCAAGCAGTTGGGCTATACGCTCGCGGGCTGTATATTTGCCTTTGGCATGTTGTTTCTCAATAGCCTTTTCGCCACCACCTAAACGAGCCTGAGCACGAAGTTCAATAAGCTCTTTAATCTTTTCAAGCTGGTTACTCATTTTGATAAATTTTAGAATTTAAATATTTTTCTGATTTTCTGATTCAGAGTTGGGAATTTCGATGTTTACAGGAAAAGTTGGACTGGATGCTTTTTTCTGATTCCAAAGTCCGGAAGGTGGAAAAGGCTAGTTGTTTTTTTAGATTTCCTATCGTCCGGATATTCCCTTTGGAATCAGAAAAGACATCCGTCCTTGTTTATTCAGGCTTTTCGCATAATTCAGTCAGTACACCCAGTGTTGATTTCGGGTGGAGGAAAGCGATGTTCAGGCCTTCTGCACCTTTGCGCGGAGCTTTGTCGATAAGACGGATTCCGGCAGCTTCAGCCGAAGCCAATGCGTTGGCTACGCCGTCTTCGATGGCAAATGCCAAGTGGTGCATACCACCGTTGCCATTGTTCTTCTCGATGAATTTGGCGATGGTGCTTTCGGGGCTTGTCGGTTCGAGCAATTCTATTTTTACGTCACCCACTTTCAGAAAAGCAGTTCTAACTTTTTGGTCTTCTACTGTTTCGATGTTGTAACACTTCAGACCTAATACATTTTCGTAGTACGGAAGGGCTTCTTCGATGCTTTTTACGGCGATGCCCAGATGTTCAATGTGTGAAATCTTCATAACTATTTTTATTAATGTTGGTATAAAACTCCTCGTAAGGGGATAAAACAGTACAAAGTAAGGCAATTCTTGTTGAATAAAGAAATATTTCGCCAATTAATTCGTGGCAGGGGGAGTGTTAATTTTCTATTTACTTATAGGTATAATACAATATTATAGGGCGCAATTCTTCTGCAAGGTTGTTGTTGCTGTCGGTTTTGCTGTCAGAAGTTCAATAGTGGGCATCGGCCTACTTCTTCAACATTGAGTCGCCCTTGGGGGTAATAGTCGCCATCGAAGTCAGTAGTTGAGCAGGAGCGGTGCTTGCACGGCTCGCGAGCCACACTTGCACGGCTCGTGAGCAACGCTTGCAATACTCACGGGAGTTACAAGCAATACTCGTGGGAGTTGCTTGCAATACTCGTGGACTTTACTTACAAAACCCGTGAGCTTTTCAGGCAAAACCCGACGGGATTGCTTGTAAAACTCGCCGACATTGCTTGTCACATCCGGCAGCATTGCTTGTTGCGTCGGCCAACTATCGATGTGGCGCCGCTAAAGTAGGTAGTTACGGTCGCCAAGTGGCACTTTGAAAATGAAAAGTGGACAATTAAAAAATGAACAACTCGGGTGAAGGATGGGTTGCGGACAACGTGGATGGGGCGGACTAACACGGATAAAAAGAAGAAAATAGAAAATTGGGTTCACGCTTTCACCACGGAATATCAGCGTTGATAATCAGAGAGATATGGTGAAAGATAAGTTTCACGCCCATTCAGTGAAAATCCGCGTTCATCGGCCTTATTCACGCTGTTTGCGCATCCATCCTTCACCACAACGCACTAATTATCATAAGATTACGGTGAAACTTCACCCGGGAATTGGTGAAAAAGACCGTAGAGCGGAAAGTTCGACTTGAAGAGGAACATCTCAAAAGAAAAAGCAATATATATCATATATATCGTATATATTTTATATATTTGCAAAAAAGACGAAATAATGGAAGCAACAGTAACATACAAGAAAAAGATTATCGACCTGAAGGAGGACACGTTTAAGGTTCTTTCAGTCATGGCAGCACGCCAGGGTACAAACCTGAAGAAACTGATAGAAAACCTGCTCGACAAGACAGCCGAAGAGTACGATGACAGCGAAGCCTACCGCTATATGACCGAGAATTACCCGGACGGAAAGGTCAAGCTGAATAAGAACGAGCGTAAGGAATTTATGGATTGGCTGGGGGTTACTGAGAAATGAGGGTTGAATTTTCAAAGGAGTTTGAAAAGGCAGTCCGCAAACTCTCCGGAAAAATGCTGGATTCAGTGCGTCAGGCAGTACAGGAAGTTATCAATGCCGGAAACATCGAGGAACTGACGGACTGCAAGAAACTGGTAGATTTTGAGTTTATCTACCGCCTGAGAATAGGCAGTTATCATGCCTTCTTCAGCTATCATGTACAGATAGTGGATGACTGCGTCATGTTTCTCTATCTGGTGCCCAGAGGTCAGGCATACGATAAGAAAATGGGAAAAAATCTGCAGCAGAAAGATGTATAACAATTTTTTTATGACTATGCAATCGTAAGCCCCAGCCGTTCCTGCTTGCAAGAGCGAACTTCAAGGTTATTGTTTTTTATGGAAGTAAGCTGTACCCAATAGAGGGCAATAGAGGGGCAGATTAGTTTCATAAGAAGAAACTCTTCGAGAAGCTACACGCAGAAAACATTACTGAGGCCGTAGGCATCGCGGCCAATCTGAGGCTGATTTGAGGATGCTAATGAGAATGATCCTTTTGCTTAAACTATTGTAACAAAGTTCTTTGTGTGTGACGTTGAGATCATGGTTATTATGTTAGCATATTGATTGACCAATAAAAACATGAGATCAAAGACTTGTTCTTTGTAGCTTGTCATTGTATCTGAAGGATATATCCTTTTTTCTTGACAGAAACAATATTAATGGTATTATCAGGAGCAAGGATATGCCGTAAATAAGTAATCTGCACATTCAAAGACATGGAATTAGAATAACTAATGTCGCCCCATACCTGATTCAGAATTTCATCTCGCGTCACCAGTATGCCGACACTTCGTGACAACAGAACCAGAATATCCGTCTGACGTGCCGATAGATTACGGGTTATCCCATCGTATGTGACTGTTGAATTTTGACTGTCAAATAATGTTTTCCCAATCATATAGCGGCATTGAACATTAACTTTCCTGTTCTCAAACCGTTCGTCAATTCTCGCAATCAGCTCTTCAGGATAAAAAGGTTTGGGAATATAGTCATTGCCTTTCAAGTGGAAGCCTTTCAGCCGGTCTGCCTTTTCCGTACGGTCAGTCAGAAAAAAAAGGAATACCTCATTATCCATTTCACGGATTTTCTGTGCAAGTTCGAATCCGTTCATTACAGGCATGTTCACATCCAGCAATATCAAGTCGGGATGTTGGCGGTTATACATTTCCCATGCCGCAGCCCCATCGGAAGCGTAGGCTACCGAATACCCTTCGAGCTCCAAGAAACGTTTCAAAAGCAATGAGTTCTGCCTGTCATCGTCAACCAACAAGATATGTATTTCATTTTTATTCATTGTGGTAACTCTATAATAAAAGAACTTCCATGATTCAGCTCACTTTCTATGCGTATATTACCCCGGTGTGCTTCAACAAGCATTCGGACATAAGCCAGTCCGAGTCCCATGCCTGCTATGTTTTTATCAAAGCCAATCCGCCCACGATAGAATTTTTCAAAAACATGTTCTTGTTCTGATTTAGGAATGCCAAATCCATTATCTTTAACTGAGAGACGGACGTGGTCATTGTCACATTTCCGATAATCTATTTCGATTTCAGCCTTTTCGCGCGAGTATTTTACTGCATTCTCCAACAGGTTGTCGATAATATTAATCATATGCATCTTATCAGCAGTGATAATCATATCCTCGTGAGGAAGAACAACGATATGTACATTCTTGTCACTTGGTACATTCAGTTTGTGGATACACGCATCCAGCAAATCGTGCAGACTGAATGCTGAAATATTAAGTGGTATCTCGGTTGCCTTGCTGAAGGTCAAATCCCTCAGTTTGGAAAACAAAGCAGACAGGCTGTCCAATGCCGTATGGGAATCCGCTACGACCATTTGCCGGCCCGCAATGTCTTTCATAAGGCGTTCATTACCCATATAGGAGACACACATTTTGAGCGTTGCAATCGGACGTTTCAGTTCGTGAATCATGGTTTGTATAAAGTCTGACCGGAGATTTTCTATTTTACGCTGTTTGCGGATCGTGGCAATCTGCGCAACAAGGCAGACAACCAATAAAACAGATAAGGCGAATGAAAAGAACAGAATATCCGACATTTCTCTTATAATCAGCGGCAATGCAATTGGGCAATCCATCCGTACCAGCTTCTTGCCAAGAATGTCGTAGGGATAGGTTATGGAGAGTACAGGATGGAACAACGAACCCCATTCCGTACGGGAAGCTTCCCAGACTATCGAGTCTGCCGTTTCGGTGAAAATGGTATCGAGCCTGATGTTGTTAGACTGCATTATCGTGTCGAGCTTCTCAGCTGAAAACGGGAACCGTCTGTTAAGACAGTTGCGCTCTATCGCATCAAGAACCTCCGATTCTTTCCGATCCTGTTTGACAACAATCACTTGCACTTCTCTATCTAACCAGTCAGGATGTTGCGTTTCATATATTCGGGAAAACAAATCAGCCGAAAGTGAATCAATTGCCGAACACCGGCGCATATCTGCCGTATAGATATCAAATAAAAACATCTCAGTATCTCCTTTTACAAACCGTCTGGTCGTATATTCAACGGCAATTTCGTTATTGACCGCACTCTGACGCACCTTGTTGTATTCATCAACGGATTCAAATACACGACTGTAAAGTGTATCCGCACAGGTTTGTACCGTGTACTTATATCGGGAATAAAGCCATTTGCCCTGCACGATGGCAAATAACACGATGACAATTACTGTCAGGTAATTCAGTATTTTGATTCTTTTTTCCATAATGCAAATATATGGCAATTTGAATAGAATGGATTGCATGGGCAAGGCAATATTAATCAGCCATAATAATTTAATAATAATTCTATAAGAATAGGATAATGATTATTTTTTCCAGTCTGTCACGGTGCCGATACCTTTGCACAAAAAAGTAATACGAATATTCTTATGAAAATACGTTCAATATAAATAACCATCAACAGATATTAACTCCATAAAACTTATTGTATATGAAACATTTTCTAATTCTCAGTGCAAGTTTGGGACTTTCCTTGTCATTGTCTGCACAACAAAGCAACACGTTCCCGACAGATTATGAATGCCTGTATGAATATAAGGTGACAAATTCAAGATTCATTACGGACACCTATACGACTATTTTACAGATAGGACGTGATTGCTCCTGTTTTGTGGATTACACGGCATTCCAGTCCGATTCTGTCAACGCCAGTCCTCATGCTTCCGACGAGGATATAAAAAAATACCAGATGCGGAAAATGAAAAACAGTTTGTTTTTCGACCAGACAGTATTACAAAACCATCCGCAAGGGGAAATTTCTGTTTACAGTGTAATACCGCCAGATTATTATATGTACAAGGAGAAACTCCACCCGATACAGTGGAGCTTAGGCAATGAAACCGATACCGTCTGTGGTTATGTCTGCAAAAAAGCGACGGGTGAATACGGAGGAAGGAAATGGGTCGTATGGTACTCACCGGAAATACCGACCACTTACGGTCCTTGGAAATTTTGCGGTCTTCCCGGCCTCGTAATGCTGGCTCATGATACGGAGAACATACACCGTTTTGAAGCCATTACTTTCCGCAAGGGCACATTGCCGATAGCTTTGCCGGATATACCCAACATAGTGACCGTAGAAAGAGACAAGTTTGTCAAAAGCAAGAACAAATTTGAAGAGGACCCCATGACAAACATTCCACTGGAATCAATCAGTGATATGACGGTGCAAAAGGATGAAGAAGGGAAAAGCTCCATCCTTATCAACGGTGTACAGTTGCGGATTCGCCCAAATGGTTACACTCCCTTGGAATTAGAATGAAAATTTGGCTATGCGTTTATTCTTCAGTATATTATTTTGCGTTATTACAGGTATCGCTTATTCTCAAAGTCGGATAGAAGGAATGTTGAGAGATGTTTCCGGCGCAGGCATCGACGGTGCGATCATCAAAATTTCTGCGGACAGCACCGTCATTGCCTATGCAATTTCTGACAAGGGACATTTTAATGTTGCCTTTCATACTGGTTCAAGAAAGGTCAAGCTAATCGCCGAGTCGATGGGATATGAATCTGTGGAAAACGAAATCTTGAATATGTCCCAGACCTGCAACCTTACAATGAAAGAAAAAGCGACGGAATTGAAAGAAGTGGTCGTAAAGGCCCCGGCCATCTACCAGCGCGGCGATACCTTGTCCTTTCATCTTTCTGCATATACCACTCAAAGTGACTATACATTGAAAGACGCCCTGAAAAAGCTTCCGGGCATAAACGTAGAAGAATCGGGCAAAATCAAATACCTGGGGAAAGACATCTCAAGCTTTTACATTGACGGTCTGGATTTGCTTGGTGGGAAATATAACATAGCGACCACAAATATACCTGCCTCGTACGTAAATTCTGTTCAGGTGCTGAACAATCATCAGGCCATAAACATGAATAAGGACATTTTTTCAGATGACGTTGCCATCAACATCCACATGAACAGCAATGCACGTTTTAAACCCATTGGAACGTATGAAGGCTCTGTTGGATATGGTGACGACTGGCTATATCAGGCAAGCGGGGCCGGCATGCTTTTCAAGCCCAAGTTCCAGACCATTGCCACATTGAAAATCGGGAACGTACATTCATTTGCTTCAGATGAAGTGACTTCCCTTATCGGAGGAATCAAAGATGAGTCCAAGGCTGAGAAACTAATGGGCAATCTATCGGCTTCCACTCCACCGATGGACAAAGACCGGTATGCCTCGCCTGCCGAACACATGTTTTCTGTCAATTTTATCCAGAAAATAACAGAAACAGCCACATTGCGTGGAAACGTCGATTACAGCTATTCCAAAAGCCAATATGATTATGACATTCAACGCAACTTCTATGACGGGGATGAGAATATAATCATCGACCAAGGTATAAATTCGCTGTCAACCAGTCATACTCCCAGTTTCTCCATCGTTTATAAAAACAATGCATCGACAAGCTATCTTAATAATTCTCTATTTGGCAAGGCCACGTTCCTACGCAACGACTTGCCGACTACGGAAAACGGCCAGACACTTATGCAGCAACAGTCCATGCGTGACTACTATGTAGGAAATAATTTTTCATATAGCTGGCGCAGGAAGAAACTGCGCTGGAGGCTGTCATCATCCGTTCTGTTATTCAACACGCCACAAGTCAGGCTTACTGTCACAAACGAAGGAAACGACATTCATCAGCATGTAAACAGCTTGAGTTTTCAGACCAAGAATCTCCTGTCTGCGATTTATGATTTCAAGAACTCACGTTTTTATTTTCCACTGTTACTGAACTATTCGGCAGATAAAATGCAAACCGATTTACAGTCCTACCGGGACAATGCAGACAATAAGAACGATATGGCAGCCGGTAATTTGAGTGTCGCTTTTGCTCCGCGCTATGAATATACCCATCCGAAACGCATATATGTCTTTCGGGCCGACGTACCGATGCGGATAGATTACATACACAACAGGAATCACATACAGAATGAAAAAGATAAATTCAGCTTCTTTTCCGTATGTCCCGGAGTTTATTTTAACTATAAATTCAGCAGCCGTTCTACATTCAGGACGCAAGTAGCCTATACACGAAACTTTGGGGACATCCTGGACCTCCTGACGTTCCCGGTGCAGACGGACAACACAACCCAAAAAATCAGTTCGGGCATTCTACAGGACAATCAATCGTTGATGGCAAACCTGCACTATGACTATAAGATACCATTGGATATGTGGTTTGTCAATGCTGACATTATGTACCAACGTGAGCATAACAATCTGCTGGCATCCCAAACGGTAGCATCGGACTTGATTCAGTCAACTTACCTGTACATGCCCAACAATACCCATAACATAACGGCCCAACTGGGCATTACCAAGCAAATTGAATCCATAAAGACAAAAATTTCATTAAATGGACTGTATATATGGAGACAACAGCAGGCAGAGCAGAACAGCTTGCTCACAACCTATTCCTGGCAAAGTGTCGGCATTTCCTCTACATTGACCTCGCAGCCATGCAAGTATGTTGAATTGGATTATTCCGGTGAAATAAGCAAAACTTTTTTGAGCTATGAGGACATCAAGAGAAGTTATTGGTCGCAGGTACATAAAGTTTCATTAAAAATCACACCGGTACAGTCCCTCATCTTATCCGCTTCATCAGACATCGTGAAAAAGGACTTAACAGAAAATCAGAGTAAAACAACGGGCTTGCTTGATTTTGGCATAACCTGGCTATTCAAGGCTTTCAGGTTTAATCTGAGTTTGCAAAACGCGTTAAACCAAGATGCATATAGCTATACGATATACGATTCTATCAATACCTACAGCTATGATTACAAACTGCGTGGGCGTGAACTATTATTTACGCTTGCAATAACACTGTAATATTTAACGTGAATTCGATATGAAATAATATATAAGTTTGATTATTAGCGATTAATAAATTGATGCAGTCATAAATCCTTTTAGTTTTCTTCTGCAAAGTTCCACACTTCGTGGAACTTTTCCACTACCCAGTAGAGTAGTTCTGAAAATAGGAAACTTGCATTGCGGATATTATGAGTATGAAATAAGAGTGCTTGCGAACTATGCAAGCCTCCCTTTATAAATTATGTAATCCTCCTTTCATCGACAACTGTTGTTAGAGGGAAAAATAAGTTTTTCCTGTTTTTGCCTTTTCTGGCGAGAAAAGGGTCATTAAACATTAGACAAAAAGATATGAGTTTTCGTTTCTTTGTTGTAACTTTGCACTAATAATGACAAAAAGGATAATATTATGTCGCATTTAGCTCCTCTGATTGCCGATTTGGCACTTATATTGATTTCTGCAAGTTTGATGACACTGCTTTTCAAGAAGCTGAAACAGCCTCTTGTGTTAGGATATGTGGTAGCCGGTTTTCTGGCAAGCCCTCATCTGTCTTTTACCCCTTCGGTGATGGACACGGCCAACATACAGACTTGGGCCGATATAGGTGTCATCTTCTTGCTGTTTGCATTGGGATTAGAGTTCAGTTTCAAGAAGATTGTAAAGGTAGGAGGTCCGGCTATTATTGCAGCCTGTACCATTATTTTCTGTATGATACTGGTCGGTGTAGCAGTGGGAACATCATTCGGATGGAAGCGGATGGACTGCATCTTCCTGGGAGGAATGATAGCCATGTCGTCTACTACCATTATCTATAAAGCTTTCGATGATTTGGGCATACTGAAAAAGCAGTTTACAGGACTGGTGTTAAGTGTGCTTATTTTGGAAGATATTCTGGCCATTGTCCTGATGGTGATGCTGTCTACCATGGCAGTCAGCAACAATTTCGAAGGGACGGAAATGCTGGAAAGCGTCGCCAAACTGCTCTTCTTCCTGATACTCTGGTTTGTGGTAGGCATCTATCTGATTCCTGAACTGCTGAAGCGCTGCCGCAAGCTGATGAGCGATGAGACGATGCTCATCGTTTCGTTAGGACTGTGTTTCGGTATGGTGGTGATAGCTGCCCATACGGGTTTTTCTGCGGCCTTTGGAGCTTTCATTATGGGTTCTATTCTGGCAGAGACATTAGAGGCAGAGCACATCGAGCAGCTGGTAAAACCGGTAAAGGACTTGTTCGGAGCTATCTTTTTCGTGTCGGTAGGTATGATGGTCGATCCGGGTATGATTGTTGAATATGCCATTCCTATTTTGGTCATTACATTGGCGGTGATTGTCGGACAGTCTTTGTTTGGTACATTGGGTGTTCTGCTGTCGGGACAACCGTTGAAGACAGCCATGCAGTGCGGATTCAGTTTGACACAGATTGGTGAGTTTGCTTTTATTATTGCCTCGTTGGGTGTTTCTCTGAATGTGACCAGTCATTTCCTCTATCCTATTGTGGTGGCTGTATCGGTGATTACGACTTTCCTTACTCCTTATATGATACGTCTGGCCGAACCGGCTTCCAATTTTGTGGATGCTCACATGCCGAAAAGGTGGAAAGGCTTTCTCGACCGCTATACATCGGGCTCGCGTGCGGTCAATCATGATAGCTTATGGAAGCGCTTGATCGTATCGCTTGTGCGTATTACGGTCGTTTACTCCATTGTGTGTGTAGCTATAGTAGCGGTTTCATTCCGTTTCCTGGTACCTCTTTGCAAGGAAGGATTACCGGGCGTTTGGGGAGCGTTGGTTGCAGCGTTTGTAACGATTCTGTTCCTGGCTCCTTTCCTGCGGGCCATCATGATCAAGAAAAACCATTCCATGGAATTTGTTACACTGTGGAATGACAACCGTGGAAACCGTGCGCCGCTAGTAGCTACCATTGTGTTGCGCATATTGCTGGCCGTATCTTTTGTGATGTTCGTCATTGCAGGACTGTTCAAGATGTCGGTCGGACTGGTGTTTGGTGTTGCATTGTTGCTGGTGATTGTGATGATTCTGTCTCGTCAGCTGAAAAGACAGTCCATACTGATAGAACGTAAGTTCTTCCAAAACTTACGTTCGCGTGACATTCGGGCGGAATATATGGGCGAGAAGAAGCCTGAATATGCGGGTCGTCTGCTTTCGCGCGACTTGCATCTGGCCGATTATGTGGTGCCGGGCGAGTCGGGATGGGTTGGCAAAACGCTTGCCGAACTGAATTTCGGTAAAGAATATGGTGTGCATGTTGTCTCCATTTTGCGTGGAAAGAAACGTATCAATATTCCCGGTGCTATGGACCGCTTGTTTCCACAAGATAAATTGCAGGTGATAGCTACGGATGAAGAACTGAACCGTTTTGGCGAAGAGATGGCAAAAGTCTCAGAACTGGATACTGACGTGGTGGAAAAAAGCGAAACGATTCTTCGTCAGTTCCGCATCGATGCTGGTTCTCCCTTCCTGGGCAAGACACTGAAAGAAGCCGGTATTCGTGAGAAGTATCATTGCCTGATAGCCGGTGTAGAGCGTGGCAGTGACGAACTTCACGCTCCCGATCCGCATGAACCCTTTGCCGAAGGCGATGTTGTGTGGATTGTGGGAGAAAAAGCAGATGTGTATAAGCTGGTTGGGGAGAAGAATGAAGATGAGGAAATGGAGTAGGGAAGTCTGTTTATAACTTCCCTAATATCTTGTCCATTACCCAGTTGGTAAGAGTAGCGCTTTCGCCATCGCATGTACATACTGATTTGCCCAGCAGGTGGTCTACTACTGCCTGAATGAGCGGCTGCTGTACGTATATGGGATTCTCGACAATAATTTCTTCGCGTCCTCTTTCGGTGTGAAGCGCTATTGGGTCGTAGGTGAAAACCGAGAAACAGATCATGCCCTTGTCTCCGATAATTTCGATACGGTCTTCACGTGCCGAGTCGTGTGCAACGAAGCACCAAGAACCACTGCCTACCAGGCCGCTGTCGAACTGGAAGCAAGCGCTCAGTGTGTCCTCGGCAGGGTAGAGTCCGCCCCGGTTGCTTTTGTAGCCGCTGGCTTGTAGTATGCAGCCGAATATTTCCTGTAATAAGTCAATCTGATGAGGAGCCAAATCGTAGAAGTAGCCTCCGCCTGCAATATCGGGCTGTACGCGCCAAGGTAATTTCTGCTTGTTGTAGTCCAGATCGCGTGGAGGTTGTGCGAAACGAATTTGGATGTTGATGACATTTCCGATAGCACCTTCTTCGACCAGCGATTTTACTTTCTGGAAATAGGGAAGGTAACGCCGATAATAGGCAACGAAGCAAGGAACTCCCGTCTCGTGCGAAACGCGGTTGATGCGGCAGCACTCCTCGTAAGTGACAGCCATCGGCTTTTCAATGTAAACAGGCTTTCCCGCTTTCATTGACATGACGGCGTATGTAGCGTGCGAGGAAGGAGGAGTGGCTATGTAGATAGCGTTTATTTCGTCGTCGTCAATCAGTTCTTGTGCATCATCGTACCATTTGGGGATTCCTCTTTCCTGTGCATACGCTTTGGCTTTGGCACCGTCGCGGCTCATAACGGCTACAACTTCGGAATTTTCTATTTTCTGAAAGGCCGGACCACTTTTGTATTTGGTTACTTCGCCACAGCCTATGAATCCCCATTTAATTATTTTTTCCTTCATATCATTATGCATTGACGTTAAAATCCGGTTTTACTTATCTGTAGTTTTGTAAAGTTTGCTTGTATGATGGATGGAAGAGGTTTGTTTTTAGTCTTCGTCTTCAAAGTCGAAGTCGAAATCAAAGTCGTCCATAAATTCGGGTGCAGTAAATTCTTCGAGTTCGCGTCTGTCCTTTTTGGTAGGACGACCTGTTCCTTTAGCTCGATTCACGAATCCGCTGACACGGCTCATTTCCAGCAATTCATATTGGTCGGGAGTCGTAACGTTTTCCATCATTTCAGGAACGACTTTGGCTCCGACCCGTTTCTCGATGGTCTGTAATACTTTAAAAGAATAGGTGATAGGCGGTTTTCGTACCTGTATGACGTCGCCTGGTTTTACCATACGTGCTGCTTTCGCCTGTGCTCCGTTAATGCTGACACGTCCTTTCTTGCAGGCTTCGGCGGCGATGGTACGCGTCTTAAAGATGCGTACTGCCCACATCCATTTATCTATTCTGGCTTCGCTCATTTATTTCTTATTATATTGATTCATTGTAATGTCGATTCCTGCCAGGCAGAAACTTTTTACGATTTCTCCGGCAGTTTCCAGCCGTTCGGGCATGGTTTTCCAGTCTTCGTCGGTGAAGTGGCCTAACACATAGTCTATTTGTCCTCCGCGTGGAAAGTCGTTTCCGATGCCAAATCTCAGTCGGGCGTAATTTTGTGTACCCAAAGTAGCGGCTATGTGTTTCAGGCCGTTGTGTCCGGCATCACTACCTTTTCCTTTCAGTCGCAAAGTGCCGAATGGAAGGGCAAGGTCGTCTACCACGATCAATACATTTTCGAGAGGAATGTTTTCTTTCTGCATCCAGTAACGGACTGCGTTTCCACTAAGATTCATGTATGTGGAGGGTTTCAGCAGCAGTAACTGGCGGCCCTTAACCGACAGCGTGGTGATGAATCCGTAACGGCGGTCTTCGAACGTAGCTCCTGCGGCTTTGGCCAGTGCGTCTACTACCATGAATCCTATGTTATGGCGGGTTTCATGGTATTCAGGGCCGATGTTTCCTAATCCTACAATCAGATATTTCATGAGTGTCTGTCTAGATAACTTGTTTTAAATGCGCAAGTATGCGGCATTATTCATAAAAAAACGACGCGGATTATCACAACTACTCGCGGATTGTATAAGTGAATCTGCGAGTGGTTGCGTAATCCGCGTCAAAGGATATTTTAAATAAAGGAGATGCTGATTAGTTGGCTGCAGCTGCGGCACCTCTTGCGGCACGAGTCAGCTTCACAGCACATACAACTGCTTCTTTAGCATTCAGCAGTTCCAGACCTTCGAAATTCAACTCACCCACTTTGATAGTCTTACCAAGACCCAGGTGAGAAACGTTTACGATCAGTCTTTCAGGGATTACATTATATAAAGCTTTCACTTTCAGCTTGCGGATTTGCAATGCCAACTTACCACCGGCTTTCACACCTTCAGCCAGACCTTCCAACTGTACGGGAACTTCCATTACGATAGGTTTAGCTTCGTCGATCTGATAGAAGTCAACGTGCAGAATAGTATCTTTTACAGGGTGGAACTGGATGTCCTTCATGATAGCATTTACTTTTTTGCCATCGATGATCAGGTCAACCACGTAGATGTGCGGAGTATATACCAAGTTGCGCAAGCCTTCTGCGGGTACAGTGAAGTGGATGTTTTCGCCACCGCCGTACAATACGCAAGGTACACCGTTGTTTTTACGAATAGCTTTCAAAGCTCTGGCTTGTTCCGAAGAACGTTCTGCAATAGTTCTTGCAGTTCCTTTAATTTCGATTGATTTCATCTTTTAAAAGTTTTTGTGTTACTCTAAATTAAGTTTGTTTGTTGCTTAATTCACCATCACACGATATGGTCTATCCATACGATGCTGCAAAAAAGCGGTGCAAAATTACATTTTCTTTTTGAATTACACAAAAATACTTTTTAAAAATCAATGTCTATTTTGATTTCTCCTTCCAATGTCGATGAATCAGGCTTGGCTGTTTGCTTAGTTTCTGCGCTGTTTGCTTCCGAGGAACTGTTTTCTGGAGTTGTATCAGAAAAAGTGCTTTCGCCTTGTTCCTGTTGGATGAACTGGATAGCCTGCTGCAAGCCGGCCATGAATTTTTCGAAGTCTTCTTTATAAAGGAATATTTTATGCTTTTCGAAACTTACTTGTGAATCGTCGCCTTCGCCGGTTACAATTTTCTTGCTTTCGGTGATGGCTAAAAACATTTCGTCTTTTCTGTTCTTTTTTACATCCAGATAGTAAATGCGCTTACCAGCTTTGATGGACTGGGAGAATACAATCTCTTTGTCGCTCATATCAACACCGTTTTTTTTCTTTAACTCTTCCATATTGCCTAAATTCTTGTTGTAATCGGCTTCAAAATTGATGATTTTTTTTAAACTGTCAAAAGAAAAATGCCGGATAATGACTTTCCGCATAAAAAAATGTGATTTGTTTGTGCTCAACTCACTAAAAATGTCTACTTTTGCACTGTTAAAACAATAGTATTTATTTAGCATTATGATTAACAGAGTTCTTATTCGTCTTAAGATTATACAGATTGTATATGCTTATTATCAGAACGGCAGTAAAAATTTAGACTCAGCGGAGAAAGAATTGTTCTTTAGCCTTTCTAAGGCGTACGACCTTTACAATTACCTGCTGATGCTGATGGTTGCTTTGACGAACTATGCGCGTAAGCGTATTGACACTGCAAAGGCCAAATTGGCTCCTACTCCTGAAGAATTGTATCCGAACATGAAATTTGTGGAAAACAAGTTTGTTGCCCAGTTGGAGGGAAACAAGCAGCTGATGGATTATGCCGCCAACCAGAAACGCAGTTGGAGCAATGATGAAGATTTCGTGAAGGGGCTTTATGAGAAGATTCAGGCTTCGGATATATATAAGGAATATATGGCTTCGTCAGAAACTTCGTACGAAGCTGACCGCGAATTGTGGCGGAAACTTTATAAAACCTTTATTTTCCACAACGAGGATCTGGACAGTCTGCTTGAAGACCAAAGTCTGTATTGGAATGATGACAAGGATATTGTTGACACCTTTGTACTGAAAACCATCAAACGCTTTGACGAAAAGAATGGAGCCAATCAGGAACTGCTTCCCGAGTTCAAGGATGATGAGGATCGCGAGTTTGCCCGCCGGTTGTTCCGCCGTGCTATTCTGAACAGCGACTACTATCGTCATCTGATCAGCGAGAATACGCGCAACTGGGATTTGGAGCGTGTAGCTTTCATGGACGTCATCATTATGCAGTGTGCGTTGGCAGAGATCTTGAGTTTCCCCAATATCCCAATCAGCGTTTCCCTGAACGAATATGTCGACATCGCAAAAGTATATAGTACATTGAAGAGCGGCAGTTTTGTCAATGGTACTTTAGACGGAATTGTTAAGGTATTAAAAAAAGAAGGGAAGTTAACGAAAAACTGATACCTTTGTTGCTCACATTTAAAAAACTAAAACTGAATATTTATGAATTTGATGACTGTATTCTTCCTGCAAGCTACTCCCGCAGGTCCTGCGGGTGGCGGTAGCATGATGTGGATTATGCTGATAGCCATGTTTGTGATCATGTATTTCTTTATGATTCGTCCGCAGAACAAGAAGCAAAAAGAAATTGCCAATTTCCGTAAATCGCTTCAGGTTAATCAGAAAGTGATTACTGCCGGAGGTATTCATGGTGTGGTCAAAGAAATCAATGATAATGACGTGATTCTTGAGATTGCTTCTAATGTAAAGATCCGTATTGATAAGAATTCTATTTTTGCCGCTGCTGCCGATGCTAATGGTAGCCAGGCTGCAAAATAAAGGAAGGAATATGAGCCTATGCTCGATCGTAGTAATATAAAGAGCAAATACTCTAAGATTGCTGCACAAGTGAAGAACTTTCTGCTCAGTGCCAAGAGCAGAGAGTTCTTCATTTTTTTGTTTTTCTTTTTTATAGCCAGTGGTTTCTGGTTGTTGCAGACGTTGAACAACGACTATGAAACGGAGTTCTCCGTCCCTGTGCGGTTGAAAGGGGTGCCTGATAATGTTGTTATCACTTCGGAACCGGCTACAGAGCTGCATATCAAAGTGAAGGACAAAGGCACTGTATTGTTGAACTATATGTTAGGGAAGAGTTTCTATCCTCTTGCTATTAATTTCGATGAATACAAGACGAGTGACAACAGCAATCATGTGCGTATCGTTTCGTCTGAATTCGAGAAAAAAATTCTTAGTCAGCTAAATGTGTCAACACGTTTGCTCGCTATGAAGCCGGACACGTTAGAGTATTATTATTCTACTGGTGATTCGAAACTGGTACCAGTGAAGTTGTTGGGTGAGGTGAATGCCGGCAGGCAATATTATTTGTCGGATACTGTTTTTACGCCTGATTCGGTATTGGTGTATGCTTCGAAAGAGGCTTTAGACACTATAACTGCGGCCTATACGAAATGGGTCAGACAGGATGAGATTACTGATACGTTGAAGCAACAGGTTGGTCTGATGGCACGCAAAGGAATAAAATATGTTCCATCTTCGGTTGACATGATGTTACCTGTTGATATTTATACGGAGAAAACGGTAGAAGTACCTTTACGGGGTGTTAACTTCCCGGCCGACAAGGTGCTGCGGGCTTTTCCTTCGAAAGTACAAGTCACTTTTCAGGTAGGACTAAGCCGCTTCAGGAAGATTACAGCTGATGATTTTCATATTCGTGTATCGTATGAAGAACTGCTGCTGTTGGGTTCGGACAAGTATAAAGTGAAGTTGGGACATGTGCCGGAAGGAGTCACGCAAGTACGTATCCATCCGGAGCAGGTAGACTTTTTGATAGAGCAAATACCATCGGATTATGGCAATTAAGATAGGAATAACGGGGGGAATAGGCAGTGGAAAAAGTGTTGTGTCCCGTTTACTCGAAGTGATGGGAGTGCCTGTTTATATCTCTGATGTTGAAACAAAGAAACTGATGCTGACGGACGGAGAAATACGTCGGAAGCTGGTAGGTTTGCTGGGCGACGAAGTGTATGCAGGTGGTGTTTTGAACAAGCCGATGCTGGCTTCGTATCTTTTTGCTTCGGAGCAACATGCACGTGAGGTCAATGCAATTGTCCATCCGCAGGTGAAGAAGGATTTCCGCCGATGGGTGCAGGAACACGAAAAGTTTCCTTTGGTAGGCATCGAATCGGCCATTCTGATAGAGGCTGGTTTTACAGCCGAAGTGGACAAAGTACTGATGGTATATGCGCCTCGTGAGGTACGTATAGCGCGTGCGATAGAACGTGACAGTTCGTCGCGCGAATTGATTGAACAGCGCATCCGTAGTCAGATGGATGACGAGGTGAAACGCCGTCAGGCCGATTTTGTGATAGTGAACGACGGTGAGAAAACTTTGATACCACAAGTCCGGGAATTGCTTGCATCGTTGTAGAAAAAGAAGATATGCCTTGCTTCCTGTCTTGGGTCAAAGGACGGGTGTAAGCAAAAATAAGTAACCTTATTTTGTATTCTCTTTAGCTTGCATTATCTTTGCCATCCGATTAAAATTACTATTAACTAAATAAAATAAGAATAGAGTTATGTTGAAGACTATTTTGTCTATCTCTGGAAAACCAGGATTGTATAAACTTGTTTCTCAAGGAAAGAATATGCTGATTGTAGAATCGATTGTGGATAAAAAACGCTTCCCGGCTTACGGTAACGAAAAGATTATTTCGTTGGGTGATATTGCCATGTATACGGATGCAGAAGATATTCCATTGAGAGATGTACTGGTTTCTATGAAGAAGAAAGAGAATGGTGCTGCTGTAGTTATGGATCTGAAGAAGGCTACATCAGAGGAACTTCGTACTTATCTGGCAGAAGTATTGCCAAACTTCGACCGCGACCGTGTACATTCTTCCGATATTAAAAAGCTGATTTCCTGGTACAATCTGCTGGTAGCAGCCGGTTTGACAGATTTCGAAGAGGTTGCAGAAGAGCAGGAAGAAGCCGCTGAAGAAAAATAAAAAGACACTACTTTGGGATTAGATACAAAAATGAGTGTATCAGAAAGTGGAACGTTCAGTTCGTGAGTTTCTGATACACTCATTTTTTTTTGTTATCAATAGTGTTTATTTCCTTAATATTCCACCTTATCTTCTTTTTTCATCCACATATCGAAGGCTTTGATGGCTTCTTCGGGCAATACTATTTCAGATGGCAATTTGCGTCGGTCTTTAGGTAATTCCAGTTCATCGTAGATGAAGGAGTCGTCGAAACCGATATTCTTGGCATCTGTCTTGTTGTTTCCGTAATACATTTTATCCAAATGTGCCCAGTAGATGGCACCCAGGCACATGGGGCAGGGTTCGCAGGAGGTATAGATTTCGTATCCGCTCAGGTCGAATGTTCCGAGTTTCTCGCAAGCGGCACGTATGGCGCTTACCTCGGCGTGGGCTGTAGGGTCGCAGTTGGAAGTCACACGATTAACTCCGGTAGCTACAATCTGTCCGTCTTTGGCGATGACTGCGCCAAAAGGACCTCCACCATTTTCTACGTTTTCAACAGATAGCTCTATGGCTTTTCTCATTAATTCTTCTTTCGTCATAGTTTTTGGCTTTTCGTTACACGAGGTAAAGATAATACTTATGTGCCATATTTTTCCCAGTTAGGAAAATATTTCTCTCTAACTGGGAAAAAATTTTTTCCTAACTGGACAAAAAATGAGCTTCCGTATCAGCATAAAAAAAGCAGGTCTGCACAAATAAGTTGTGAAGATCTGCTTTTTATGTGAGAACTTAGCCGACTGCATGTTCAGCTAAGTCTTTTTTTTGTATGCTTCAGTTCCGGAACAGAAGACCATCGTCTGTAGCGTTTACGTCTACTATGATAGGACGGCTGCGGTCTACTTCTTGTGCCAGCAACTTCTTAGACAAGTCGTTGAGCAGGTAGTGCTGGATAGCACGTTTTACAGGACGGGCACCAAATTCAGGATCATATCCGGCATTTGCCAGGAAGTTGATGGCGGTGTCGGTGAGCTGTAATTCCACTCCGTTGCCTTCGAGCATTCTACGTACACTGTTGATTTGCAGTGTTACGATTTGCTTGATCTGAGGCTCGGTCAGCGGCAGGAACATGATGGTTTCGTCTATACGGTTAAGGAATTCCGGCCGTATCGATTTCTTCAGCATGTTCATCACTTCGCGCTTGGTTTCTTCTACAATCTGTTCCTTGTTGCTACCATTCAGCTTTTCCATCTGGCTTTGAATGTACGAACTTCCCATGTTGGACGTCATGATGATGATGGTGTTCTTGAAGTTCACCGTACGTCCTTTGTTATCGGTCAGACGTCCGTCGTCGAGTACTTGCAGCAAGATGTTGAATACATCCGGATGTGCTTTCTCGATTTCATCGAACAATACTACCGAATAAGGTTTACGCCTTACGGCTTCAGTCAGCTGACCACCTTCATCGTATCCGACGTATCCGGGAGGCGCTCCGACCAGACGGGAGACGCTGTGTTTCTCCTGATACTCGCTCATGTCGATACGGGTCATCATCGTTTCGTCGTCGAACAGAAATTCTGCCAGTGCCTTTGCCAATTCGGTTTTACCTACACCAGTCGTACCCAGGAAGAGGAACGAACCAATAGGCCGTTTGGGATCTTGCAACCCGGCACGACTACGGCGAACAGCGTCGGCAACGGCTTCGATGGCTTCATCCTGACCGATGACACGCTTGTGGAGTTCTTCTTCCAGATGGAGGAGTTTTTCCTTTTCGCTTTGCAGCATCTTGCTGACAGGTATTCCTGTCCAGCGCGATACAACGTCGGCTATGTCTTCGGCATCTACCTCTTCTTTGATCATGGCCTTATCGCCTTGCATGGCATGCAGTTTCTGCTGGGTCTCTTCTATTTCCTTGTTCAATGCCTGAAGCTTGCCGTAACGGATTTCGGCTACTTTGCCGTAATCGCCCTCGCGTTCAGCTTTTTCGGCTTCGAATTTCAGGTTTTCGATTTCGACTTTGTTTTGCTGAATCTTGTTTACCAGCGTCTTTTCGCTTTGCCATTTGGCTTTGTACGAGCTTTCCTGTTCTTTGAGTTCGGCCAGTTCCTTACCGATTTGTTCCAGTTTGGCTTTGTCGTCCTCGCGCTTGATGGCTTCGCGCTCGATTTCCAATTGCTTTATTTTACGCGAAATTTCGTCCAGCTCTTCAGGTACGGAGTCTACTTCCATACGCAATTTGGCTGCTGCTTCATCCATCAGGTCGATGGCCTTATCGGGCAGGAAACGGTCGGTAATGTATCGGTTACTCAACTCGACTGCGGCAATGATAGCATCGTCTTTGATACGTACGTGGTGATGGTTTTCGTAACGTTCTTTCAGTCCACGCAGAATAGAGATGGTGCTCAGCGTATCCGGTTCGTTGACCATGACGGTTTGGAATCGACGTTCCAGTGCCTTGTCCTTCTCGAAATATTTCTGATATTCGTCGAGGGTTGTAGCACCGATGCTTCGCAATTCGCCACGGGCCAGTGCAGGCTTCAGTATGTTGGCAGCATCCATAGCCCCTTCGCCTTTGCCAGCACCTACCAGTGTGTGGATTTCGTCGATGAAAAGGATGATGTTACCTTCCGACTTTTTCACTTCGTTGATAACGGCTTTTAAACGTTCCTCAAACTCACCTTTGTATTTGGCACCGGCTACCAAGGCACCCATATCCAGCGAATATACCTGCTTGTTCTTCAGGTTTTCGGGCACATCGCCACGCAGGATACGGTGGGCAAGTCCTTCCACGATAGCAGTCTTACCGGTACCCGGTTCACCTATCAGGATAGGGTTGTTTTTGGTACGTCGGCTCAGAATCTGAAGTACACGACGAATTTCTTCGTCACGCCCGATGACAGGGTCGAGCTTTCCGCTTCGTGCAGCCTCATTCAGGTTGATGGCGTATTTCTCCAGCGATTGATAAGTGTCTTCGCTCGATTGTGAAGTGACCTTTGAACCTTGTCGCAATTCGTTGATGGCGGTACGCAGTTCTTTTTCAGTCATACCGGCATCCTTCAGGATGCTGGAGGCTGTACTCTTCACTGTAAGCAAAGCCAACAGGATGGGTTCAAGCGAAACAAATTCGTCATTCATTTCCTTGGAGTAGTCCATAGCCTTTTGCAATACTTCGTTGGCTTCACGGCTCAGATAAGGTTCGCCACCCGATACTTTAGGCAATGACTCTATCTGTTTGTCGAGCACGATTGCCAGCTGTTGTGCGTTCATGCCCAACTTCTGGAAGATGAAGTTGGTAACGTTTTCGCCTACCTTCATCACTCCCTGCAGCAGGTGTACCGGTTCGATGGCCTGTTGCCCCCGGCGTTGTACCAGGTTTACGGCCTCTTGCACGGCTTCTTGCGCTTTGATGGTAAAGTTGTTAAAGTTCATATTTTAATCTCCTTTCTTTTTTTTCATCAGTTGTTTTACACCCCATATGAGGCAAAAGTTTTGCCAATGTCTTGTTTCGGACAAAATGTCATTATTTATTATTAAACTCAATGTCAACTTGGCATATTTGCTGCATTGTCGTCGTGTTTTGCTTGATATAGAGCAATTCTGTTGATGGGCGAGGTATTGAAGCTGAGCGTGCAAATGGCGAGCTGGCATCGGATATTCGGCAGGAAGAATGCTGTATGAGTCAAGTATATTATTTATATTTGTAGCATATTTTAGGTATTGATGTAAACATACGAAATGATGGAAAACAATAATAAGGTGAAATTTGCAGAGAATGTGATTCTGCTGGATGCAGCCTTCTTGAACGAGGTAGTGGCAGGAATTAGAACTTGGATGGAGGGAGAATTGGATAGGACATTGCCACTTCTCGATTTGCCCGGTTGGCTGAACCTGCTTGCACTGGATGCCGGGATTCGTACAGAGGGGAATGATATTCAGGTGATTCTGGTGTATGATGAACCGAATAAGAATCTGAAATGTTGTGAACCTTCTGGCTTGTCTGCTTTGGAGGGAATGGCTTGCCGGATTCCTTTGGGCGAACTATCGTTTTCGTGTGTCAATCCGGAAGGTATTACGGACTGTGGAAGCTTGTTTGTTGACCTGATGTCGTTGGCGCTTGATTCAGCCGAGGTGAAACGCCTGGTCTTAGTGCCTTATTTGCGTGCTTATGGTGGCCGGGTGGATGAACTGCTTCATAAATATTTTAATGAGAAAGATGAAGAGGCTTGCTCTAAACCGATACTTTTCACTATGGAGCAACCTGTCAGTCCTGTGAATTATAAGTGGGATTTTGTTTCTTTCTCTTTGGCAGGAGCGTTGGGAATCAAACCGGAGGAACTGTGAAATGAGTGATTTCCGGTTAAAGGTCTTCCAGTCGGTAGCTAATAATCTTAGCTTTACCAAGGCTTCTCAGGAACTGTTTATCAGTCAGCCTGCCATTACCAAGCATATTCAGGAGCTTGAGACGGCTTATCAGACACGTCTGTTCGACCGTCAGGGCAGTAAGATTTCGCTGACTCAGTCGGGACGGTTGCTGTTGAAGCATTGCGAACGGATTCTGGATGAATACAAACGCCTGGAATATGAAATGCATTTATTGCATAATGAGTATCGGGGAGAGCTTCGTCTGGGTGCCAGCAGTACCATTGCACAGTATGTACTTCCACCGTTACTGGCCAGTTTTATTGCCAAGTTTCCTCACATCAGTCTTTCGCTTCTGAGTGGTAATTCGCGTGAGGTGGAAACGGCATTGCAGGAGCATCGTATCGATTTGGGATTAGTGGAAGGCGTGTTTCGTTTGCCTAACCTGAAATATACCTCTTTTCTGGAAGACGAACTTGTGGCAGTAGTTCATACCCGTAGCCGTTTGTCGTTGCCCGATGAAATAACTCCCAAGGATTTGATAAACATTCCGTTGGTGCTTCGTGAACGGGGATCGGGAACACTGGACGTCATAGAAAGGGCTTTGCTGCAACATGATATCAAGCTTTCATCCTTGCAAGTGCTGATGTATTTGGGCAGTACGGAAAGCATTAAGCTTTTTCTTGAAAATTCCGATTGTATGGGAATTGTTTCTGTCCGTTCCATAAGCAAAGAGCTGGCAGCCGGCATATTTCGTGTGATAGAGATTAAAGATATGCCAATGATGCGTGCACTCAACTTTGTGGGGCTGCAGGGACAAGAAGGAGGGCTGGCACAAGTGTTCATGCAGTTTGCCGAACACTTCTGACCTTTTAGCTATATGCCCTGAAGACCGGTTTGCTCATTTGTATTTCCGACTCAAAGCCGAACCAGTGTCCGTGTTCCAGTGTCTCGTCGACAGGAAGGAAGCAGAGGCGTAGGGTGGGCTTGTATTGTCCATAGATTACTTTCCAGTCCGTGGGGGGTATTTGTCTTTTGGTACGAACTCTTTCCGCAGGAAGTTTTTTCAGCGACATGCCGGCTTCAATCCATGCAATGCTGGCATCCGTCAGATATTGCGGGTAGTTGAGCTTGCAATATTCGTAGAGTATCAGGCCTCTTTTTTCTAAACTCATAGGCTGGTCGATGAAATTCTTCTCTGTGAGGTACGTCAGGAAGTTGTTCAGAAAATACCGGTCAGTCAGGATAAAGGTTCTGGTTAGTGCTTGCCAGGCAGGCACATTGTAGAAACCGTCCAGCAACCGGGAGAGGCGGCGTGCTGTTTGCAATTCGTTGCAGCTTATTTCATTGGTTTGTAGCACTTCGTAGGGAGGATATGGAGAGTAGCATATCCCCAGTTCGGAAGCGCGTCTTCTCATCTCTGTTCCTGGCAGCAACTTTAGTGACTCCAGCTGAATTTCTCCGGCCTGATATTCTGCCAGCGTACGGATATCTTCGAATATTTCAGTCAGATGATACAGCGGCAGGCCGGCAATGAGGTCGGCATGGGTTTCCATGTTGGGTAATGAACATAGAAATTTCAATCCTTCAAGGGCATCTTCCAGTTTACCCATTCTTTTGCTGCGTTCCAGGACGGGGGCATGCAGGCTTTGAATGCCGGCTTCAAGATGCAGCAGCCCTTGGGGAAGCTGCTTAAGTTCTTCTTTCAGTTCCTCGGAAAGCAGGGCAGGGTGTATTTCGAGATGAAAACGAATGTCGGGTGAGAATTCCAGGAAGAGTTGTAGCAGTTCTTTGGCCCGGCGTGTATTGTAGTTGAAGGTGCGGTCGAGAACACGGACATTACGGATGCCATGTTGATGAATGAGTCGCAAGCGCTCTCTGATTTGTTCGATAGGGAGCGTGCGCACAGGCTTTTCTCCACCGCTGACGCAAAAGGCACAGGTATTAAAACATCCGCGGGTCGTTTCGAGCTGCACAAACGGTTTGTCCCAGTTGAAGAAATAACTTTCTTCAGGAGGCACAAGTGCCTGGAAGTTTTGTACACGGGCTATTCCGTTGTCTTTGTATTGTTGTTGCGGATCAATGTAGCAAAGGCCGGGAATGTGTGTCCACTGTTCTGGCTGGTTCCAGCATGATAGCCATTGTGGAAAGGCTTCTTCACCTTCTCCCCTAAAAACGCAATTGACAAATGGATGATTACGGAGGTAAGCTTCGTTATCGCCCAGAAATTCCGGACCACCCAATATCAGGCAGCTTTGCGGGAGAAGTGCTTTCAGGCGGGTGCAGATGTGCAAAAGTTGCTCATGATTGAAAAGCCACGCAGTTGCGGCTAAAATATCTGGATGGTAGCGATAGATGTTGTCGACAATCATGCCGATATTCTCGTTGATGGTAGCCGATACTTTTATCCATTCGATGTTCTGATTGGAGGCGATTTGTGCGTGGAGCGCCGGGAGTGCCAACGAAGAATGGGCATACGAGCTGTTCAAGTCTATCCAGAGTATTTTCATATCCATTGCAGCATTAGTCGGTGTCGGACCGACAGTGGGTGACTATAACATAAAAAAAGAGGAAAATCATTGCTGAATTTCCTCTTTAGCGGGGTGGCAGATGGGACTCGAACCCACGACATTCAGAACCACAATCTGACGCTCTAACCAACTGAACTACAGCCACCATGTTAGTGCATTTCTTAAATGCGGTGCAAAGATATGGATTATCTTTGAATCTGCAAAGAAATGGATGAAAAAAATTAGTATTTTACTATTATTTTTTGTTTTCACCGATTCCGATGTTGTGTTTCTGAAGCAAGCTGCGGGTGTTATCTACAAAGATTTTCAGTCGTTTACGCGCTTCTTCTGGCAATAAGTCTGCCGGAAGCCCTACAGGATGTAGAACAAAGTTTTTTGTGTGGCTGTATCTGGGCGGAATGGTCCATACCAGATTATAGCTACATTTCTTCACTTTACAGTAGGGGTAGGGAGTTAGCTGCGATGGGTGCGGCTTCCTGGAAGAGAGTTCAAATGAAGACGGAGGTATCGGGTGGCAGCGCAAAGGGTATTTTTCCAGTTCTAATGTGAAAATGAGTCCTCCGTCGGTGTTGGGGGCACTCATATTTGAGATAAAATTTCCCAGTGAATATGCGATGACGTGTTGCTGCGTTCCGTTAGTACGTAGTTCCATAGGCTGTACGACGTGTGGATGCGAGCCAATGATGTGGGTTACTCCTTGCTGTAGCAACCAGTCGGCGAGGGAGCGTTGCTCGTCGTTGGGAAGACGTTGATATTCCTCGCCCCAGTGCATGCAGGCGATGATGGCGTCCGGACGATATGTTTTTGCCCGCCGGATATCGTTCTGCATGACGGTTTTGTCGATGCGGTTGACGATGTTGGGTGTCGTGGTCGGAATACCGTTTGTTCCGTAGGTATAATTAAGCAGGGCGATGCGGAATCCTTTTTTCTCGATAATCAGGGGATAGCTTGACCTGCGATCTGCACTGTCGCGGTAAGTTCCGGCATGCGGGATGTCCAGAGAGTCGAGCATGAGCAATGTACGTTCCAGTCCTTTCTTTCCACGGTCCAGACAATGATTGTTTGCTGTCAGCAATATGTCGAATCCTGCGTCTTTGATGGCTTTTAAATATTCATCGGGGGCACTGAATGCCGGATAGCCTTTATAGGGCCGTCCGCCTAACGTGACTTCCAGGTTACCGATGGCTATGTCGGCTTGGGCTATCTGTTCTTTGACCAGTGAGAAGCAGGGGGAATAGTCATACGTGCCTTGCGGAGTACGGGCGGCATCGATCTGTGCCTGATGTTGCATCAGGTCACCAACAAACAACAGCGTAATCCTTTCCTGTGCGGAAAGAATTACGCTGCATAATATTGCAACTACTGCAAGCAAGGTTTTCATAACCTTGTTTTTATTGGTAAATGGCTTTTTTACCGGCCAGCAGTGTATTCTTCATCAGTGAGACGATTGTCATCGGGCCCACACCACCGGGAACGGGAGTGATGAATGAACATTTGGGAGCTACTTCATCGAACTTGACATCGCCTGTCAGTTTGAAGCCGGATTTTCTGCTGGCATCGGGTACGCGTGTTGTACCTACATCGATGATGACAGCTCCTTCCTTTACCATTTCGGCTTTCACGAAGTTGGGTTGTCCCATGGCAGCAATAATGATGTCTGCTTCCTGGCATTCTTTCACCAGATCCTTGCTGCGGCTATGACAAACGGTAACTGTTGCATCGCCCGGATATGCCTTTTGCATCATAAGCGAAGCCATCGGTTTTCCTACAATGTTGCTGCGGCCCAGGATAACACATTTCTTACCGGAGGTTTCGATATTGTATCTTTTCAGCAGTTCGAGAATGCCGTTGGGGGTAGCCGATACGTAGCAAGGTAATCCGATGGACATACGTCCCACATTGATGGGGTGGAAGCCGTCTACATCCTTACGGTAGTCGATGGTTTCGATTACTTTTTGCTCGGAGATGTGTTTGGGCAAAGGGAGCTGTACGATGAATCCGTCTACATCGTCATCTTCGTTCAGTTCGCGTACCTTGGCCAGTAACTCTTCTTCGGTCACATCGGCTTCGTAGCGGATCAACGTCGATTTGAATCCACATACTTCGCATGCTTTTACTTTGTTGGCAACGTAGGTTTCGCTACCTCCGTCGTGTCCGACAAGGATGGCTGCCAAATGAGGACGCTTGCCTCCGCGAGCCACAATTTCCGCCACTTCGGCGGCAATCTCTTGTTTTACCTGTTCTGAAATTGCTTTTCCGTCGATTAATGTCATAGTGTTTTTTATTTTATTATTGTCTGATTTTGCCTATGCAGCTAAGTTTTCCGCTCAAAGGTAACGCTAAATCTTCAGATGCCATAATAAAAGAGGGAGAAAATCATTGAATTTCCTCCCTCTTCCGAATTTCTATGGAATGATTCCTGTATTTTATTTCTTCAGTTTCGGCATCATCATTTTACCCATCTTGCTGCCGGTCACCATCTTCATCATCTTACGGGTCTGGTCGAACTGCTTCAGCAGACGATTTACTTCCTGGATGTTGGTACCGCTACCTTTGGCAATGCGCTGGCGGCGTGAACCGTTCAGGATTTCGGGGTTGGTACGTTCCTTCGGAGTCATGGAGTTGATGATGGCTTCGATGCTCTTGAAGGCGTTATCGTCGATGTCGATGTCTTTGATGGCTTTGCCTACACCCGGGATCATGGAAGCCAAGTCCTTCAGATTACCCATCTTCTTGATTTGCTGAATCTGACTCATGAAATCGTTGAAGTCGAACTGGTTTTTCTGAATCTTCTTTTGCAGGCGTTTGGCTTCTTCTTCATCGTACTGTTCCTGTGCACGTTCTACCAGTGAAACGATATCACCCATGCCGAGGATACGGTCGGCCATACGGGCGGGGTGGAACTGGTCGATAGCTTCGAGCTTCTCGCCCGTACCGATGAATTTGATAGGCTTGTTGACTACCGAACGGATAGACAGTGCGGCACCACCGCGTGTGTCACCATCGAGTTTCGTCAGAACAACACCGTTGAAGTCGAGGCGTTCGTTGAATTCCTTGGCGGTATTGACAGCATCCTGACCGGTCATGGCATCAACCACGAAGAGGATTTCGTTGGGGTTAATGGCTTTCTTGATGGCTGCAATCTCGTTCATCATCTCTTCGTCGATAGCCAGACGACCGGCAGTATCGACAATGACGAGGTCGTAACCTTTAGCCTTAGCCTCCTGAATGGCGTTTTGTGCGATGGCTACCGGATTCTTGCTGTCGGGTTCCGAGTACATAGGTACACCAATCTGCTCGGCCAGTACGCGCAACTGCTCGATAGCTGCCGGACGGTATACGTCACAGGCTACCAACAGCGGCTTGCGGTTTTTCTTGCTTTTCAGCATGCGTGCCAGTTTGCCGGAGAAGGTAGTCTTACCGGAACCTTGCAGACCGGACATCAGGATGACAGCGGGCTTTCCGTCGAGGTTGATTTCAGACGTCTCGCCACCCATCAGACGGGTCAGCTCGTCATGCACGATCTTTACCATCAACTGGCTGGGCTTTACGGCTGTCAGTACGTTTTGTCCCAGTGCTTTCTCTTTGACTGTATCTGTGAAACTTTTGGCTACTTTGTAGTTGACGTCGGCATCGAGCAAGGCTTTACGGACGTCTTTCAGCGTTTCGGCTACGTTGATTTCGGTGATTTTGCCTTCACCTTTCAGAATCTTGAATGATCTTTCGAGTCTTTCACTTAGATTATCGAACATAATATCAGTGTAATTTCAGATTATACGTATTCGTTAATATTTCGACGATAGGCTGTCTTTGTATCAGCTGTTCATACTCATCAGGAACTCGTCGTTGTCTTTGGTTTTCTCCAGACGGTCTTTTACGAAGTCCATGGCTTCTATCGGAGTCATGTCGGCCAAGTACTTGCGTAGAATCCACATGCGGTCGAGTGTCTGCTTGTCCTGAAGCAGGTCGTCGCGACGAGTGCTCGATGCAACGATGTTGACAGCCGGGAAGATACGCTTGTTGGACAGGTTGCGATCGAGTTGCAACTCCATGTTACCTGTACCTTTGAATTCTTCAAAGATTACCTCGTCCATCTTCGATCCCGTGTCGATAAGTGCTGTGGCCAGGATAGTAAGCGAACCACCGCCTTCGATGTTACGTGCGGCACCGAAGAAGCGTTTAGGCTTGTGCAATGCATTGGCGTCGACACCTCCCGAAAGCACTTTACCAGAAGCCGGTGATACGGTGTTGTAGGCGCGGGCCAGTCGGGTGATAGAATCGAGGAAGATGACAACATCGTGTCCGCATTCTACCAGTCGTTTGGCTTTCTCCAATACGATGCCGGCAATCTTGACGTGGCGTTCGGCCGGTTCGTCGAAGGTAGAAGCGATGACCTCGGCATTGACCGTACGTGCCATGTCGGTTACTTCTTCCGGGCGCTCGTCGATGAGCAGCATGATCATGTATACTTCCGGATGGTTGGCGGCGATGGCGTTGGCAATGTCTTTCATCAGGATGGTCTTACCCGTCTTGGGCTGTGCTACGATAAGAGCACGCTGTCCCTTTCCGATGGGAGCAAAGAGGTCGACTACACGGGCTGATAAAGAGTCGGAGTAACCGCCTTTGCACAACTTGAACTTTTCATCGGGGAAGAGTGGGGTAAGGTGTTCGAACGGCACGCGGTCGCGTATGAATGCCGGGTCGCGTCCGTTGATCTTAGAGACCTTAACCAGCGGGAAATATTTTTCACCTTCCTTGGGAGGACGGATAACACCGTCGACCACATCACCAGTCTTCAGACCGAAGAGTTTGATTTGGGATTGTGATACGTAGATGTCGTCGGGCGATGACAGGTAGTTGTAATCGGACGAGCGCAGGAATCCGTATCCGTCTTGCATAATTTCCAGTACGCCGGTACCGGTCAGGATGTCGTCGAATTCGTATGCTTTCTCGCGTTCGGGCTGTTTGCGTTCCTGTGCAGCAGCGTTTTCGTTTGTATTTTGCTGTTGTGCAGGACGTTGTTGTGCCTGACGCTGATTGTTGTTATTATTGTTGTTGTTATTATTGTTGTTACGGTTGTTGTCGCGCTGACGGATGCGGGGACGCTGTTGCTGAGGCTGAGGCGTCTGCACCGGTTCGGCAGCAGGTACAGGAGGTTCGGCTTTGGTAGCCTCGAACTTTCCGATCAACTCGGACGGGAGCTCGAATTTATCTGTAGGAAGGTCTTCTATGGGGATAAAGTCGTCGTTGGCTTCGGCTATGATGGGGCTTTCGTCCTGTACGGCATTTTTTTCTTTGATGCTTTCTGCTTCAGGTTGCTGCGTTTCAGGCTTCATTTCCAGTTCGTCAGCCGGTGCGACTGTTGTCTCTTTGTCGGCAGTGGTTTCCGATTTGGCTTTGCGTGGCCGTCCGCGTCGTTTGGCAGCGGTGGATGTTTCTGCGTTTTCAGTGCTTGCTGCCGGTTCGGTTGTTTCTTCGTCAGCTTTCGGGGCTGTTGTGGTGGTGGCAACTTGGATGCTTACTTCGCTTGGGGCTTTTTCAGCTTTGTTGGCCTTTTTAGTGTTTTCTTTATTGGCTGTTTCTTCGTTTTTATTGGTTGCGGGCGCTTTCTCGCTATTTTCCTTCTTGTTGGAGCGTGGGCGTTTTTGTTTTTCTACTTTACGCTCTTCTTTCAGCTTGTCTGCTGCTACTTTTTTGGTAGCACCGGCAATGGCTTGCTCATCAAGTATTTTGTAAACCAGATCTTCTTTCTTGAGCGAATCTGTTTTTTTAATACCTAATTCTTTGGCAATAGCTTGTAGTTCCGACAGACTTTTGTCGTTTAATTGAATAATGTTATACATATAGTATATGTGTGATTGGTTAAAATTCTAGTTTTGAAAGATTACAGTCGCCAAGCTGCTCTGTTTGTTGGGGCAACGTCGGCAATGTACCTTATATTTTTATGATTTAATTGGGATATGTTATATTGAATCGGAAATCAGACAGGCATTTCCTGCCGCAACAGGATATTTCCGCATCTTTCAACGGCACAAAGATAATAATTATTTTTGGTTTTGTAAGCGGATTGTGTTTTTTTAATTTTAAAACTTTACCTTTGCCTTACTGTTTTTCAACCTATAAATTATTTTGCAAATGGATATAAAGGACGTTTATCAGATAACTTTTTCGCCTACAGGCACATCCAGACGGGTGGCCGAAGCGATTGTCAGAGGAACGGGTATCGAGCGTGTGACTGTGGCAGACGTGACGCTGGAGACGGAGAAATCGTTGACGGTTCCGCGTCAGGCGCTTGCCGTGTTTGCGGTGCCGGTGTACGGAGGCCATGTGGCTCCGCTGGCACTGGAGCGTATGAAGGACATACGTTCGGACGAAGGGGCTCCGGCAGTGGTTGTGGTTGTGTACGGAAACCGTGCATACGAAAAGGCTTTGCAAGAACTTGACGCTTTTGTGTCGGCGCGCGGATTCAAGGTGATTGCGGGCGGCACGTTTATTGGTGAACATTCGTACAGCAATGAGCAATACCCCATTGCGGCGGGGCGTCCGGACGCGGCTGATGTAGAGTATGCCGAACAGTTCGGCATGAAGTTGCAGACAAAGATTGCTTCGGCAGCCGATATGGAACATTTGTATCCGGTGGACGTGACGAAGATTTTGCGGCCGCGCCAGCCGTTCTTCCCCCTGTTGCGCTTTGTGCGTAAGGTTGTGAAGCTGCGCAAGAGCGGGATGCCCATGCCGCGTACGCCCGAGGTGGATGCGGAGCGTTGCAACCACTGTGGCTACTGCGCGAAGCATTGCCCCGCCGGTGCCATAGTGAAGGGTGACGAGTGTCATACGCTGGCCGATAAGTGCATCCGCTGTTGTGCCTGCGTGAAAGGATGTCCGCAAAAGGCCCGCAGTTACGATACGCCGTTTGCCGAGATGCTTTCCACCTGTTTCCAGCGCGAAAAGGAAAACCGGATTATCTTGTAAGCAGTTTTACGATCAGTATTTTCCGGGTATGTTCGTCTACCCGGTAGCGGTTGTCTGTCCGTTCGCCTACCAGCCAGATGATGTCGTTGCCACAGCACAGCACCCACTGCTGTTCTTTCTGCACGAGGGAGAACTTGCGGTCGGTCAGATAATCGCTTACCTTCTTTTTCCCTTTCATGCCGAAGGGGACAAACGTGTCTCCCTGCCTCCAAAGGCGCAGGTCAAGCGGATGTTGTATCTTCCCGGCATCGAAGCAAGCGGTATTCTTGTCGCGGGGGATGGGGAAACCGGGGTAGTAATCCTGTTCTTCGGTTTGCAACTGGGGTGGACGGGCCGTGTGTTGCCGGTTCTCGATGAGCAGGT
This sequence comes from Bacteroides sp. ET489, assembly GCF_030518095.1. Classification (NCBI taxonomy): domain Bacteria; kingdom Pseudomonadati; phylum Bacteroidota; class Bacteroidia; order Bacteroidales; family Bacteroidaceae; genus Bacteroides; species Bacteroides sp. ET489. The sequence goes on from NZ_JAULLJ010000008.1 coordinate 140,242, forward strand.
ATTCGCGGTCCTTCACGACTTTCCATTCGGGAGCGATGAATACTTTTCCCGACTGTCCTGTGAGCGAAGCAAAGATGTCGTCGATTTGTGCGTGGTTAAAGCCCAGCGGAGCCAGCAGCTCGAACAGCAGTGTGGCGGGCGAAGGTTCCTGTAGCAGCAGAGGGATGCTGATTTGGCTGCCGTCGTATACGCGCTGCCGTCCTTCGTCTATACCTTTCTTATATATATAATAGGTGTCGTCCAGGTGGCGGGCGGTTTGCAGGATACTTTCTTTCACCGAGGGATTGATTTGCTGTAGCAGTGGCAGGATGTTCAGGCGTATTTTGTTGCGCGTATATTCGTCGTGCAGGTTGGTGCTGTCGGTGGCGTAGTCCTGGCCGATGCCGTGCAGGTAGTCGGTGATGTCCGTCCGCGACAGGCAGAGCAGAGGACGTACGATGCGGCCGTTCCGGGCGCGTATGCCTCGCAGTCCGTTGATGCCGGTGCCACGTATCAGGTTCAGCAGAAAGGTTTCTACGCTGTCGTCGCCATGATGGGCCACGGCGATGAGGTCGGCTCCGCAGGCAAGGCGTGTCTGTTCGAACCATTCGTAGCGCAGTTCGCGGGCAGCCATTTCGATGGAGATATGCCGCTGGGCGGCAACCTGCGTGGTGTCGAAGTGGGTGACGTGCAGCGGCACTTGCAGCCGGAGGCACAACTGGCGTACAAAGTTCTCGTCGCGGTCCGATTCGGCTCCGCGCAAGTGGAAGTTGCAGTGTGCGGCCTCGCACGAATAGCCCAGTTGCAGCAGCACTCTTAGCAGCGCCACGGAGTCGGCACCGCCACTCAAGGCTACAAGCAACTTCTCGTGTGGGGCGAAAAGCTGTTCCTTCTCAATGTATTGCTTTACTTTTCCTGTTATCATGCAGCAAATATACGATAGAATTTTGCTTTTCGTATCGCTCTGTTAGTTTATATTTATTACTTTTATGGTGGTCGGTGTGCAAAATGCTGTGTATCAGTCGTGTATCTGGTCTCTGCTAATCCTTCAGCACTGGTCTGTCACAGTCGTATACTTAGGGTGCCTCGGTCGTATACTTAGGCTATCTCTGTCGTATACTTAGGGTATCTCAGTCGTATACTTAGGTACACTCGGCATACAAAGGTACTTTTCTCCATATTGCTTGTAAAGATATATGCTTGCCGGATGCAACTGTCACGATGGTAACTGCTGGCCGAAAAGTGGCGGTTATTTAAAAACATTCTAAATTATTTGTAGGCTACCGCTGAATGAACTATCTTTGTGGGCGGAAAATGTGGTATAATTAAGACGAAATATAGAAGTTATGCGTTTATCCGAACTGAAGACCGGTGAGAAAGGTGTGATAGTGAAAGTGTTAGGCCACGGTGGTTTCCGCAAGCGGATTGTGGAAATGGGCTTCATCAAAGGCAAGACCGTGGAGGTAGTTCTGAATGCTCCGCTGAGAGACCCTATCAAATACCGGGTGCTGGGATACGAAATCTCGTTGCGCCGGCAGGAAGCCGAAATGATTGAGGTAGTCAGCGAACAGGAAGCCAGGGAACAGTCCGTCGGGCTGGACTATCATAAGGGTGTCAGCGAAGACATCCACCTGAGTGACGAAGAGATGAAGCGCATCGCGCTGGGTAAACGCCGCACCATCAACGTGGCCTTGGTCGGCAATCCGAACTGCGGCAAGACCTCCTTGTTCAACATCGCATCCGGCTCGCACGAACATGTGGGCAACTATAGCGGCGTTACGGTCGATGCCAAGGAAGGCTATTTCGACTTCCAGGGTTACCACTTCCGCATCGTCGACCTGCCGGGCACGTACTCCCTCTCGGCTTACTCTCCCGAAGAGATATACGTACGCCGCCACATCATCGACGAAACGCCCGACATCATCATCAATGTGGTCGATGCTTCGAATCTGGAGCGTAACCTCTATCTTACCACCCAGCTGATAGACATGAACGTGCGCATGGTCATTGCGCTCAACATGTTCGACGAGCTGGAAGCCAGCGGAAATACCCTCGACTACCTGAAGCTGAGCGAACTGATCGGTGTGCCGATGGTGCCCACCGTATGCCGTACCAGCAAGGGGGTCGACACCTTGTTCCATGTCATCATCGGCATGTACGAAGGAGGAGACTTTCTGGGCAAAGACGGAAAAATACGGCCCGACATCCTGAACGACCTGCGAAACTGGCACAAGGAATACGTGCCCGACCATGACTATGGCAGCCACAAGGAAGAACACGAACATCCCAACGGCTTCTTCCGCCACATCCACATCAACCACGGTCCCGAACTGGAGCGCAGCATCGACGAGGTGAAGCGCATCATCAGCGTCAACGAAAATATCCGCCACAAGTATTCGACCCGTTTTCTGGCCATCAAGCTGCTGGAGAACGACAAGGAACTGGAGAAGATGGTGGCCGACCTGCCCAACGGACAGGACATACTGAATGTGCGCGACAAAGAAGAGCAACGCCTGCGCAACTCCATCGGTGAAGACAGTGAGCAGGCTATCACGGATGCGAAGTACGGATTCATATCGGGTGCCCTGAAGGAGACGTACGTCGATAACCACATGGACCGCGAACGCACCACCCGCGTTATCGACTCCATCGTCACCCACCGCATCTGGGGATATCCAATTTTCTTCCTGTTCCTTTACATCATGTTTCAGGCAACGTTCGTACTGGGTGAATATCCGATGCAAGGCATCGAATGGCTGGTCGACGCGTTAGGTGGTCTGATACGCAACAACATGGCCGAAGGACCACTGAAGGACATGCTGGTCGACGGAATAATAGGCGGTGTGGGCGGTGTGATTGTCTTCCTGCCCAACATCCTGATACTGTATTTTTTCATTTCGCTGATGGAAGACTCGGGCTACATGGCGCGTGCGGCATTCATCATGGACAAGATCATGCACAAGATGGGGTTGCACGGGAAGTCGTTCATACCGCTCATCATGGGCTTTGGCTGTAACGTGCCGGCCATCATGGCATCGCGCACCATTGAGAACCGCAAGAGCCGTCTTATCACCATGCTCATCACTCCGCTGATGTCGTGCAGTGCCCGTCTGCCTATCTATCTGGTACTGGTAGGAGCCTTCTTCCCCCACAACGCCAGTCTGGTCATGCTGGCCATCTATGCCATCGGCATCCTGCTGGCCGTGCTGATGGCGCGCCTCTTCAGCCGATTCCTGGTCAAGGGCGACGATACTCCGTTCGTCATGGAGCTGCCTCCTTACCGCCTTCCTACTTCGAAGTCCATCTTCCGCCATACGTGGGAGAAAGGTGCCCAGTATTTGCGCAAGATGGGAGGCATCATCATGGTAGCGTCGATTGTCATCTGGGCATTGGGGTATTATCCCAGCCACGATTCGTACAGCACGGTAGCCGAACAGCAGGAAAACTCGTACATCGGCATGATAGGAAAAGCAATAGAACCGGTCATTGAGCCGCTGGGATTCGACTGGAAGTTGGGAGTAGGTATACTTTCCGGCGTAGGAGCGAAGGAGTTGGTCGTAAGTACCTTGGGTATACTCTACACGGACGATGCCGAGGCCGACGCCGCCAGTCTGGGCGAACGCATACCGATCACCCCGCTGGTAGCCTTCTGTTATATGGTCTTCGTCCTGATATACTTCCCCTGTATAGCCACACTGGCGGCCATTAAGGGAGAGTCGGGAAGCTGGAAGTGGGGACTGTTTACGGCAGTATACACCACAGTGCTTGCCTGGATTGTAGCCTTTGTTGTTCATCAGGTGGGAGGACTGTTGTTATGAGCCATTGGCAAGAATGGGTAGTAGCACTGCTACTTTTGTGCTGTCTGTACTGGATAGGCCGACGGATTCGTATGTTTTTTCGCCGGATGAATGAAAAAAACAATCCGTGCGCAAACTGTGTAACGGGCTGTGACATAAAGAGATTATACGATGAGAAGCGTTCGGCTTGCGGTAAAAACCAAAAAATATCGAAGAAAAAATGCTGCGGATAGTTGGTAATTAGAAAAAATGCATTACCTTTGCAACCGCAATCGAGAAACAAGAGAGTTTCGCCGAAACAAAACGGTACCTTGGATGAGTGGCTTAGTCAGCGGTCTGCAAAACCGTGTACGGCAGTTCGAATCTGCCAGGTACCTCAGAACAGAAGCACATGCAACGATGTGCTTCTGTTTTTTTATGCCTTTTCCTTTCCCTGTTAGTTGTGCAAGACATTCCTATTTACTATATTTGTAGGCATGAAAACAAGAGTAAATATTCTGATAGCGTCTTTATTGCTCGTGTGCAGCGCATTGATGGCACAGGAGAAGGTAGTAGCCGACAGTACGGGCTACATTGTCAAGGTAGGGGATATGGCCCCGGATTTCAGCATGCAGTTGACCGACGGGAAGACAGTAACCCTGTCCGAACTTCGTGGCAAGGTGGTCATGCTGCAGTTTACGGCAAGCTGGTGTGGAGTATGCCGCAAGGAGATGCCTTTTATCGAAAAGGATATCTGGCAGAAACACCGGGCAGATGATGATTTTGCCCTGTTCGGCATCGACCGTGACGAACCGCTGGAGAAAGTGAAGGCTTTTGCCAAGTCTACGGGGGTAACCTATCCGCTGGGTTTGGATCCGGGTGCGGATATCTTTGCCCGCTACGCCCTGCGCCAGTCGGGTATCACCCGCAATGTGCTGATCGACAAGACGGGTCGTATTGTGATGTTGACCCGCTTGTACAATCTGGAAGAGTTTGCAGCCTTGGTACGTAAAATCGACGAGATGCTGTCCGAATAAACCTGCCGTCCCGCACGGGTCAGACTTGGCTGAGGCGGGCCAGGTATTCGTAATGTTTTCCTTCTTCTATCAGCTCGGCCTTGAATCCGTTTTCCGCGGCATAGTAGGAGAGGGTCTGGAAGTCGATGTACAGCCAGTCGAAAACGTCTCCTTTTACATTTTTGTACTGCATCTGAAAGTCTACTTCGCCGTAGTAGCTGTCGGCCAGGTCGATAAGGAAACTGCCGTCTTCTTCTTCGAACAGGTATTTCAGGTCGCTCGAATCCATGTAGATACATCCGCCGGGTGCAAGCAGCTGCTTCATCTTACGGAAGAATAGCGGCATGTTTTCCAGTTTGCCCACAATACCCGATCCGTTCATCAACATCAGGACGGTATCGTATGCCCCGCAGAACTGTTCGCTGAAGAGGTTGGTCTGTGTGGCCTGGCATACGCCCCTTTGCTTCATTACTTCGACGGACAGGGGAGAGATGTCGATGGCGTGCACATCTTTTCCGGCTTTTTGCAGGGCAAGGCTGTGGCAACCGCTTCCGGCGCCTACGTCCAGTATCCGTCCTGTGGCCAGCTTCAGGGCCGTCTGTTCCAGGTGGGGCATGGAGGCCTCGCTGCGAAACAATTCTTTCACGGGGATTTCGTCTTCATCGAATTGCGATGAAAACACACGCAGGCGGGCGGCTTTGCCCGAGCGGGCGTAGTCGGCTATTGCTGCCCCCATCGGGTCTTTCTCGGGTGATAGTAAGCAGGTGTTCAGCATGGAGTTATTTGCTTTTATGTCTGTTGGCACGTTTGCGACGGATTTCTGCCTTCATCTTGGCAGCTCCGGAACCGTGCAGGCCTGTGATGTAGGTTTTCTTCTTGGCTTTGGTTTTGATTTTGTTCTCTTCTTTGGGCTTGTCTTTCTTTCCTTTGAAAATGATGCCGCCCATCATGGCTTCTTCGATACTCATATGCGGAATGTTATTATTGTTTCTGGTTGCAAATATACGTATTTGCAGGATTGGTTTCTGCATGATGAAACAAAAAAGCTTCGACAGGCAAGGGGAGTTGAAACGATTCTTGCCTGTCGAAGCCTTATCTGTCAGCATCTGACTGCTGTTGGAGGAATGGTTGCGCCGCGGCAAAGCGCAGCTATGCCGCATGGACGCTGTAGCGGTACGGACCGGTTATTTGACCAGTGCTTTCACAATTTCGCCGATAAATGTGCGAGGCTGTCCTTCGAGGGGTTCCTGTGAGGGAAGTTTCTTGCACTCCAGTATGACGCTGGGTTCGTTCTGCCCGTTGGGATAGAAACGTACGGTGTAGTTTTCGGCTTTCTCCAGTTGCTCGTAAGGCTGGTCGGGTGATAGCATGGTGAATACAACAGGCTTTCCGGACATCTTGCCCAATGAGCCTCCTGCGTTGGCGGTCATGGTAGTCATGTTGAAACTGTCGGTACCGATAGCAATCACCAGTTTGCCAGCTCCCATTTGGATGAGGTCAGTTGGCAGCTGACTGGGTGTTACGTCTTTATACGAACTGGCTGAGGTTGCCGGTGTTGCAGCAACAGCAGTTGCATTACTGCTTTTGACGGTAACTTCCTGTTTGGGGGTGATAACGGTATTGCCGGTCGTATTTGCATTTCCTTCAGTATTTCCGTTGCTTTTTGCATTACTTTGTGCTGTAGTAGCACTCAGTGCGTTGGCTGCTTCTTCGAAAAGGGTGTCGGTGAAGTCAACGGTTTTTCTACGCCATTTGGCCAGTCCGCGTACTAGTTTGGTCTTCGATTTGTTCAGGGCGTATTTGTCGGAAATCCATTCTTCCGCATCATATTTTTCTTTGTCTTCACCTTCGCGGTACTCGAACCGGATTCTTTCTATACGAAGGGTACATTCTTCGGGCTGGCACAAGGCTGTGAGTGTATATATTATTTTTGTACGGTCCAGTGATAAGGCACTCGACTTGAAGACAATCCATTCTTCTCCTAGCCCGACAATCTGTCCTTCTTCTTTTTTAGTATACACTACACGGCTGTTATTCTCGTTCTTTTTCAGGCGGGCATCCATCCATTGCAGGATACGGTCGAAAACAGCATCCTGCGACATGCCGGGGATGCTGAATGTTTTGCTGAACACTACTTTTCCATTCTCTTCGGGAACGGCACCTGTCAGGTAACGGCTGTCGTCTTTCTTTTGTGCCTGCAATGCTATTGGCAGACAGAGGCAGGCTACGATAAATAAAATTCTTGTTAGTTTTTTCATAAGTGTTATATGTTTTTTGTTTTAAAATTCATGATAGTTCGAAACTTTCTCCTCGGTGCGTGATGCCGAGAAATCTGCATCCTTGGGCTTCGGCAAAAGGTTGGAAGGCGTTGCCGCCTCTGTAGTCTTCGCCGAAATGCATGGGAGCAAAAGCCGCGGTCTTTATCCGCTCAATGAACTGTCTGGCTCCACGCATGTAGTCGGTACCGATGCGGCTGTCCACGGGAAACATGGCGATGTCTATGGCAGATATTCTTTGCTGTAGGTATTTTATTTCGGCTAGGAAATCACCATCAGCTTTTCGCATGTCTTGTGGGGTAGATTCATCACCCCGGTGCCAGTTATTCAGGTCGCCGGCATGGAAAATACGTCTGTCTTGCAAGTCTATCAGAAAGGAAACGCCCGAATCGGTTGATCCACAGGCTTCGATACGGATATGATCGTCTTCGTAAATACTGCCTTTGAGGAGATAAGTTGCTTCGTCGGCCGTAGCACGTTTGTGCTTCAGTATATCCTTTGAGAATATGTATCGGATGTCTGGACGCAGTTTCTTCCAGGACAATATGTCACGGTTGAAATGGTCTGGATGAAAATGGGAAGCCAACACATACATTCTCCCTGTTTTATGAAGCAGGTAGTCATGTACAATCCCCTTTTCGAAGTTGTCTTCAGATGAGTCTTGGTAATAGTCTATAATGACTGTGACATCGTCTGCTTCGATGGCGAATCCACTATGATAGATATAATCAAGTTTCATGGATAAATGAATTTAGCAGCAATATTACGAAAAACGTCGGATAACTTTGAAGATTGTGTTGTTATTTTATGTCAAATAGAATCCGACTATGCGGCAGGCAGGTTAACAATGCTGGGATCGGGATGAATTTTTTCTTTGTTTCGTTTCATAAGAAACAATTGTTTTTTGCAAATATATGCTCTTCTGATATGTGCTTTCCTGTATATTTTTGCACACTGTGTTTGTTGGTGTGCATTTTTGTTATACCTTTGCGACCTGAAATGATTAAAAATAATTTAGATGGTGAAAAAAATCTTGATTGGCATTGCGATGCTGATCGTTTCTAATTCAACTTTCGCGGGAGATTATCTGACTAATACAAATCAGAATGCCGCGTTTCTTCGTATGATAGCCCGTGGTGCTTCGATCGATGTTGATGGTGTGTATAGCAATCCAGCCGGACTGGCTTTTCTGCCTGAAGATGGTTTTCGGGTATCGCTTACCATACAAAGTGCGTATCAGACGCGTGACATTATGGCTGTCAGCCCATTTTGGACAATGGATGGAAATAATACGTCGCGTTATTATGAGGGAAAAGCTTCGGCTCCGGTCATCCCTTCCATACATGCTGTTTATAAAAAAGGCGATTGGGCCTTTTCAGGAGGTTTTGCCATTGTTGGTGGTGGTGGAAAGGCGTCTTTTGATCATGGATTGCCGATGTTTGATGCCGCAGCCATCGGGATGGTGACAAAAGAAACGCAGGCCTTACAGCAGAACTTTGGATATCGGATGAGTCCGGACAAATATTTTATTAATTCGGCTATGGAAGGCCGCCAGTATATTTATGGCGCCCAGTTAGGACTTAGTTATAAGGTAAACGAACATATATCGGTCTTTGCAGGTGCTCGTATGAATTATTTCTCAGGTGGTTATAGTGGTTTCCTGAAAGTTGGTCTGAACGATGGGGTAGCCGAAGAAGTTGGAGCTGCTATTGTGAGCAAGCTGATGGGAGCTGGCCTTACGTTGGAGCAGGCAATGGCACAGGCTGCTGAAATTTCGGCTCCAATGATGGAGAAACTTTCGGAGTCGGGTATAGAGCTCGATTGTGATCAGTCGGGTTGGGGGTTGACACCGATTGTCGGAGTTGACGTTAAATACGGGAAGTTGAATGTAGCTGCCAAATATGAGTTTAAGGCTAATATGAATATAGAGAATAAGACCAATCGTCTGGAATATCCTTCTGCTGCGGAATCTTATATGGCACCTTTTAAGGATGGAGTAAACACACCGAGTGATGTACCGTCCATGTTGTCGGTAGCAGCCGGATACGAGATTCTGCCTTCTTTACGTGCTTCGCTCGAATATCATTTCTTCGATGATAAACATGCCGGTATGGCTGGAGGCAAGGAGAAGACATTGAAGCATGGAACTCATGAGTATTTGGCAGGAATAGAATGGGATGCAACCAAGTATCTGACACTTAGTGGTGGATATCAGAATACGAATTATGGATTGAGTGATGATTTTCAGTCGGATACCAGTTTTTCTTGTGATTCTTACTCAATAGGCTTTGGAGGGCGTATCTATCTGAGCCAGGCATTAAGTCTGGATGTAGCTTATTTCTGGACAACTTATAGTGACTATACGAAGGAAGCTCCTCGCAGAAGTTCGTTAGAGGCATTGGGGTTGCCTGTAGATGGAGATAAGGATGTATATAGCCGTACGAATAAGGTGTTTGGAGTAAGTCTGAACTATTGCTTTTGATAGCATATTCCTTTTCTTTGTTATATAATGTGCATTTGAGCATTTTGTAGTGCTGGTCCCGAAGACAGTTTTATGTCGGTTGGAACGTATTGGCACTGCAAAGTGCTCAAAGTGTATATTGTAGGGATTAACAGTTCGTCTCTTGGTAATCCCAAAAATAACTTCTACCTTTGCAGGCCGAAAACAAATAAGTATGATGCCGTGAATAGCGGTCGTGTATTCTAGGACAACCACGTAAAAAACAGGAGTTATGAAGCAAAAAGTATCTGTTCCTTTTATGCTGCTTGGCATTCTTTTCAATGTTTGCCTTATTGCAGCCAATCTTCTTGAAACTAAAGTCATTCAGGTGTGTGGCATTACGGTGACAGCCGGATTGCTTGTGTTTCCCGTTTCTTATATCATTAACGACTGCATCGCTGAGGTGTGGGGATTCCGTAAGGCGCGATTGATCATCTGGAGTGGTTTTGCCATGAATTTTTTTGTAGTGATGTTGGGCTTGGCTGCTGTAGCTTTGCCGGCGGCGCCTTTTTGGGAAGGTGAGGAGCATTTTAATTTCGTTTTTGGCATGGCGCCACGTATCGTTGTAGCCAGTTTGGCTGCATTTTTGGTCGGTTCTTTTCTTAATGCTTATGTGATGAGTAAAATGAAACTGGCCAGTGGAGGGCGTCATTTTTCGTTACGGGCCATCTTGTCCACTGTGGTAGGTGAGACGGCCGATTCACTGATTTTCTTTCCCGTAGCTTTCGGTGGTATCATTGCGTGGCAGGAATTGTTGCTGATGATGTGTATACAGATTATTCTGAAGTCGATGTATGAAGTGGTAATATTGCCGGTTACTATTCGTGTTGTCGGGCTCATAAAGAGGATCGATGGAAGTGATGTGTACGATGAGGGGATTTCGTATAAAGTCTGGAAGATCTCAGATATTTGACTATTCTTAAAAAGAGAGGATAATCTTTTTCAAAACAAAGTTGTTTAAAGCTTTGGTACACAAAGTCCTCTTGTCTGTATTGTTATAAAAGATTTCTAATATTTATTACTAAAAAGATGAATAAAGAAAGTGCATTGGTCGTGTTCAGTGGTGGGCAGGACTCAACTACTTGTCTGTTCTGGGCAAAACGTGAATTTAAGAAAGTGTATGCGCTAAGTTTCCTGTACGGACAGAAGCACCAGAAAGAAGTGGAGCTGGCGCGTGAAATAGCTCGTAAGGCTGAGGTAGAATTTGATGTAATGGATGTATCGTTTATCGGTCGGTTGGGGCATAATTCACTGACTGATCTTTCCATGACGATGGATAGTGAAAAACCGGCCGATACTTTCCCGAATACTTTTGTACCAGGACGTAATTTGTTTTTCTTAAGCATTGCAGCTGTTTATGCTCGTGAACGTGGCATTAATCATCTTGTAACAGGTGTATCGCAAACAGATTTCAGTGGTTATCCTGATTGTCGCGACGCTTTCATTAAATCGTTGAATGTGACGTTGAATCTGGCAATGGATGAGCAGTTTGTCATTCATACACCTTTGATGTGGATTGATAAGGCAGAAACATGGGCTTTGGCCGATGAATTAGGGGTACTTGACTTGGTTCGTCACGATACTCTTACGTGTTACAATGGTATTCCTGGAGACGGATGTGGTCATTGTCCGGCTTGTAAATTACGTCGTGAGGGACTGGAGAAATACTTGAATTCCCGTAAATAAGCCATTATCTTTTATTACTGTTTTATAGTTTATCATATTATTATAAAAATCTGTTGTTATGACCGAATTGAAAGACCAATTGTCTCTTTTGGGACGGAAGACTGAATATAAGCAGGATTATGCTCCTGAAGTGCTGGAGGCTTTTGACAATAAACATCCAGATAATGATTACTGGGTTCGCTTCAATTGCCCGGAGTTTACCAGCTTATGTCCTATTACGGGACAACCCGATTTTGCAGAAATACGTATTTCTTATATTCCCGATATAAAAATGGTAGAAAGCAAAAGTCTGAAACTTTATCTTTTTAGTTTTCGGAATCATGGTGCTTTTCATGAAGATTGTGTGAATATCATTATGAAGGATTTGATACGTTTGATGGATCCTAAATACATTGAAGTAACGGGTTTCTTCACTCCTCGTGGAGGAATATCTATTTATCCGTATGCCAATTACGGACGTCCCGGCACAAAATATGAGCATTTGGCCGAGCAGCGTTTGGCAAGTAGAGAATAATTTGCCATACGCATTTTTCGGGTATCAATTATATTTCTTCTAGGGCGTAATATTGATAATCGCGAAGAATTGTTTGCAGAAATTTTTCTGCGTTGTTTTCATGGGGAGTTGCTGATAGCAACTCCTTTACTTTTATTGCCAGCTGTTCCATCCGTTGTGTTCTGTTTTTCTGGTTTGACTGCAATGTACGGCTGATGACATTGATCTGTTCTAACGAAAGGTTGGCAGCTTGAGGATATGTAGGGCGATAGCCTTGACGCAGGTAATCAAACTCGTCAAGGCTTACATGAATTTTACGATAGTTTTTTTCTCTTATGACCATAGTACCTGCAGCAAGATCGCCTATGCGCTGTTTGTTATGCGTCAGTAGTATGGACAAAAGTCCGAATCCTCCGGTCAGGAACGCATCTATAGGAAACAGTAGCCAGCGTAACAGGTACGAACTGATACTGGGCGTTGATCCATCCGATTTGACCACACGTATGTTCATTAACCGCTTGCCAGGACTTTGTCCTTGATTGAATACTTCCCAAAGAAAAGCATAGCACAATACAGGTAAGTAAATTGTAACAGTGAGGACGATATACGAGATTTCGTCGGTAGGGTGAACTTTGAGATACAGTTTACTGACACCTAACAGATAAACACCAATGATGATGTAGTCGATAATCAGCGCTACCAATCGTTCGCCAATGCTGGCTGGCGTTTGACTGATTCGGACGAATTGTCCGGTAATAATAGTAGATTCTGCCATTTTCGATAAAACATTTTAGGTATCTCGTTGCAAATATATCATTATTCTCTTATTTTTGTTACCGATTTGAGTTAAAACACACAGCAGAAGTCCTTGGTTAATCATGAAAGAAGTAACGTTCATTCGTCAGAACATCGAAAGGTGGAAGCAGGCCGAAAAGGTGGTAGAACAGGCGGATCGTGTGTCGCCTGACCAGCTTGCTGACGTATATGTTGGACTGACGGCAGATTTGGCTTTCTCTCAGACTCATTTCCCTACTTCAAGAATTACAATTTATCTGAATAATTTGTCCTCGGCTTTGCATAACCGAATCTATCGGAACAAACGTGAAAAATGGTCGCGTCTGTTTACGTTCTGGAATCACGAAATACCTTGTGTGATGTATGATTCACGTCGGGAGTTATGGCTTTCTTTATTGATTTTTATGGTCAGTGTAGGCGTTGGTGTGCTTTCGGCAGCGAACGATCCGGATTTTGTTCGGCTTATTTTAGGAAATGCTTATGTGGATATGACGCTCAGTAACATCGCAGAAGGTAATCCTATGGGAGTATATGGCAGTGCGTCAGAGGTACCAATGTTCCTGGGGATTACGTTGAACAATGTGATGGTTGCTTTCAATTGTTTTGCTATGGGATTGTTGACCAGTTTCGGCACGGCATATATGCTTTTCAATAACGGTGTAATGTTGGGCGCTTTCCAGACTTTCTTTTATCAGCATGGATTGTTATGGGAGTCTGCGTTGGCAGTCTGGTTGCACGGGACACTGGAAATATGGGCTATTATTGTTGCCGGTGCTGCCGGATTGACTTTGGGAAAAGGATGGTTGTTTCCCGGAACTTATTCACGTACTGAATCTTTTCGTCGAGGAGCACGGCGAGGAGTAAAGATTGTAGTCGGTACTGTTCCAGTTTTTGTGATGGCTGGTTTTATTGAGGGATTTATAACGCGTCATACTAATCTGCCTGATGCTTTGCGGCTGGGTATTATAGTACTGTCGCTGATATTTATACTTTATTATTATATTTATTTACCGAACAGAAGACGATATGGAAACACAGAAACCTAAAATCGCAATGTATGTCCAGCGTACGTTTGGCGATAAACTGAATGCAACATTTGATTTTATCAAAGAGAATTGGAAAGTGCTGTTAAAGTATGTCACATACTTGCTGTTGCCTGTCAGTCTGATACAGGCTTTAAGCATGAATGGACTGATGGGGATGATGCTTGGAACAGCTGATCCGGCTGTGGTTGAAGCAATGTTTACCGATTCGGGGCAAGTGGTCACATTTGTTTCTTATTATGGATTGCTTTTATTGATCAGCTTAATCGGTACCAATCTGTTGGGGGCTTTGGTATATACCTTGATGAGGCTTTATAATGAACGTGAACAGCGTTTGTCAGGAATCGAATTTGGAGAATTAAAACCATTGCTTTATCGTAATTTCAAGCGATTGTTTTCGCTTACTCTGTTTGCGATATTTATGATAGTTCTGATAGGACTTGTGATTGGCGTACTGGCTTCCTTGGTATCGTCCTTTTCGGTTTTGTTTGTTTTTCTGCTGCTGTTTGTATGTTTGTTGCTATTAGCACCATTGTTGTTGTGGGGAAGTATTTATTTGTTTGAAGATATATCTCTGATGAAAGCATTTAGCAAAGCTTTTCGTCTGGGTTTTGCCACATGGGGTGGCGTTGTGTTGATGGCTATTGTGATGGGCTTTTTAGCAAGTATATTGCAGGGAGTAACGACAATGCCTTGGTACATATCTATATTGGTAAAGACATTTTTTATAGCAAGCGATGCGGGTAATGGAATAGGTACTTCTGCCGGCTATAACTTTATGCTTTATCTGTTTGGTGTTCTTCAGGCTTTCGGTGCTTATCTTGCTATGATATTCTATTTGGTAGGCCTTGCTTATCAATATGGTCATGCTGCAGAAAAAATGGATAGTGTAAGAATAGAGGAAGACATTAATCATTTTGACCAACTTTAATTTGCCTTGAAGCATAGATGAATACTTCGGCTACCGATACTTTGGCTTATAATATTGATTTGGTGAATACCTGGCAGGCAGATCCTTCATATTATTATAATCGGGAGTTGCTTACTCCTGATATAAATATTATGGAATGGCTGAGTCGTCAGATAGGGAAGTTATTGCAAGAGCTTTTCGGTAGTCGGGTAATGAGTGAATATGGCGAAGTCATTTTGATTGTACTGGTTGTTTTATTATTGCTTTTTTTAGTTTGGTTTATATATAAAAAACGTCCTTCATTATTTCTTCGTTCATATTCTCAGACAGATATTTCGTATGAGGTTTCGGAAGATACAATATATGGCATTGATTTTGAAAAGGCTATATCGCATGCGGTAACTTCAGAAAATTATCGGGAAGCCGTACGTTTGCTTTATTTACAGACGTTGAAGTTGCTGAATGATGAGGAGCGCATTGTTTGGCAGCCTTACAAAACTCCTACGCAATATATATACGAGGTGCGTATGGGAGCTTTCAGTCGTTTGACCGATCATTTTTTGCGTGTACGTTATGGTAATTTTGAAGCAACCGAAATGCTTTTCCGTTCTATGTGTGCTTTACAGAGTGAGGTGAAGAAAGGGGGTGATACATGAAAGGCAGGCACTGGTTTGTTGTAGGAATTGTTGCTTTTCTGTTGTTGATGTTCGCTATAGAGTATCGTTTGCCTAAACGTTTTGTTTGGCGTCCGACTTTTGGCCATTATGATGAGCAGCCTTTTGGGTGTGCACTTTTCGATAGCTTAGTGTCTGTTTCGGCTTCTGAAACGTATACTTTGTCCCGTAAGACGTTTTATCAGTTGGCTTCTGAAGATACATTAAAACGTAGAGGCTTTTTGGCTATTTCTGAGCACCTTGCATTGTCCGATGTTGATGTGGAAGCTTTACTTTCTATGGCAAGTCGTGGAGATAAAGTTCTGTTGGTGAGTAATTTGCTTCCGGCTCGTCTGGAAGACACGTTGAGGGTGCATGGGAATTATTCTTATTTCTATTTTAATGCATTGAAAAAACAAGCAGTCTCTTTGTTTGCTCGCGACAGTCTTATCTGGATAGCATCGCCAGGCGACTCTTTGGCATATTATTTCTATCCTCAATTGTGTGCATCGACTTTGTCTGCCGATTCAGCAGATGCAGACGTACTTGCAATAAAACATGAAGTGGTAGGTAAAAATGTGGATGGTTTGATGACTGATACCTTGCAGTATAGCCCTGTTGCATTATCTGTTCCTGTGGGGAAAGGAGAAATTATTTTAGTTTCCACTCCTTTGCTTTTTACCAATTATGGTGTGGTAGATGGAAATAATGCAGCTTATATTTTCCGAATTCTTTCGCAGATGAAAGGTTTGCCATTGGTTCGGACCGAAGCTTATGTGGATGAAACTTCACAAGCACAACAATCGCCGTTCAGATATCTTTTAGCTCATCGCCCTTTGCGCTGGGCGTTGTATCTGACGTTGACAGGAATTGTACTTTTTATGTTTTTTACGACTCGTCGTCGGCAGCGTGCTATTCCGGTTGTACGGCCTCCATTGAACAAGTCATTGGAGTTCGTTAAGTTAATAGGAACTCTGTATTTTCAGAAGAAAGACCATGCGGATTTAGTGCGTAAAAAATATATTTATTTTGCTGAAATGCTGCGCCGTTCGTTGCAGGTCGATTTGGAAGCAGTGGAAGAAGACATCCGATCTTTCGATCGAATAGCAAAGCGGACGGGTATAGATAAGGAATCAATAGCTACCCTTGTCCGTACAGTACGTAGTGTAGTGTATAGTAAGAATGCAAAGATGAGTGAGCAGCAAATGAAACGATTGATTGATAACATGAATGATATAACCAGGAATTTGTTATGAGTGAAAATAGGCTTGACCTTACATTCTTTTCTGCAAAAATCGCAGAATTGAAAAAGCAAATAGCTTCTGTGCTGGTGGGGCAGGAGCAGATTGTCGATCTTGTCCTGACTGCTATTTTAGGTAATGGACATGTGTTGATAGAAGGGGTACCGGGAGTGGCGAAGACTTTGTTGGCTCGTTTGATCTCTAAGTTGATTGATGCAGACTTTAGCCGTATTCAGTTTACTCCCGATTTGATGCCAAGCGATGTATTGGGAACCACTGTATTCAATATGCAGACAGGAGGTTTTGATTTTCATCGTGGACCTGCGTTTGCCGATATTGTGCTTGTTGATGAAATCAATCGTGCTCCAGCCAAAACGCAGGCTGCTTTATTCGAGGTAATGGAAGAACGGCAGGCCAGTATTGATGGTGTTACTTATCATATGGGAGAATTGTATACTATTCTCGCAACTCAAAATCCAGTTGAGCAAGAAGGTACTTATAAGCTTCCGGAGGCACAACTCGATCGTTTCCTTATGAAAATAACGATGGGATATCCGTCTGCTGAAGAAGAACTCGAAGTGCTTGAACGTTATCAGGCTAATGCTTCATTAGTGAAGTTGGATGAGGTGATGCCAGTACTATCTAAAAGTGAACTATTGGAGTTAAGGAGTTTGCTTGGACAAGTGTTTGTCGACCGTACTTTGTTGCAGTATATTGTACAGATAGTTCAACGAACTCGAACAGTCAAAACCATTTATCTTGGTGCATCGCCGCGTGCATCGGTTTGCATGCTTCAGGCATCTAAAGCGTATGCTTTGTTGCAGGGACGCGATTTTGTAACTCCGGAAGATATTAAGTTTGTGGCACCTTCTGTTCTTCAGCATCGTTTGATTCTGACAGCTGAAGCAGAAATGGAGGGCTATACGCCTTTGAAAATAACCCAAAGGTTGATTGATCAGATAGAAGTACCTCAGTAATGTTTTGTTTGTAATTTTTATAGCTTCAGGTTTTGTTTTTAACTTCTCGTTTTTATATAGTTTTGGTATTAATCGTCTTGTTGTTGGGCGGTGGATATGTTTTTGCACCATTGTTTGTAATTGGGCAGTGGGCATTGTTGTTATTTGCAATAATCTTGCTCGTTGACGGGTGGATGCTTTATCATGTTCGTGGTATAAAGGCTTTTAGGAAGTGCCCTGTCCGTTTCTCCAATGGTGACGACAATGCTATCTCTATTCGTGTTGAAAATTCTTATTCTTATACGGTATCAGTAGAAGTTATTGACGAAATACCTTTTGCCTTTCAGAAACGTGATGTAAACTTTCATTTGTACCTTCAGCCTCATGAGGGTAAGAATATTGATTATAGTTTGCATCCTGTCTGTCGGGGTGTTTATGATTTCGGTTTCATTCGTGTTTTTGCTTCAAGCCCGATTGGTATTTTGGCGCGACGTTATACTTGCGGCTCTTCTTGTCAGGTAAAGGTGTATCCCTCTTTTCTGATGTTACATCATTATGAGTTGCTTGCAATTGATAATCGGCTGACCGATCAAGGCATCAAGCGTATACGTAGGGTAGGGCATCATACTGAATTTGATCAGATTAAGGATTATGTAAGAGGTGATGAATTTCGTATGATTAATTGGAAAGCTACTGCAAGGCGCAATCGCTTGATGGTGAATGTGTATCAGGATGAACGTGCTCAGTCTGTCTATGCTATTATCGATAAAGGACGAATGATGCAGCAGGCTTTTCGGGGAATGACACTTCTGGATTATGCCATCAATGCAGCTTTAGTACTTGCATATATTGCTATGCGTAAGGAGGATATGTCAGGCATTGCCACATTCAATGAACGTTTCGATACTTTTATCCCAGCTTCTAAACGACAGGGACAAATGCAGGTCTTGTTAGAAGCCCTGTATAATCAGCAGACAGATTTTGGTGAAAGTGATTTTTCCTCTTTATGCGTTCATCTTGATAAGCATCTTTACAGACGTAGTTTGTTGGTGCTGTATACAAACTTCTCTGGGTTAGATAGTTTGCAACGTCAATTGCCTTATTTGCAGCAGCTTAGTCATCGGCATCGTTTGTTGGTCGTGTTTTTTGAAGATGTAGAGTTGAATGAATATATAGCAAGTTCTTCACATTCTACAGAAGATTATTACCGGCATGTGATAGCAGAAAAATTTGCTTTTGAGAAGCGGTTAATCGTATCTTCATTAAAACAGCATGGTATATTTTCATTGTTGACTACTCCAGAGAACCTTTCAGTGGATGTGATTAATAAGTATCTGGAGATAAAAACAAACTTGTTTTAGGACTATTCTCATATACCTTTTACTTTTCTCTTTTCCCTTCTTTGCCCTTTCCTTTGCGCTTTTTCGTCCCTATCTTTCCCCCTCTTTCTCTTTTTATCCCCTTTTCTGCTTCTTTTTCCTTCTCGCGCGCACATGTGAATATATAATGTGTCCCCTTTCTCTTTCCCTACGATACCTTCTATAAAAACATGTTCTACAATATATCTATAAATCAGCTATTTAGCAAAAACTTCATCAAAAAGTTGAAAAAAAGTGCTGGATATATTTGGAGCATAATTAAAAAACCACTACTTTTGCACCCGCTTTCGAGAACGAGAGCAGCGACGAAATGACATTCTGAGATATGCGGAACAAACGATTCGCAGTTTTAGATCTTTTTCTGCTTACATTCTGTAAGAAAAGTAAGCAGGAAAGGTGATCTTTGTCAAGCAACGCTTCGCAAAGAACCCCTGAAAAAGAAAAATGAA